>NZ_JBLYUB010000004.1:0-357858 GCF_049999945.1 Planosporangium spinosum | reverse complement strand
CACCCTCAAGACGTGGAAGGTCCTGACCAAACTCCACTGCTGCCCGCGACGAGCCACCCCAATCCTCGCCGCGATCACGCTCCTCCAACTCATCGAGGAGCAGCGCGAGTCAGGATGAAATCAGCTCAGTCACTCCTTCAGACGGCCCGGGCCGCAACCGCTGCCTGGACCGACCGAACTCCGGACGTCGAGGAATCAGATCCGGGGCCGAACTCCCCAAGGTCCAGGAGGAACCGCGTCAGCTCGTCTCGCCGGCCACGCTGAACGAGCGCAGCCGGTCGATCGCCAGCAGCGTGCCCCCGAGCGTGAACACCACGGCCATCACCACCGCCACCGGCACCGAGACCCGTCCGGCGAGCAGGTCGGTGTCACCGACGCGGACCGCCACCGCCGTCACGTACTGCTGGATCGACAGCACCCGGGTGCCGCTCAGCAGGTTGCCGAGCATGCCCTCCCAGATCAGGACGTAGAGCAGGCCGAGCAGGACCGGCCGCCGGGTGAGCAGGCTGAGCGCGAGGAAGAGGGCGGAGTACGCGAACGCCCCGACGACGCAGCCGGCGGCGAGCCCCGCCCCCAACCGGGCCGAGCCCGCGATCAGCCCGGCGACGAACATCGGTACCCCGACGGTCACCGCCGTCACAGCGACCGCGACGGCCAGCTTGGTGACGATGATCTGGCGGCGGGGCAGCGGCTTGGCCAGGACGTGCACCAGCGTGCCGTCGTCGATCTCGGAGCCCAGCACGCCGGTGCCGACGATGAGCGAGATCACCGGCAGGACGGCCGCGAACCCCAGCCCGACGAGTACCGGCTGGGCCCAGTCGGCGGGCCGGGCGCCGAACCCGTCGGCGAGCAGGGCGAGCCCGACCAGCAGCATCGGCAACGGGAGGAGCAGCAGGAAGCGGCGGCGCCCGAAGAGCCCCCGGGTCGTGATCCGCGCGATCGTCGCGTCGAAGAGGTTCATGACTCCACCAGGTACGAGAAGACGCTTTCCAGGGACTCATCGGTGGGCAGCACGCGCCGCAGCCGGATACCGGTCCGGCGGGCGATCCGGGGCAGGGTACGGGTGAACGTGCCGTAGTCGCCGGCGCGTACGGTCAGCCCACCCGCGTCCAGTTCCACCCCGGTCACCGACTCCTCCCCCATCAGCGCGACGGCGAGCGCGCGGTCGTCGCTGGAGGAGACGGTGAACACGTGCGGCCGGTTGGTCATCAGCCGCCGGATCCGGCGGTAGTCGCCCGAGGCGGCCAGCCGGCCGGCCACGATGACCTGGACCGTGCCGGAGAGCTGCTCGACCTCTTCGAGGATGTGCGAGCTGAACAGGACCGTACGGCCGGCCGCGCCCATGTCGTGCAGCAGTTCCATCATGTGCATCCGCTGGCGCGGGTCCATGCCGTTGAACGGTTCGTCGAGCAGCAGCACCCGCGGGTCGTGCACCAGCGCCGCGGCGACCCGGGTGCGCTGGCGCATCCCCTTGGAGTACGTCGCGATCCGGCGGTCCTTCGCGTCGGCCATCTCGACCAGGTCGATCGCTCGCCGCGCCGCGGCCTCGGGCTGCGGCAGCCGGTGGAGCTTCGCGCTGGCCAGGACGAACTCCCACCCGGTGAGGAAGTCGTGCACCGCCTCCCGTTCGCTGACCAGCCCGAGCTGCCGGTAGACCGCGGGGTTGCGCCAGGTCGGCGCGCCGTCGACGAGCACCTCGCCGCGCGACGGCGCGAGGAACCCGGCCATCATGTGCAGCAGGGTGGTCTTGCCGGCCCCGTTGGGGCCGAGCAGGCCGGTGACCCCGGGGCCCAGGGCCATCGTGATGTCGTTGACCGCCACCACGTTGCCGTACCAGCGGGACACGCCCCGCAGCTCCACGGCGGCGGCCGGGCGCGCCGGCGCGGCCGGATCCGTCGCTACGCTCACCGTACTCATCGGGCCACCCTCCGGTAGCGGGCCAGCAGCAGCAGGACACAGGCGGCGACCAGGGCCACGGCCGTCGCCCCGTACACCGGGCCGTACGGCCCCACGTGGTCGCCGGCCGCGTCGAACAGCCAACTGCCCACGCCCTGGACCAGGGTGGTGGGGCTGGCGAGGAACGCGAGCCGCTGGGCGTCCGGGCCGCCGACGACGCTGATCACCCCGACGATCGGCGTGGTCACCACGAAGACCGCGACGATCAGGGCGGCGGCGACCGCGCGCCGCCCCGCCAGCGACGCCACCAGCAGCGCCAGCGACGCGTACACGGCCGCGTAGATCGCCGCCTGGGCCAGCCCGGGGAGGAAGTCGAGGAACTCGTCCCAGACCGCCCCGGCGCCGTGTACCGAGAACACACCCCCGACGAACATCAGCAGCAGCGGGCCGGCGAGCGTCAGCCACACCGCGGTGGCCAGCGCCGCCAGCTTGGCCAGGGCGTAGTCGCTGCGGCGCAGCGGACGCGAGAAGTACAGCGGCAGCACGCCGCCGCGCAGGTCGCGGGAGACCAGCTCGGGCGCGGCGGCCGCGCAGAACAGCGTGGTCAGCAGGGCGACCGCGGTGGGGAAGTCCGCGTAGCTCATCACCGGCCGCTCGGCCTGGGCCCGGATCGCGGTGAGCACCGTGGCGACGAGCACGACGAGGCCCGCCGTCGCCCACGGGAAGATCTTCGCCTTCGCGCTGCGCCCCAGCCCGAAGGCGGTGCGCAGGCCGTGCAGGTACAGCGACCGGGTGGCGTACCCGCGCCCCAGCCGCGGGCCGGTGTAGCGCTGGTACCCGATGTCGTGGATGACCCCGCCGGAGGCCGCACCGCCGGGCGCGACCTGAAGGGGTGCGGCGCCGCTAGACATGGGCGTCCTCCGTCCGGAACAGTTCGGCGACCCGGTGGCGGCGCTGGTCGAGCCGGTGCAGCGACAGGTCGAGGTCGGCGATCGCGTCGATGACCAGGTCGTACGTGGCGTCTCCGCCGAGCGGGACCACCAGGCCGCGCCCCTCGAGCTCGGGGCGGAGACCCAGGGCCGCCAGGCGGGCCGCCAACTCCTCGGTGCCTTCGCTGACCTCCACGGTGAGCACGTCGGTCACGGACGTCATCGCCGAGATCCGGTCGGCGCGCAGCAGCCGTCCACCGTCGATGGCGACCAGCGAGTCGCAGATCCGCTCGACCTCGCCGAGCAGGTGGGAGCAGACGACCACGGAGATGCCGAACTCGGCGCCGATGCGCTGGACCAGCGCCAGCATCGCGTCGCGGCCGGCCGGGTCGAGGCCGTTGGTCGGCTCGTCCAGCAGGAGCAGATCGGGATCGTGTACCAGCGCCTGGGCCAGCTTCACCCGCTGCTTCATGCCGGTCGAGTAGCCGCCGATCTGCCGGTACCGCTCCTCGTAGAGGCCGACGTGGCGCAGTGCCTCGGAGGCGCGCTCCCGGGCCGTCGCGCGCGGCAGGCCGCTGATGCGGGCCATGTGCGTGACGAACTCGGCGGCCACCTGGTCGGGCGGCAGGCAGTCGTGTTCGGGCATGTACCCCACGCGGGCACGGACCTGGTCGCCGTGGGTCGTCGGGTCGAGGCCGAGTACCCGCACGTCGCCGCTGGTCGGCGGGAGCAGCCCCAGCAGGATCTTGATGAGCGTCGACTTGCCGGCGCCGTTGGCGCCGACCAGCCCGACGATGCCCGGCTCCACCTCGACCGTCAGGTCGGACAGGGCCGTGACACCGTTGGGGTACTGCTTGGTGAGTAGCTCGGCGGTGATCAGGGACACGCCGTCACGGTACGGAGCCGGTGCCACCTCCGGCATCCGGAGCTACCCCGACACGCCCCTGATCTTTTTCCGCTCCTGACCGCCCCGTGATCCCGTGATCCCATCGACGTGCCGGCTGATGGCAGACTCGCGGCATGGACCTGCCGGTACTGCCCCCGATCGAACCGATGCTGGCCGTGAGCGTCCCGCAGATACCGACCGGCGCGGGCATGACGTACGAGCCGAAGTGGGACGGCTTCCGCTGCGTCGTGTTCCGCGACGGCGACGAGATCGAACTGGCCAGCCGCGGCGGCAAGACCATGACACGGTACTTCCCCGAGGTCGTCGCGCAGGTGCGGGCCCAGTTCCCGGCGCGCTGCGTGGTCGACGGCGAGATCGTGGTGATCCGCCACGACACCGAGATCCCCAAGCTCGACTTCGAGTTGCTCGGGCAGCGCATCCACCCGGCCGCGTCCCGGGTGGCGCTGCTGGCCGAGACCACGCCGGCGTCGTTCATCGCGTTCGACCTGCTGGCCGTCGGGGACGAGTCGTTCATGGAAACCGGGTACGCGACCCGCCGGGCCCGGCTGGCGGAGCTCCTCGCACACGTGGTGCCGCCGGTGCACGTCACCGCCACGACGCACGACCTCGACACCGCCCGGGAGTGGTTCGACGTCCTGGAGGGCGCCGGGCTCGACGGCATTCTCGCCAAGCCGGCCGACATCCCGTACGCCCCCGGCAAGCGGCTGATGTACAAGGTCAAGCATGCCCGGACCGCCGACGTGGTGGTCGCCGGGTTCCGCTGGCACAAGGACGGCCCCGTCGTCGGGTCGATCCTGCTGGGCCTCTACGACGACGCGGGCGTCCTGCACCACGTCGGAGTGAGCGCGTCGTTCAGCAAGGCGCGCCGGGCCGAGCTGGTCGAGGAGCTGGCGCCGTACCGGATCCCCGCCGAGGAGCACCCGTGGGCGGCCTGGACGTCGGCCGAGGCGCACGCCACCGGCGGGCAGCGGATGCCGGGCGCGCCGAGCCGCTGGTCGGGCAAGAAGGATCTCGGTTGGGAGCCGCTGCGCCCCGAGCTGGTCATGGAGGTCGGCTACGACGCGATGGAGGGCGACCGGTTCCGGCACACCGCCCAGTTCAAGCGCTGGCGGCCGGACCGTGACCCGAAGTCGTGCACGTACGAGCAGCTGGAGCGGCCGGTCCGGGTGGACGTCACCGAGGTGCTCGCCGGTCGGGTGTGAGCCGAGGGTGACCGGGTCCGACGTAGGCTCGCAGGGCCCGACACTCGTCCGGAAGGGGATCAGTGGTGGTCGTCCGACGCGCCGCACTGGCTTTTCTCGTCGCCGTGGTGCTCACGGTGTCGGGCTGCGTCAGCCCGACCACCCACTGGGGATCCCCCACGTCCGCCTCCGGGAACGCCGCGCCGGCCGCCGGTACCGTGCACTGGCGGCCCTGCCCCGACGTCGCGAAGGAGGCGCTCGGTAGGACCCCGGACAACGTCACGTACGACTGCGGCATGGTGAGTGTGCCGCGGGACTGGGCGAAGCCGGCCGACGGCAAACGGTTCGACGTGGCGTTGCTGCGGGCCCGCGCGACCCACCAGACCAACCGGATCGGCTCGCTGCTGGTCGACCCGGGCGGGCCGGGCGGTTCCGGCGTCGACCTGGCCGCGTACCTGTCGGTCGGCCTGCCGGCCGAGATCACCCAGCGCTTCGACGTCGTCGGCTTCGACCCGCGCGGCGTCGGCCGGTCCGACCAGATCAAGTGCTTCTCCGACGCCGACCTGGACGCCTCCTTCGGCGCCGACCCCGACCCGGTCTCGCAGGCCGCGTTCGACCAGTCGGTCGCGCTGTCCCGCAAGATGGCGCAGAGCTGCGGCAGCAAGTACGGCGACACGCTGCCGCTGTTCTCCACCGAACAGGCCGCGCGCGACATGGACGCCATCCGGGCGGCCCTGGGTGAGCAGAAGCTCACCTACCTCGGGTACTCGTACGGCACGCTGCTCGGCGCGGTGTACGCGCAACTGTTCCCGACCCGGGTCCGGGCGCTCGTCCTCGACGGGGCCATCGACCCGACGCTCGACTCGGTCGCCTCGGCCGAGTCGCAGGCCAAGGGCTTCGAGCATGCCTTCGACAACTTCGCCGCCTGGTGCCGGGACAACGCGGCCAAGTGCCCGATCGGCCCGGACGCCCGCGCCACGGTGAACTCGGTGATGGACGCGGCGCGGCGCAGTCCGGTGACCGGGTCGGGCGGCCGGGCGGCCACGGCCGGGTGGATCCAGACCGCCGTGGTCGCGTCGCTGTACAGCCAGGAGCAGTGGAGCCAGCTCGCCCTCGCGATCGACGGTCTGCGCAAGGGCAACGCGGCCGGGGTGCTGCGGCTGGCCGACTCGTACGCCGAGCGCGACGCGCGCGGGCGCTACTCCAACCTGTTCGACGCGAACGCGGTGGTCAACTGCACCGATGACGCCAACACCCCATCGGTGGAGCGGCTGCGGGCGCTGCAGGCGGACTGGCGGCAGAAGTACCCGATGTTCGGCCCGTCCAGCGCGCTCAACCTGATCTGCGCGCAGTGGCCGGCCAAGCGCGACCCGTACCCGGCCGGCGCCGCCAAGGGCGCGCCGCCGGTCCTGGTCGTCGGTACCACCGGGGACCCGGCCACGCCGTACGAGCAGACGCCCAAGCTGGCGAACATGCTCGGGGTGGGCACGGTGCTCACCTGGGAGGGCGAGGGGCACACCGCCTACCCGCAGACCCGCTGCGTCACCAGCGCCGTCAACCGGTACCTGGTCGACCTGACCGTACCGGCGAAGGGCACCACCTGCCCGGCGCAGTGACCGCCGCGTCCCGACGCCATGAGGTCGCCGCGGCCCGACGCCATGAGGTCGCCGCGGCCCGACGCCTTGATCGTCACAACTTCCGGGAAGTTGCGGTCTCCGAGGGGTGCTGAGACCACAACTTCCGGCAAGTTGTGACGATCAAGGCGGCCCCGGCGGCGCGGGCGGCCCCGGCGGGAACGGGCTGGTCAGCGGGAACGCCAGGAGAACGGGCCCGGCAGGTCGACGCGCTGCCTGCGGGTCCGCGAGTTCCACGACCAGCGGCCGAGCTGGATGCTCCACGACGACAGGCCGTGGTTGCCGAGGTGGAACCGGAACGGGCCGAACTTGATGACCTTGCGGTATGTCACCGGCATGGGAGTGTCCTTTCGCGTATCGACGCTCCTCACATACCCAGGGCTCCGGAAATCCATTCAGGACACTGCCCGCGAGGCGGTCCGGGCAGCCGCACCGTACGCCGGTGCCGGCCGCTCGGGCGCCGGCCGGCGGGTGAACACCCCACGGGCGTACAGGTTCGCCGTGACCAGCGCGGCGATGGTGATCAGGGCGCCGGCCAGTTCCGCGAGGACCGGCCGGTAACCGCGCAGCATCGCCACCGCGAAGGCGGTCACCGGCACCAGGTTCATGAACAGTGCCGCGTTCGACGCGCCGAGCCGGCGTACCGCCGTGTTCCAGGCGAGCGCCGCGACGACCGTACCGGCCAGCACGACGTAGGCGAGGTCGACCCCGGCCGCCCGCAGCCCGGCCGGCGACGGCGGGCGCTGCCAGCCGATCACGTCCGCGAGGACGGTCAGGACGACGATGGTGACGGTACCGGCGAGGGAGCTGAGGGCGGTGTACCGCAGCGGCGACCAGGCCCCGAACCGGCCGGCACCGTGGGTGTAGACCGCCCAGCCGGCCACCGCGCCGAGCATGAGCAGGTCGCCGGCGTTGACGCCGGCCAGATCGGTGAGGTGACCCCGGGTGATGACGAGGGCGACCCCGGCGAGCGCCACGGCGACCAGCGCGAGGGTGACCCGCTGCGGGCGCACCCGGTCGCGGGCCCAGCGGACGAGCACGGTCAGCAGCGGCGTCAGGGCGACCATCAGCGCGGCGTGCTGGGGCTGGGTGTAGGTCAGCCCGACGCTGGACAAGAGGTTGAACCCGGCGAAGCCGAGCGAGCCGAGGACGGCCACCTCGACCAGCCGCCCGTCGAAGCGCATCCCGGCGCGCCCTTCCCGCCAGACCAGGATCGCCAGCAGCAGCAGCGTCGCCAGGGTGTACCGGATCGCGGTCAGGTTGAACGGGTCCACATGGCGGACCGCGTGACCGAGGACGGAGAACATCACGCCCCACAGCACGACGGCGAGCAACGCGGGCATTGTCAGACCTCCCTTGTTCGATATCATTGGAACGAACGCTACGACGTTAGTTCCAAAAAAGTCGAACTAAGTGGGGCTGATCACATGGGAGAAGTGACGGAGCCGGCGTTGGCGGACGTACCGGTCACCGCGGTCCTGCAGGCCCTCGCCGACCCCACCCGGCTGCGCATGGTGCGGACGCTCGCCGACCACGGCGAACGGCTGTGCGGCACGTTGGAGGAGCAGTTGCCGAAGGCGACGCGCTCCCATCACCTGAAGGTGCTTCGCGAGGCCGGCATGACACACACCCGCGCGGTCGGCACGGGCCGATACGTGTCACTGCGCCACGACGAACTGGACCGGCACTTCCCGGGACTGCTCGGCGCGGTACTGGCCGCGGCGCCCGAACCGACGCCGTCGCCCGCCTGACCGACGGACGTCAGCCCCGCCTGACCGACGAGCGTCAGCCCTTCAGGTCGCGGTCCTTGCTCGGCTGCACCCGCTTGGGCTCCCCCGGCATCTTCGGGTAGTCCGGCGGGTACGGCAGGTCGGTGGCGCCCTGGCGCTCGTACCACTCCAGCAGCGGCGTGATGTCGTGCGCCACCTCGTCGATCCCCGCGAACGGGTCGGTACCGGCGGCCAGCCGGGCCGGCACGGTGCGCAGGTCGAAGTCGTCTGGCTCGACGTCAACCAGCTCGTCCCAGGTCACCGGGGTGGATACGGTCGCCCTGGCGTTGGCCCGCAGCGAGTACGCGCACGCGATCGTCCGGTCCCGGGCGGCCTGGTTGTAGTCCACGAACACCTTCGCGCCGCGCTCCTCCTTCCACCACGCGGTGGTGACCAGATCGGGCCGGCGCCGCTCGACCTCGCGAGCGAACGCGACCGCGGCGTGCCGCACGTCGACGAAGCTCCACCGCGGCTGGATCCGCACGTAGACGTGCACGCCCCGACCGCCGGAGGTCTTCGGGTAGCCGGTCCAGCCCAGCTCGGCGAGGACCTCGCGGACGGCACCGGCCACCTTGACCGCGTCGGTGAAGTCGGTGCCCGGCTGGGGGTCCAGGTCGATCCGCAGCTCGTCGGGGTGGTCGACGTCGGCCCGGCGCACCGGCCACGGGTGGAACACGATCGTGTTCATCTGCGCCGCCCACACCACGTGCGCCAGGTCGGTCGGGCAGAGTTCGTCCGCGCTGCGCCCGCTGGGAAAAGTGATCTTCGCGGTCTCCAGCCACGCGGGTACCCCCCGCGCCGGTACCCGTTTCTGGAAGAACATCTCCCCGTCGACGCCGTCGGGGAAGCGCTGGAGGGTCGTCGGCCGCTCCCGCAGCGACCGCATGATCGCGTCGCCCGCCGCGACGTAGTACCCGACGACGTCCCGCTTGGTGAAACCCCGCTCCGGAAAGCACACCCGGTCGGGACTGCTGACCCGCACCGTGCGGCCCGCCACCTCGAGTTCCAGCGCATCTGCCATGTGCCGCACCATACGCGCCCCGGGTCGGCCGGCGGGGGCGTTCCGGGAGGCACCGCGCACCGCCGGGCACGGTCGGGCATCGTTCCGCGGCCGGCTGGTGTTTGATCGAGGTATGGAGCACGAAACCCAGCAGCAGGACATGGACCGGACCGAACCGCAGGTACGCCGCACCGAGGAGGAGTGGCGGGCGATGCTGTCGCCGGCCGAGTTCCGGGTGCTGCGCGAGGCCGGCACCGAGGCACCGTGGACCGGCGAGTACGTGTCGACCAAGACCAAGGGGGTGTACCGCTGCCGCGCGTGCGGCGCGGAACTGTTCGCCAGCGACACCAAGTTCGAGTCGCACTGCGGTTGGCCGAGTTACTACGCCCCGCTCGCCGAGGACCGGGTGCGCTACATCGAGGACAACTCCCTCGGCATGCGCCGCGTCGAAGTGCGCTGCGCCCGGTGCGACTCGCACCTGGGCCACGTCTTCGAAGGCGAGGGCTACCCGACCCCGACCGACCTCCGGTACTGCATCAACAGCATCAGCATGCGCCTGGAGCCAGCCGAGTAGTACCCACATCCGACCGTCGTCAACGGAACGTTGACAACGGTCGACTCCCAGCGGCACAGTGCTCCCATGCGCACCGACGACACGCTGGGCGACCTGTTCCGGGCCGTTGCCGGCGCCCTCCGCAGCGCCGCACCGACCTCTGCGGAGCTGGCCGACGGGCTGGCTGCGGTGCCGACCCTGCGCGGCGCGCTGGACAGCATTGAGCGCGACCTCATCGACGCGGCCCGCGCCGGCGGCCTGAGCTGGACGGAGATCGCCTCCGCGCTCGGCCTGAGGTCGCGGCAGGCCGCGGAGCAACGGCGGCTGAGACTGGGCGCGCCGGCCGGGCGGGACGCCACCCAGGCTCGCGAGCAGCGACAACGCCAGCGGACCGGGGACGCTGCCGCGGGCGGGCGGATCGTCGCCCTGCGGGACGCGGTGCGCGCCCTGCTCGGGCGCATCGACCGTACGCCCGGCTGGGACAGCTTGGGCCCGGCCGCGCCACTCGCCCGGCGGACACTGCTGATCGCCCTGGACGCCGACCCCGGCGCCCTGTACCACCTGGCCGCGCTGGCCGTGGCCGATCTGGCCGACCTCGACGGTCTGGCCGGCC
This sequence comes from Planosporangium spinosum, assembly GCF_049999945.1. Lineage (NCBI taxonomy): Bacteria > Bacillati > Actinomycetota > Actinomycetes > Micromonosporales > Micromonosporaceae > Planosporangium > Planosporangium spinosum. The sequence continues at coordinate 347,376 of NZ_JBLYUB010000004.1, read as the reverse complement.
TCGACGGCGGCCCGCCGCTTGACGGAGCGGTACGCCGGGTCCGCGATCTGATCGACGAGGGTTGACATCCACACCCGTTCCCCCGCATTGTTGAGCCTTCCTGACTCAACAATGCGGGGGTTGCCGATGTGGCGGTTGTTCTCCGGGCACGCTGATTTCCGGCGTCTGTGGCTCGGCAGCACGGTCAGCCAGTTCGGCACCCAGGTCAGCATGTTGGCCATCCCCCTGCTGGCCGTGGTGACCCTGGACGCGACCACCTTCCAGGTGGGCGCGTTGACCGCCGCCGAGACCGCCGCGTTCGTCCTCGTCGGGCTGCCCGCCGGCGCCGTGGTCGACCGGCTGCGCCGCCGACCCGTCCTGATCGCGGGTGACCTGCTGCGGGTGGGGCTGGTCGCCTCGCTGCCGGTGGCGGCGTTGTGGCACGTCCTGACGCTCGGCCAGCTCTACGTGACCGTCTTCGCGATCGGCCTGTGCACGGTCTTCTTCGACGTGGCCTACCAGTCGTACCTGCCGTTCCTGGTCGGCCGCGCACACCTGGTCGAGGCCAACGGCGCGCTGGAGGCCAGCCGCAGCACCGCGTACACGGCCGGCCCGGCCGTCGCCGGTTACCTGGTGCAACTTCTCAGCGCCCCGTTGGCGTTGCTGGTCGACGCCGCCAGTTTCGCCGGCTCGGCCGCCTGGATCGCCGCCGTACGCGGCCGGGAACCGATCCCGCCGGCCACCCGGCGGCGCGCCCTGGGCGGCGAGATCGCCGACGGTCTCCGGGTCGTGCTCGGCCACCCCGTGCTGCGCGCCATGGCGCTGCACGGCGCCTCGTCGGTGCTGTTCCTGTCCCAGGTGCGGGCGCTCGAGGTGGTGTTTCTGGTCCGGGACGTGCGCCTGTCGCCGGCCGCCATCGGCGCGCTGTTCAGCCTCACCGGCGTCGGGACCGTCCTCGGGGCCGTCGCCGCCGCGCCGTTGGCCCGTCGCTTCGGGTCGGCCCGGGTACTCCTCGGCGCGCCCCTGATCGGCTACGCGTGCCTGCTGCTGGTGCCGCTGACGGCGGCCGGGCCGCGGCTGGCGTGTTACGCCGTCGGCGGCGCGGTCTCGTCGTTATGCGTGGTCGTGTTCAACGTCGTGTCGATCAGCGTCCGCCAGGACCTGTGCCCCGATCACCTGCTCGGCCGGATGAACGCCACGATGCGGTTCTTCGTCTGGGGCACCCTTCCGCTGGGTGGCCTGCTCGCCGGCGCGCTGGGCAGCGCGGTCGGGCTGCGCGCGGCGCTGTGGATCGGCGCGGTGGGCACCCTGCTGTCGGCCGGGTGGCTGGTCGCCTCGCCGATCCGCCGTACCCGCGACCTGACCGGCGCGGCGGCGCTCAGTAGGTTGGGTGGATGATCCTCCGGACCGCGCGCTTCGCCGAACTCGACGCCGCCACGCTGTACGCCCTGCTCCGGCTGCGGGTCGACGTGTTCGTGGTCGAGCAGAAGTGCCCGTACCCGGACGTGGACGGCCGGGACCTCGAACCCGGCACGGTCCACCTGTGGGTCGACCACGACGGGACGGCCGCTTCGTACCTGCGGATCCTGGCCGACCCGGACGCCGCGCGGATCGGGCGGGTCTGCACGGACCGCGCCCACCGCGGCAAGGGCCTGGCGGCGCGTACGGTGGCGGCGGCGCTCGACCTGGTCGGCGACCGGCCGTGCGTCCTGGACGCCCAGTCGTACCTGGTCGGCTTCTACGCCGGGTTCGGCTTCGAGGTCAGTGGGGCGGAGTTCGTGGAGGACGGCATCCCGCACGTCCCGATGCGCCGCACCGCCCCGCGGACAAGCGGGGCGGGCGCGACAAGCTGAGGCCGCGAAACGGCTAGGGCAGGGCCGCCACGATGTCACCGACCGAGCGGCGCCGGCCGGTGTAGAACGGCACCTCGAGGCGGACGTGCCGGCGAGCACCCGAGGCGCGCAGGTCACGCATCAGGTCGACGATCCGGTACAGGTCGTCGGCCTCGAACGCCAGCATCCACTCGTAGTCGCCGAGCGCGAACGACGCGACCGTGTTGGCCCGGACGTCCGGGTAGCCGCGCGCCATCTGCCCGTGCTCGGCCAGCAGGGCGCGCCGCTCCTCGTCGGGGAGCAGGTACCACTCGTAGGAGCGCACGAACGGGTAGACGCAGAGGTACTCGCGGGGCCGCTCGTCGGCGAGGAACGCCGGCAGGTGGCTCTTGTTGAACTCGGCCGGGCGGTGCAGCGCCATCTGCGACCACACCGGCGCCAGGTGGTGGCCCAGGGCGGTACGCCGGAGCAGCCCGTACGCCTCCTGGAGCGCCTCCGGCGTCGACGAGTGCCACCACACCATCAGGTCGGCGTCGGCGCGCAGCCCGGAGACGTCGTAGGTGCCACGGACCACCACGTCCTTGCCGGCGAGCTGGCCGAACAGGGCGTCGACCTCGGCGGCAACCTCGCTGCGCACGGACGGGCCGAGCGGGTCGGCGACCCGGAACACCGACCACATCGTGTACCGGATGGTGGCGTTCAGCTCCCGGATGCGAGCGGCGTTGGTCTGGGACTCGGTGGTCTGGGACTCGGTCATGCGCTCAATCCTTCCAGAACCCGGTCGGCGGCCACCTGGCCGGACCGGATGCAGGCCGGGATGCCCACGCCGTCGTAGGCGGCGCCGGCGACGGCGACCGTCGCGGGCAGGCCGGCGCGTACGGCGGCCACCCGGTCGAGGTGGCCCGGGGTGTACTGCGGCAGCGCGCCGCCCCAGCGCTGCACCCGTGCCCCGACCGGCGCCGGCAGCGGTCGGCCCAGCAGCGTGCCCAGCTCGGCGTGGGCGAGCGCGGCCAGGTCGGCGTCGTCGCGCTGGAGCACCCGCTCGTCGCCGTAACGCCCCAGCGACGTGCGGACCAGCGTCAGGCCGGGCCGGCGCAGGTGCGCCCACTTGCGGTCGAAGAACGTGGCGGCCTTGACCGCGTACCCTTCGGTCGCCGGCACCAGCAGGCCCGACAGTTCGGGCAGGTCGGTTTCCGGCAGCGCGAGGGTGACCAGCGCGACGCTGGCGTAGTCGAGCACACCGACCAGCGCGCCCGCGTCCGGGGCGACGTCGGCCAGCAGCCGGGCGGCGGGCGCCGCCGGGGTCGCCAGCACGACCGCGTCGGCCCCGATCGACTCCGGCTCGCGGGTCGAGCCCACGGTCACCCGCCAGCCGGTACCGTCGCGGGTGATCTCCCGGACCGGCAGGCCCATCCGGACGTCCGCCGCGCCCAGCCGGTCGGCGACCGCCGACACCAGCCGGCCCACTCCCCCGATGAGCGTGCCGAAGACCGGGCCGGTGCTCGCCGGGCGCGCGACGAGGGCCGCCCGGACCGCGCCGGTCAGCGTGTGCTCACGCCGGGCGGTGGCGGCCAGCGCCGGCATCGTGGTGGCCAGCGACAGGCCGTCGGCCCGGCCGGCGTACACCCCGCCGAGCATCGGGTCGACCAGCCGGTCGGCCACCTCGTCGCCGAGCCGCTCCCGGACCAGCGCGCCGACCGCGACGTCCGCCCCGGCGCCGAGCAGCGGCCGCCCCTCGTCGCGGTCGCGTTCCGGGTCGGCGGCGGCCACCCCGTCCAGGGCGGCCGGGTCTCCGGGTACCCCCATCAGCGTGCCGGCCGGCATCGGTCGCAGCCGGCCGGCCACCGCGAGCGCCGCCCGCCCGATCGTCGGGTACACCAGCGAGTCGGCCAGGCCGACCGCGTTCACCAGGTCGACCGCGCCGCTCGGGTTGCCCTCCGGGTCACGCAGCGCGAACGCCTCGGCGCCCAGCTCGACCGGCTCCCCGGCGATCTCGCCGGTGTGCAGCTTCCCGCCGAGCCGGTCGGCCTGCTCCACGAGCACCACCTCGGCGCCCCGCTCGACCAGCCGGTGCGCGGCGGCCAACCCGCTGATGCCGCCACCGACAACCACGATGCGCATGTACCCATCGAAGCGCGCCGGTCGTCGGCCACTACCGCCGGGGTGCCCGTAAGGTGACCGCCCTCTCCCGCGTCCTTGGACACGTGTGGGAGCTATGGGCGGCCCAGCTGTCCACGGTCGTCAGGAAGAGAGTTCGTGGACGAGGCCGACGACGCGGGTCAGCGCGTCGGGGTCGGTCTCCGGCAGCACCCCGTGCCCGAGGTTGAACACGTGCCCCGGGGCCGCCCGGCCCTCGGCGAGCACCCGGCGCACTTCGGCCTCGACCACGTCCGGCGGGGCGAACAGGACGCACGGGTCCAGGTTGCCCTGCACCGCCTTGTCCACGCCGATCCGCCGGGTGGCCACGTCGAGCGGGGTACGCCAGTCCACGCCGACCACGTCGGCGCCGGCCTCCCCCATGGCGGTGAGCAGCTCCGCCGTACCGACACCGAAGTGGATCCGCGGCACGTCGGCGACGCCGGCGAGGACGGTCGTCGAGTGGGGCAGGACGAACCGGCGGTAGTCGGCCTCCGACAGCGCACCGGCCCAGGAGTCGAAGAGCTGCACGGCCGCGACGCCCGCGTCGACCTGCGCCCGCAGGAACGACAGCGTGATCTCGGCCAGCCGCCCGCACAGCGCGTGCCAGACGTCCGGGGCGCCGTACATGAGCGCCTTGGTCTTGGCGTGGGTGCGCGACGGCCCGCCCTCGACGAGGTAGCTGGCCAGCGTGAAGGGCGCACCGGCGAACCCGATGAGCGGCGTGGCGCCCAATTCCGGGCGCAGCAGTCCGATCGCCTCGGTCACGTAGTCGACCTGCTCGGGCGCCAGCGGCGGGATCGCCTCGACGTCGGCGAGGGTGGCTACCGGCTTGGCCACGACGGGCCCGGTGCCGGGCACGATGTCGAGATCCACCCCGGCGGCGGCCAGCGGTACCACGATGTCGCTGAACAGGATGGCGGCGTCGACCCCGTGCCGGCGTACCGGCTGGAGGGTGATCTCGCAGACGAGGTCCGGGCGCCGGCACGACTCGAGCATGCCGATACCGGCGCGCACCTCCCGGTACTCGGGCAGGGAGCGTCCGGCCTGGCGCATGAACCAGACCGGCGTGTACGGCACGGGTTCGCGGCGGCAGGCGCGCAGGAAGGGCGAGTCGGCGACGGCGGGGTGCTGCGGAGATGGGCTCATCGCAGGTAATCGTGCCATGCGCGGCGGGCGGCACGGCCACCAGGGAACACCGGCCCAGGCTCCAGGGAACACCGGCACGGCGAACCGGCACGGCCGTCGGGGCTGCGCACCGGTGACGGGCACGGGGCGCGCCGGCTGTCCCCCGACCGGGCCCGATCCGTACTCATCGCACAGATTCAAGAACAGTCAGTAATCGGCAAATGGGACATCAACGACGGCCGGTGACGCAAGCGGCGCAGAACTTCCGGCGCGGCGCCCCCGCTTGACGGTGTTCACGGGCCTACGCTTCGGTCATGGCGCCCTCGACCGTCCCCCCGGATGCGTTCACCCGCGCCGTCACCCGCCTGCGCGGCGGGCAGCACCGGCCGGAGATCCTCCTCGAGGAGGTGCCCGCGCCGAAGCGACTCGCGCCGTTCGGGTACGCGATGAGCGGTACCGTGCTGCGCGACGGCGACGAGGTGGCGACGGGACGACTCATCCTGCTGCACGACCCCGCCGGACACGAGTCGTGGGAAGGCACGATGCGACTCGTCACCTACGTGACCGCGGAGCTCGAGCCCGAACTGGCCGCCGACCCGCTGCTGCCCGGCGTCGGGTGGAGCTGGCTGGTGGACTCGCTGGAGGCCAACGGTGCCGCGTACACCGCGATCGGCGGCACCGTGACGCAGACCCTGTCGACCCGGTTCGGTGCCCTCGCCGGCACGCCGGGCTCGGCCGACGTCGAGATCCGCGCGTCCTGGACCCCACTCGACGAGGACCTGGCCGCCCACCTCGAAGGCTGGTGCGCACTCCTGGCACTGACGGCGGGGCTGCCGCCGCCGGGCGTCACCGCGCTGCCGGAACCCCGGCCGCTGCCGGCCGCGCGGGCGTAAGCCGCCCTGACAGCCCTCCGCAACCCCGACGCGCCGACCCGGCTGCACAAGTCAGCAACGCCCGCACCGTACGGTAGGCGTCGTGACCGACGAAGCCCCCCAACGCCGTCGGGACGCGGACGGACCGACGCAGGGCGGCGGAGCCCCGGCGACTCGCGACGCAGTCCTGCTGACCGCACCCCGTGACGGCACACCCTCCCCTGTGACCACTCCGGACGAGCTGGCGGACGTGGCCCGGCGGTTCGCGGCCGGCACCGGACCGGTCGCGGTGGACGCCGAGCGCGCCTCGGGCTACCGGTACTCCCACCGTGCCTACCTGGTCCAGCTGCGCCGGGAGGGCGCCGGCACGGTCCTGATCGACCCGGTCCCGCTGTCCGACCTGACCATGCTCAACGAGGCGATCGTCGACGCGGAGTGGGTCCTGCACGCGGCGAGCCAGGACCTGCCCTGCCTGGCCGAGCTGGGCCTGCACCCGCTACGCCTGTTCGACACCGAGCTCGCCGCCCGGCTGGCCGGCTTCGAGCGGGTCGGCCTGGCCGCGCTGACCGAGTCACTGCTCGGGTACGCCCTGGAGAAGCACCACTCCGCCGCCGACTGGTCGACCCGGCCACTGCCCGCCTCCTGGCTGAGCTACGCGGCACTCGACGTGGAACTGCTGGTCGACCTGCGCAACGCGCTCGCCGAGGAGCTGGACCGGCAGGGCAAGTCGCAGTGGGCTGCCGAGGAGTTCGCCGCGCTGGTGGCGAACGCCGCGCTACCACCGCGCCCCCGCCCCGACCCGTGGCGGCGCACCTCGGGCATCCACCGGGTACGCGGGGCGCGGGCCCTGTCGCGGGTGCGCGCCCTGTGGTACGCGCGGGACGCGATCGCGGCCCGCCGGGACACCACGCCGGGCCGGGTACTGCCCGACTCCGCGATCGTCGCCGCCGCCGAGGCGGACCCGAAGGACGACCGCGCCCTCACCGCGCTGCCGGGCTTCGGTGGCCGGTCGATCCGCCGGCTGGCCGGTACCTGGCTCGACGCGCTCAGCGACGCCCGCGCGCTGCGCGACGACGAACTGCCGGTCACGCTGCCGGCGGAGGGCCCTCCCCCGCCGCACCGGTGGGCCGAGCGCGACCCGGCCGCCGCCACCCGACTGGCCCGCTGCCGCGAGCTGGTCAACGGCATCGCCGCGGCCCACCGGCTGCCCCCGGAGAACCTGATCACGCCGGACTCGGTACGCCGGCTGGCCTGGACGCCACCGGACCCGGTCGACGAGGAGACGGTCCGGGAGGTGCTGGCCGGGCTGGGCGCCCGGGCCTGGCAGATCGACCTCACCGCGCCGGGGCTGACCGAGGCCCTGCGCGGCTCACCGAGCTAGATCCGGGTCCGGCCGGCCGGCGCCAGCGCCGGGTGCGGCCGGACCATCGGGTGAGGCCGCAACGCCAGGCAAGGCCGCATCGCCGGGTGCGGCCGCGTCGGGTGCGGCCGCTGGCGCGCCCGCCGGGGCCGATGCGGCCCGGCCTACCGTGGTGCCGCGGGCGGCGGTGACCCGACGGCTTCCCGCCGCCAGACTGCCCAGCCCTGCCACGGTGCGACGGCGACGAGCCGCATGCCCAGTGACGAACCGTCCCAGGACGGTCCCCGCCCTTCGGGCGCCCAGGGTGCGATGACCACGTTCGCCTCCGGCGGTGGTGGCGCCGCTCCGGCGTCGAAGAACGTCAGCCGCTGCCAGGACACCTCGCGCATGTGGTTGAACAGGTACGGGAACGGGACCTGCCACGCCTCCGCCACGGTGTCCCCCGGCCCGAGACGCACGTCGCGGACCAGCCGTGGCGTGCCGGGCGCGTACTGCGGAGCGACCATCGGCGTGACGACCCGCCGCTGGATCACCTCCATCCCGGCCCCGCCCAGGACCGTCACGGCGACCAGCACCGCCGCGGCGGCCGCCGGCCGGACCTGCGCCAGCACGGCCAGGCCGAACAGTCCCAGCGCGACCGCCGTCGGTACGAGCACCGGGAACCGCACCCACTGCCAGGACAGCAGCGTCGTCTCGGGCGCGTCGAAAGGGGCGAACGCATAGCCGGCCGCCTGGGCGGTCCGCCAACCCACCACGGCGGCGGTCGCCGCCAACGCACCCGCAGCCGTACCCGCGAGCGTCAGTCGCCGCCGCAGACCACTGGCGCGCATCGCCGCGAAGCCGATCAGGAACCAGACGGGGAACAGGAAGTGGAGGTACCGCGGGTAGGCGAAGTAGGTGACGCGGCGCTCCCCGAACGGCAGGGACGCCGCACTGCCCAGCGCGACCAGTACGGTAACCGCGAGCACCGCCGCGGTGACGAGCATGCCGGCGCGCTCCGCCCGGTCCGCCGGCCGGTGTCGGAACCGCCCGATGGTGGCGACGATGCCCAGCGCACCCAGCCCGAGCGTGGCCACGCCCAGGTACCACAACTGCCCGACCGCGCGCAGCAGGACGAGGGCGATCCCCCAGCCGACGCTGACCGCGGTGGGCAGCTGCCCGCCCGGGTTGGCGCCGATGAGCTCGACCGCGTCGCCGAGCACGAGTTTGAGCAGCGGGTCGAGAGCGCCGACGGCTGTCGCCGCCGCGATGGAGCCGACCGCCGCGGTGAGCCGGGCGCGGCGGGTGACCAGCAGCGTCACGACGAGGACGAGGTGCACCGCGACGATCATCATGCCGCGGACGTGGAGGGTGTACGCGAAGCCGGCGGCCGCGCCCCCGCCCACCGCGCACGCCCGCCGGTACCGGTCGGAGGTGGCGGCCATCCAGCCGTGCGTGAGGAGCAGCCACAGCAGACACCCCGCCGGCAGCACGGCGTCGGTCATCGCCATCGAGGAGTAGTAGGCCGCCGCCGGCAGGGCGGTAGCGGCGAACGCCGCACCGACCGCCCACCACGCCGACAGGCCCAGCACGCGCCGGGCGAACATCGCGGACAGGGGGAACACCAGTGCGCCGGCCACCGCACCCACCACCTGAGCGCGATGGAAGACCGCGAAGGCGTCGTCGCCCCACCAGTAGACGGGCGACAGCAGAAGGGGATAGCCGACCCGCCGGAACGGGCCGTTCTCGGTGGAGTACCCACCCGGCCCACCGGCCAGCGCGCGGGCCGCGAGCAGGTAGCCGTCCTCGTCGGGGTGTCCGACGGGAGCGACGACGGCGCGCGCGAGCCACAGTCGCCACCCCAGGTGCAACAGGTACCCGACGACGACCGTCGCGACCAGCCAGCGCCGGTGCTCCGGCCGGGCGACGGCCGTACGGCTGTGGCCCGGCCCATCGGCTCCGGCCGGTGACAGGTCCCTGGCGGCTACCGGCTGCGGCGGTTCCATGCTCGTTTCCCCCATATGCGACACGGCCGGATCGGATCCCGTGGCGCCCGAGCGGGCGACGGTACCCGATCCGGCCGGTTGTCAGTCGACCGAGCCTGTCGTCAGGCGACCGGGCCGGTACCGCGGATCAGTACGTGCACAGCAGGAACAGCTCACTCAACGTCGCGTCGGGCTGGGCCATCGTGATGACCGAACGACCCGTCGTGAGGTCGTCATCCACCTTCAGGCTGCGCAGTTCACCAGGGAATCCCGCGGCGTCATGGACGGCGAAGCCCACCGCGGTGACATGCTGGTACGGCGAGTAACACTTGGTGGTCACCGTCGTGGAGCCCGGCGAAGCGCCTAGGCCCGCGTACTCGGTCCGGGCGAAGTGACCCGGCGTGGCGCACACCGCCATCGTGGCGAGGCGTGCCCCCGCCGGGGCGTTCGGCTCGGCCGCCGCGGCGGTCTCGACGCCGACGACATACGGCGTGAGCACGTTGCCTCCGGTGCCGGTCGGGTAACCACCCGTACCCGGATAGCCGCCCGTACCCGGGTAACCACCCGTACCCGGGTAACCACCCGTACCCGGGTAACCACCCGTACCCGGGTAGCCACCCGTACCCGGGTAGCCACCCGTACCCGGATAGCCACCCGTACCCGGATAGCCACCCGTACCCGGATAGCCACCCGTACCCGGATAGCCACCCGTACCCGGATAGCCACCCGTACCCGGATAGCCACCCGTACCCGGATAACCCCAACCGCCGCCGGAGCCGATCGGGCGCGCTTCCCAGACACGAAGACCGCGGTCAGCGGCCCAGCCCAGGCCGATGAGCTCCTTGCCACCGCTGCACCAGGTCGCCGTCGGCACGGTCACCGCCGGCGCACCGCGCGACGCGGAGACGTACTCGATGTCAGACGTCTTGTGCACACAGATCGCCTGGGCGTCCAGGGACCACTTGGCGGTCACAGCACGCGTGGCTGACGCCCGGGCGTATGCGTGCTGCCCCTCCGGCCACATCCGCGTGATGGTCACACCGTCGAGGCCGCGCACGGTCGCCGACACGCCCACCGCGGTGGTCCCCCGCGGACAACTGATCTCGACTGTCTTCTCGACGTCGAAGGTGATGGGCGACGTCGCCTTGACGAGCTGTGGCACGTCATTGGCCATGGCCTTCTTGGCCAACGGCATCGCCCCGATGCCGACGGCCACGGCGGCGACCACCCAGGTTCGTCTCGACCACCACGCTCTGCCGCGTGGCCCCGTACTGGCCTCAACCGACATGTGATTCCTCCCCGCTCGGCGCCGGTAGCCCGGACGCGCGTACCGGCCACGGAGATCCCGTCCGCGACCGCACCAGATATTGGCGGCGGTAATCGTATCGACGCCGCACTCCAGCCACTGTCGTGTAAACACGCGGCCGGCGCCCGGCGCCGGCCGGAGTGCGGGGACCGCCAGAACGGCGCGTGACCTGGAGGTGAACCGGCGGGAGGCCGCGTCACTTTCGCGGGTGATCGTCCAGATCTGTAGGCCATGCCGCGGTACGACACGAAGACCGGAGTGACGGAAATTCGACGCGGGGCCGATGTGACGGAAAATTGAGGGTGTGGGTCGGGCCACAAGGGCCGGGCTCTACCGATGAGCTACTGACGAGTAACATACGCGGAAAAGACCGCCCGCAAGGAGGCTCTCCGTGCCCCGTACCGTCCGCGACGTCGTCTTCGTCGACGGTGTGCGCACCCCTTTCGGCAAGGCCGGAGGGATGTACGCGAACACCCGCGCCGATGACCTCGTCATCCGCTGCATTCGTGAGCTGCTGCGGCGCAACCCGCAGTTGCCGCCCGAGCGCGTCGAGGAGGTCGCGATCGCCGCGACCACCCAGATCGGTGACCAGGGCCTGACCCTCGGCCGCGTCGCCGCCCTGCTGGCCGGTCTGCCCAAGACCACTCCCGGCTACTCCATCGACCGCATGTGCGCCGGCGCGATGACCGCGGTGACCACGGTCTCGTCGAGCATCGCCATGGGCGCGCTGGACATCGCCATCGCCGGCGGCGTCGAGCACATGGGCCGCCACCCGATGGGCGAGGGCGTCGACCCCAACCCGCGCATCATCGCCGAGAAGCTGGTCGACCCGTCCGCGCTCGTCATGGGCTCCACCGCGGAGAACCTGCACGACCGCCTGCCAGAGATCACCAAACAGCGCGTGGACGCGTTCGCGCTGGCGTCGCAGCAGAAGACCGCCAAGGCGTACGCCAACGGCAAGCTCCAGCCCGACCTGGTCCCGGTCGCCGTCCGCGACCCGGAGGCCGGCTGGGGACTGGCCACCATCGACGAGGCGCCGCGCGAGACCAGCATGGAGAAGCTCGCCACGCTGAAGACGCCGTTCCGCCCGCACGGCCGGGTCACCGCCGGTAACGCCGCCGGCCTCAACGACGGCGCCACCGCCGCGATCATCGCGGCCGAGGACGTGGCCCGCGAGTTGGGTCTGCCGGTCGGCATGCGACTGGTCAGCTACGGCTTCGTCGGCGTCGAGCCGGAGATCATGGGGTACGGCCCGGTCCCGTCGACCGAGAAGGCCCTGAAGATCGCCGGACTCACCATCGACGACATCGGCCTGTTCGAGCTGAACGAGGCGTTCGCCGTCCAGGTGCTCGCGTTCCTGGACCACTTCGGCATCGCCGACGACGACCCGCGGGTCAACCCCTGGGGCGGCGCGATCGCCATCGGCCACCCGCTCGCGTCCTCCGGCATCCGGCTCATGACGCAGTTGTCGCGGCAGTTCGCCGAGCGCCCCGACGTGCGGTACGGCCTGACCGCCATGTGTATCGGCATCGGCATGGGCGGCACCGTGATCTGGGAGAACCCCGCCTGGGAGGGAAACAAGTGACGCAGCCAGTCATCAACGAGGTCGTCACCAAGGCGTTCGTACGCTTCATCTCCGTCCCCGGGCTGGACGGTGAGGCCGCGCTCATCACGCTCGACAACGGTCACGACCACACCAAGCCCAACACGTTCGGCCCGGGCGGCCTGGCCAGCCTCGACGCCGCGATCGACACCGCGCTGGAGCGCAACCCGCGCTTCATCGCCGTCACCGGCAAGCCGTACATCTTCTGCGTCGGCGCCGACATCACCGTCATCCCGCAGGCCCGCTCGCGCTCCGACGCCCTGGAGACCGGCCGGCTCGGCCACCGGGTGTTCAAGCGGCTCAAGGACTCCCAGATCCCGACGTTCGCGTTCGTCAACGGCGCGGCCATGGGTGGTGGCCTGGAGCTGGCCCTGCACTGCCACTACCGGACCCTGTCGACGGGCGCGGCAGCCCTCGCCCTGCCCGAGGTCTCGCTCGGCCTGGTACCCGGGTGGGGCGGCACGCAGCTGCTGCCCAACCTCATCGGCATCGTCAACGCGGCAACGGTGATCATCTCCAACCCGCTGATGATGAACAAGATGCTCAAGCCCAAGCAGGCGCGCGAGATGGGCATCGCCGACGAGCTGTTCGAGGCGGCCGACTTCCTGGAGCGGTCCCTGGAGTGGGCGGCCGGCGTCGTTCGCGGTGACATCACCGTGCAGCGCCCCGAGGTCGACCGGGACATGTGGGACGGCGTGCTGTTCTTCGCCAAGCAGCAGCTCGACGAGCGGCTGCACGGCGCGCACCGCGCCGCGTACAAGGCCCTGGAGCTGCTGGGCCTGGCCAAGGACGCCCCGTTCTCCACCGGCATCGCCGCCGAGGACGAGGCCCTGGCCGACCTGGTGTTCAGCGAGGAGCTGCGCAGCGGCCTGTACTCGTTCGATCTGGTGCAGCGGCGGGCCAAGCGGCCGGCCGGCGCGCCGGACAAGAGCCTGGCCCGCGACGTCACCAAGGTGGGTATCGTCGGCGCCGGACTGATGGCCAGCCAGCTCGCGCTGCTGTTCGCCCGCCGCCTGGAGGTGCCGGTCGTGCTGACCGACCTCGACCAGGCCCGGGTCGACAAGGGCGTCGGGTACGTCCACGCCGAGGTCGACAAGCAGGTGTCGAAGGGTCGCATGGACGCCGGCAAGGCCGCCAAGATCAAGGGGCTGGTCAGCGGCTCGGTCGACAAGGGCGCGTTCGCCGACGCCGACTTCGTCATCGAGGCCGTCTTCGAGGACCTGGGCGTCAAGAAGCAGGTCTGGGCGGAACTCGAGAAGATCGTCAAGCCCGAGGCGGTGCTGGCGACCAACACCTCGTCGCTGTCGGTGACCGAGATGGCGGCCGACCTGGAGCACCCCGAGCGGGTCGTCGGCTTCCACTTCTTCAACCCGGTCGCGATGATGCCGCTGCTGGAGATCATCAAGGCGGAGAAGACCGACGACGCGACCCTGGCCACCGCGTTCGCGGTGGGCAAGAAGCTGAAGAAGTCCTGCGTACTGGTGAAGGACGCCCCGGCGTTCGTGGTCAACCGGCTGCTCACCCGGTTCCTGGGTGAGATCTTCGCCGCGGTCGACGCCGGTACCCCGCTGGAGGTCGCCAACGCCGCGATCGACCCGCTCGGCCTGCCGATGCGGCCGCTGGCGCTGCTGCAGCTCGTCGGGCCGGCCGTGGCGCACCACGTGGCCGAGACGATGCACGCCGCGTTCCCCGACCGGTACGGCGTCAGCGCCAACCTGGCCCGCATCGTCGAGGCCGGCAAGCCGGGCTTCCTCACGAAGGACGGCGAGATCGACCCCGAGGTCGCCGCGCTGCTCCAGGTCGGCGACTCCCCGCTGACCGCCGAGGAGGTCCGCACCCGCGCCCTGGAGGCGCTCGCCCAGGAGATCCGCCTCATGCTCGACGAGGGCGTCGTGGCGGAGCCGCAGGACATCGACCTGTGCATGATCCTCGGCGCGGGCTGGCCGTTCCACCTGGGCGGCGTCACGCCGTACCTGGACCGGACCGGCACCGCCGAGCGGGTCACCGGCAAGCGGTTCCTGCCGAAGGGCGTGGCGAGCCTGCCCGCCTGACGGCGCCACTTTCATGATCACGGAGGATTTTCCGTGCTCCTACACGGAAAATCCTCCACGATCACGGCGAGAGGGTCGCTGATCACGGCGAGAGGGGCGCTCGTCTACACGATCTTGTGTAGACGAGCGCCCCTTCTTCTACATCTGGGCCATGTCACACCTCGACACGCCGGGAAGGGCTGGCGAATCGGCGGCCGTTCACCAAGATGGACGGATGCCCCTGCCACGACGGATGCCCCTGCCACAGCTGCGTCGCGTCCGCTGGGCCGTCCGCGCCACGCTCACGCTGGGCGTGGCCGCCTCGGTCGCGGCGAACATCCTGCACGCCCGGTCCAACCCGGTCAGCCAGGTCATCGCGGCCTGGCCACCGCTGGCCCTGCTGCTCACGGTCGAGCTGATCTCGCGGGTACCGGTGCACCGGCGCTCCCTTGCCGCGGTACGCCTGGCGGCGACCGCCACGATCGCCGGGATCGCCGCCTGGGTGTCGTACTGGCACATGGTCGGCGTCGCGGCACGCTACGGCGAGACCGGCCCGTCGCCGTACCTGCTCCCGCTGTCGGTGGACGGACTCGTCATCGTCGCGAGCGTCAGCCTGGTCGAGCTGGCCGGCCGGATCCGGGCCGAGGAGTCGACAGTGGCCGAGGAGTCGACGGTGGCCGAGGAGTCAACAATGGCCGAGGGCGCCGCAGTCCAAGGCGCCACCGTCATTCCAGACGGCGCCACCGTCATTCCGGACGGCGCCACCGTCATTCCGGACGGCGCCACCGTCATTCCGGGCGGCGCCACCGTCATTCCGGACGGCGCCCGAACCGAACGACCGGCAGCACGCCGGGCCGGCCAGTCGCGCGCCGCGAAAGCAGCCCCCGCCGCCGCGAAGGCCGCCCCGGCCAAGGTCACCCCGACCAAGGCCGTACCACGCAAGCGGGCCTCGACGAAAGCCGTCCCGGCGGGGACCACCTCCGCTGACACGGGCGAGGCTGACGGACCGGACGTCATCGGCCGCGACCTGTCACCGGCTGAGCTGGTCAAGCTGGTCGAGCAGATGAAGGCCGACCGGCCGCGGCTGACCCAGGCGGCCATCGCCGCCGAGCTGGGCATCACCACCCAACGGCTACAACAGGCCAAGCGCCAGGCCGTGGCCGCCTGACCCCGCCGCACCGCCCCGTCCTTCCGTGATCGTGGCGACTCTGCGGGGCCGGAGCACCACAAAAATCACGGCGCGGGTGCCGACGGTACGGTCGCCGTCCCGGTCAGCAGCGGCGTGGTGGCGGCGGCCGGCAGGCGTACCGTCACCTCCAGTCCCCCACCGTCGAGGGCGACCGCGGAGACCGTACCGCCGTGCGCGTCGCACACCGCCCGCACGATGGACAGCCCCAGCCCCGACCCCCGGGCCCCGGTACGCTCCCGGCCACCGCGCCGGAACGGTTCGAACAGCCCCGGTACGTCCGCGGGCTCCACCTCGAAGCCGGTGTTGCCGACGACCAGCCACGCCTGGGCGGAGTCGGCCCAGGTACGCGCCCAGATCCGGCCGCCCAGGTGGTTGTAGCGCACCGCGTTCTCGATGAGGTTGCCGGCGAGCCGCTCGAGCAGCCCCGGATCGCCCACCACCGGCGCCGGGGCGAGGTCGGTCGTCACGTCGAGGCTGAGCCGGGACACCTCCTGGCGCATCGAGGCCAGCGCCGCGGCCACGCCGGCCGACAGGTCCGCGGGTACCTTGCGGGCCAGCCGGCGCCCGGCCTGCGCCTCGGTACGGGCCAGCAGCAGCAGCGACTCCACCAGCGCGTTGGCCCGGATGGAGGCGTCACGGACGACCGTACCCATCCGGCGCAGGTCGGCGACCCCGGCGTCGGGGTCGGCGAGGGTCACGTCGATCTCGGTACGCATGACGGCCAGCGGGGTACGCAGCTCGTGCGACGCGTTGGCGACGAAGCGCTTCTGGCTCTCGAACGCGGTGCCGATCCGGTCCAGCATGGCGTCGAACGTGGCCGCCAGTTCGGCCACCTCGTCGTCGGCTCCGTCGTAGGAGATCCGCTGGTCGAGCGTCTCCCCGGACAGCCGGCGCGCGGCGGCGGTCACCCCGTGCAGCGGCCGCAGCGCCCGGCCCGCCACCAGGTACGCCCCGATGACCCCGGCGCTGCCGATGGCCACCAACGCGCCGAGGCCCTTGAGCAGCAGTTCCTTCTCCGCCGTGTGCATCAGCTCGTTCTGCCAGACCCGGGCGTCGACGGTACGCCCGTCGGCGAGCTGCACCTGGGTACCGGCGCGGAGCTGGTCGGACGGGTGCAGCGCGGAGCTGACGACGGTCCACGACAGCAGGACCAGCACGGCCCCCGCGCCGATGAGCAGGATCCCGTTCAGCAGGGTCAGCCGTAGCCGCAGCGTCGGACGCGGACGGCGCGGATTCCTGGCGTCGTACACCGTCATGACCCGGTCTCCTCGTCGATCCGGATCCGGTATCCGGCGCCGACGACGGTCTCGATCAGTGCCGGCTCCCCCAGCTTCTTGCGCAGGGTCAGCATGGTGACCCGTACCGTCGTCGTGAACGGGTCGGCGTTGGCGTCCCAGACCCGTTCCAGCAGCTCCTCGCTGGACACCACCCCGCCGTCGGCCTTGAGCAGCTCTTCGAGCAGGCCGAACTCCTTGCGGGTCAGGTCGAGCGTCCGGCCGCCGCGGGTCACCACGTGCCTGGCCTGGTCGAGCATCAGGTCGGCCACGGAGAGGACGGGCGGGGTGGCCGGGGTGGCCCGCCGCCCCAGCGCCCGTACCCGGGCCACCAGTTCGGTGAAGTCGAACGGCTTGGGCAGGTAGTCGTCGGCGCCCAGTTGCAGGCCCTCGACCCGGTCGGCGACGCTGCCGCTGGCCGTCAGCATCAGTACCCGGGTCAGAGCACCCGCCGAGACCAGCGCGGCGCAGATCTCGTCGCCGTGCATGCCGGGCAGGTCCCGGTCCAGCACGACGACGTCGTACCGGGTGACGAACGCCATCTCGTGCCCGTCCGACCCGTCGTAGGCGACGTCCACCGCCATCCCCTCGCGGCGCAGTCCACGCGCGATCGCATCGGCGAGGTTCCGCTCGTCCTCGACCACGAGTACCCGCACCGGTCCGTCTCCTCCCACGCGGCCCAGCACAGCGCGCCGGGCGTGAAGTTCGCGTGAGCCACGCTAGTGCCGCCGTTCCGCCGGTGTCAGGAGGAGTACCGCCAGACACGGAAAGTGCCCGCTTTGATACTGCAGGCGACGTGGGTGGTGCCGGCCCAACAGTCGGCGACGAGGCTGTCGGCGGCGGGCAGCCGGGCGACGCGGTAGGTGATCAACCGCGGGACGTCCAGTACGGCGAGGAACACTCCCCGGGCGTTGTACGCGATGACCGGTACCCGTGGTGCGTCCGGAGTCCAGGCGACCGGGCGCCACGCGTCCTGCCCCAGCAGCTCCCGGCCGCTGGCCTGGTCCAGCACCGTCACGCCCATGGTACGGCCGGGACCGGTGCTGATCCGCGACGAGATGACGCGGCCGCCGGCCGGCCACAGCAGGTAGCCGGTGGTACGCCAGCGGATCTCCCCGGTGGCCGGGTCGAGCGCGACGGCGGTGTCGTCGAGCCCACTGCCGCACAGCAGCGAACCGCACCGCCATCCCGCGGCGAACCCCAGATCCGGCACGGACCAGCGCTGCCGTGGTGGGCTGCCGGCGTACCCGGTCAGCACGGTGTACCCGCTCGACTGGACGGTCTGGACCACCCGGTCGCCGTCGAACACCAGGGATTCGAATACCCCGTACGGTCCCGGCCCGTCCCGCTGCTCCGGCGGCGGAGGCGGGGTCGACGGCAGCGGCAGGTCGAGGTGGCTGGTGCGGCCGCTGGCGAAGTCGAAGAGCTGCCCGCCGTCCGGCCCGGTACGCCGGAACACGCCCGTCGCCAGATCGGCCCCGCGCTGCGCCGACCCCGACCACGCCAGCATGTCGTGGTCGCCGGACTCCGCGATCGTCACGGACGGTACGCCGTCCGCGACGCCGACGACGGCCACGCTGAGCCGGCCCTCGCCCTGCTCGTCGACCAGCACCCAGGACGAGAGCGCCACCCGGTCCCCGGCCGGTGCCACCCAGGACGGCGCGCCGGCCCGCTGCCAGGCGACGGCGCCGGTACGGGAGTCGACCGCGACGGTCCACGACCCGATGAAGCCGACGCTGCCCACGGACCCCATCTGCCTGTCCCCGGTGAACAGCAGGTACCGGCCGGCCGTGCGCAGCGCCGGGTTGCCGATGGCCGGGACGGTGACGCTCCACGACCGCCGCCCGGTCCGCAGGGAGTACGCGTCGAGCCGGTTTTCAGGCGCCGTCATGGTGTAGAGGACACCGCCGCCATCCATGGCGTAGAGGGTGCCGTCGGCGATGCCGACCGGGGTGCCGGCGACCGACAGCGTCACCGACTGGTCGAGGCCGGCGGACCGGGACGGGGTGTCGGCGGCGGTGACACAGGCGGCCACCACGACGGCGGCCGCGACGGCCATCCGCCGGCGGGCCGGGGTCCACAGCGGCCGCGGCGCATCGTCCGGCGGCGGGGACTCCGCCACGAGGTCGAGATCGATCGACACCCGTTCGTACTCACCCGAGACGTGCACGCGACCACCGTAGAGGAAGCGGTCTATCCCCCGGGTACCTGCCAGACCAGTACCGACCCGCCGGTACCGCGGCAGGCGAGGTACCGGGGTTCGGCGACGCAGGAGCCGTACCGGCCCGGTACCGCGCCGACCGTGACGACCCGCAGGCGGGGCACGTCGAGCCGGGCGAACCAGGTACGGTCGCCGGCGGTGACACCGAGCGCCGGGGACACTCCGCGCCGGACGTCCATGGTGACGACCCGCCAGCCGGGGACCGTGCCGTGCAGCCGGCCGGTACGGACGTCCCGTACCGCCAGCGCACCGGGTGGGCTCTGCTCGGTGCCCACCCTCGGGTCGGCCAGCAGCGCCCACCCGCCGGCCGTGGTGAGCAGGGACAGGGAGCTGCGCCAGCGTTCGGCGCCGTCGGCCGGGTCGAGGTAGACCGTCCACTGCCGGCCGCGCAGGCACAGCATCGGTCCGCAGGCGGACAGGTCGTGGTACCCGGAGCCGCCGGACCGGCCCGACAGCCCGAGGTCGACCCGGACGCTCCAGCTGGGCGCGAGCGTGACGAGATCGTAGGCGGAGATGTCCAGCACCGTGGGGTTGACGTCGCGGCCGGTGCGTACCGGTCGGTGGCGGACGACGAGGAGATGGTCGCCGGCGATCGTGACGTCGGGCGGCACGCCCGGACCGGGCTCGTCCGACACACCCGACGGCCCCGGCTCCGTCGGCGGGTCCGGCAGGGTCGGGCGGGGGTTCGGCAGGGTCAGGTCGGGCAGGACGGTCTGACCGGTGACCGCACCGGTGAACAGGTCGCGGGTGGTGACCGTACCGTCGTTCGCGACGAGCGCGGCCCATCGGGTACCGCGGTCCTCCCCGGTCTCGAAGAGTGCCCGGACGTCGGCCGCCAGCTCGGTCGACCACATCACCGCTCCGGTGGCGGCGTCGACGGCCTCCCAGTACCCGCGGCCGGGCCTGGAGCCGGCGCCACAGCCCGACGCCGCCGGCCGGCTCATCAGGACCACCCCGCCACCGCTGACCGGTGGCTGCGGGGTGCCGGGGTGGCGCCACACCTCCCGGCCGGATCCGGTGTCGACCGCGACGGTCGACACCGGATCGTCCGCTCCGCACGAGCCGGATTCGGGTATGAGCAGGGTCCGCGCCCCGACCTGCCGTACCGTCGTGTAGGTGGTGGTCTTCGGCGACCGTGCCCGCCACAGCCGGCGCCCGTCCCACAGCCGGTACGCGGAGACCTCGTTGGGCGCGTACGAGCCGTCGAAGACGTACAGCACATCGCCCCTGAGGTCGAAGTCCGTCGGGGTGAACGGCGTGGTCAGCACGGGGCGCAGCGGCAGCCGGGCGTCGTCGCCGAACAGCCCGGCGACGACGAGAACCGCCACGAGCGCCAACGCCAGCCGGCGCGGTGGCCGGACCGGCCCGTCGGCCGCCTCCGGCGCGCCCTCGCCGGTCAGCTCCCCCAGGTCGATGACCGGCTCGGCGGTCGGTGAACCGGCGGGCTGTCCCATGCCGCCATTGTGCGTGACGGCCGGCGCGCCGGCAGGGGACACGACGCGACCGGCCCGGCGTCAGGGGCCGGGTCCGGTCGGGCGTCAGGGGCCGGGCCGCCGGTCGGGCGTCAGGGGCCGACGGAGCGCCGGCGTCAGCGGCCGACGCGGCCGTTGGAGACCGCGCGGGGACGGGACGCCACCGGGCCCTCCAACCGGCTGACCCACTCGGTCACCTGGCGGGAGATGTCCTGGGCGGTCAGCCCCAGCGCCGCGAGGATCTGCGCGCGGGTGCCGTGCGGGTGCCAGTCCTGCGGCACGCCGAGGTCACGCAGCGGTACCCACACGTCGGCGTCGCGCAGCGCCTTGGCGACCGCGTCGCCCACGCCGCCGGTGCGCACACCGTCCTCCAGCGTCACGACGAGCCGGTGCTCGCGGGCCAGGCCGACCAGTTCGACCGGTACCGGGCGGACCCAGCGCGGGTCGACGACGGTCACCCCGTACCCCTGCTCGGTCAGCCGCGCGGCGACCTCGACACCGAGGTGGGCGAACGAGCCGACCGCGACCAGCAGGACGTCCCGGCGCTCGGCGCGGGCCAGGACGTCCACGCCGCCGATACGGTCGATGGCGGGCAGGTCGGGGGCGACGCTGCCGGTGGGGAACCGCACGATCGTCGGCCCGTCCTCGATCGCGACCGCCTCGCGCAGCTCCTCGCGCAGGGTCGCGGCGTCCCGTGGCGCGGCGATGCGCAGGCCCGGGACCACCCCGAAGACCGACATGTCCCACATGCCGTAGTGGCTGGGCCCGTCGGGGCCGGTGATGCCGGCCCGGTCGAGCACGATGGTGACCGGCAGCTTGTGCATGGCCACGTCGAGCAGGACCTGGTCGAAGGCCCGGTTGAGGAACGTCGCGTACACCGCGACGACCGGGTGCAGGCCGCCGATGGCCAGGCCGGCGGCCGACGTGATGGCGTGCTGTTCGGCGATGCCCACGTCGTAGGCCCGCTCCGGGTACTTGCGCATGAGCTTGGCGATGCCGGTCGGCTCGGCCATGGCGGCGGTGACGCCGACCACGTCGGCCCGCTCGTCGGCGATCGCGACCAGCTCCTCGGCGAAGACGCCGGTCCACTTGACCGAGGCGGGCGCGAGCAGCTTGCCGGTCTCCGGGTCGAAGGCCCCCGGCCCGTGCAGGCAGTCGGCCTCGTCGTTCTCGGCCGGCAGGTAGCCGTACCCCTTCCGGGTCACCGCGTGCACGATCACCGGCTCGCCGAACGCCTTGGCCCGGCGCAGCGCCGACTCCACGGCACCCAGGTCGTGCCCGTCGACCGGGCCGACGTACTTGATGCCGAGGTCCTCGAACATCGCCTGCGGGGCGATGGCGTCCTTCATGCCCTTCTTCAGGCCGTGCAGCAGCTCGTAGAGCGGTCCCCCGACCACGGGGGTGTTCCCGAGCGTCTCCTTGACCAGGTCGAGGATCTTCTCGTAGCCGGGGTTGAGCCGCAGCGTCGCGAGGTGGTCGGCAAGGCCGCCGATCGTCGGCGCGTACGACCGGCCGTTGTCGTTGACGACGATGACCAGTGGGTTCTTCGCCGCGGCAATGTTGTTGAGCGCCTCCCAGCACATGCCCCCGGTCAGCGCGCCGTCCCCGACCACCGCCACGACGTGGCGGTTCTCGCCGCGCAGCGCGTACGCCTTGGCCAGACCGTCGGCGTAGGACAGCGCGGTGGAGGCGTGCGAGTTCTCGATCAGGTCGTGCTCGCTCTCGGCCCGGCTCGGGTAGCCCGACAGGCCGCCGCGCTGGCGGAGCAGGTCGAACCCGTCCTGGCGGCCGGTGAGGATCTTGTGCACGTACGCCTGGTGTCCGGTGTCGAACAGGATCCGGTCCTTGGGCGAGTCGAACACGCGGTGCAGCGCGAGGGTGAGCTCGACGACGCCGAGGTTCGGGCCGAGGTGCCCACCCGTGCGCGAGACCTTGTCGACGAGGAAGTCGCGGATCTCGGCGGCGAGGACGGCCAGTTGCTCCTCGGTCAGTCCCCGCAGATCCCGCGGGTCACGGATGGTGCCGACAAGCCTCGCGGGATCCCCAGAGGAAGCGTTCATGACGGGCCAGTCTAGCGGTGCCCCGCCCGACGTCACCGGGGCCGATCATTCCTACACAGTTCCCTCACAGCCACCGGGTGGATCGGCCCAGGTTCCTCCCAGCCACCGGGGTTTGGCCCCGCTTCCTCGCGGCCGTGCGGGGCCGGCCCGGCGTCCTCATGGCCGCCCGGTCAGCTCAGCGCCAGACCGGTCGCGGGGTCGAAGAAGTACAGCCGGGCCGGGTCGAAGCTCACCGTCACGGGCACGCCGAGCGGCAGCGCCGTACCGGCCGGCAGCTTCGCCGTGAACCGGGCCCGCTCCTCGTCGGCCAGCAGCAGGGCGTCGTCGGCGCTGCGGGCGTCCAGGGCGGCCCGGGTCGCCTCGGTGTCCACCCGGGGCGCGTCCAGCTCGAAGATCACGTTGCGTTCGTCGCCGAGCTCCTCCACCACCGCCGGAGTGATGGTCATCGGCACCCAGCCCGCGCTCTCGCCGGGCGCGAACGCGGTCGGCCGCACCCCGACGATGACCTCCCGCTCCGCACCGGCCAGCGGCGAACCGGCCGGCAGCGGCGCGGTGACCTCACCGAGGCGCACCCGGCCGCCGCCGACGCTGCCGCGCACGAAGTTCATCGACGGCGAGCCGATGAACGCCGCCACGAACAGGTTGACCGGCTTGCGGAACAGGTTCTGCGGGGTGTCGAACTGCTGGAGCACCCCGTCGCGCAGCACGGCCACCCGCTGGCCCAGCGTCATCGCCTCGATCTGGTCGTGGGTGACGTAGACCGTGGTGACGCCGAGCCGCTGGTGCAGCAGGGACAGCTGGGAGCGCATCGTCACGCGCAGCTTGGCGTCGAGGTTGGACAGCGGCTCGTCCATGAGGAAGACCTGCGGCTCCCGGACGATCGCCCGGCCCATCGCCACCCGCTGGCGCTGGCCGCCCGACAGCGCGCCGGGGCGCCGGTCGAGCAGGTGCGCCAGACCGAGGTCCTCGGCCACCCGGTCGACGCGGCGCCGACGCTCGTCGGAGCGGGTGCCGCGCATGCGCAGGCCGAAGCCCATGTTCTTGCGTACGGTCATCCGCGGGTACAGCGCGTAGCTCTGGAACACCATCGCGACGTCGCGCTGCTGGGGCAGTTCGTTGGTGACGTCGGCGTCGCCGATGTGCACGCGGCCGGAGGTGACCTCCTCCAGCCCGGCGATCATCCGCAGCAGGGTCGACTTCCCGCAGCCGGACGGGCCGACGAGGACGACGAACTCGCCCGGCTCGATGGTGAGGTCGACGTCGCGTACCGCCTGCACCCCGCCGCGGTAGCGCTTGCCCACCCGCTCCAGCCGGATACCCGACGCCTTGCGGCGCGTCGGCTCGGCCACGCTGGGGGTCGCGGTCGTCTCGGTCACTGGTGTTCTCCCGAAAAGTGAGTCCGGTCAGCCCTTGAGCGCGCCGGCCATCAGGCCACGCATGAAGAAGCGACCGAGCAGAACGTAGACGAGCAAGGTGGGCAGGCAGGCCAGCAGGGCACTCGCCATCGCCTGGTTGAACGGGACGGCCTGGCCGCCGGCGATGTTGTTGAGCGCCACCGTGATCGGCCAGTAGCTCTTGTTGGTGAGCAGCACCCCGAACAGGAAGTCGTTCCAGGCGGAGGTGAACTGCCAGATGATCGATACGGCGAAGGCCGGCGGCGCGATCGGCAGCGCCACGAAGAAGAAGGTGCGCAGCATGCCCGCACCGTCGACCTTCGCGGCCTCGATCAGCTCGTCGGAGATGCCGGCGAAGTAGCTGCGGAAGATCAGCGTGGTGATCGGCAGGCCGTAGATGACGTGGACCAGGATCAGACCGTCGAGCCCGCCCTGCAGGCCGGCGTTCGACATGGTCTGGAACATCGGGATGATGATCGCCTGGTACGGGATGAACATGCCGAACAGGATCAGCGGGAACACGAAGTCCGCGCCCGGGAAGCGCCACTTGGACAGCACGAAGCCGTTGGCGGCGCCGAGCACCGACGAGATCACGCTCGCCGGGATCGCCAGCATGAGGCTGTTGACGAAGCCGTCGGACAGTTTCGGCCAGACGATCCGGAAGTTCTCCAGCGAGAACGCGCTCGGCCAGTCCCACATCCGCACCACGCTGACTTCGGCCGGGTTCTTCAACGCGGTCACGAGCAGGGCGTACACCGGCAGGAGGAAGAAGCAGGCGAGGAAGAACAGCGCCAGGTACCGGCCGAACGTCACGTACGGCGACCAGCGCGAGCGGATCCGGCCGTGGCCGCGGGCACCGGTGTCGCCGGCGACCGGCGCGGCCGGCGGCGGAGTGGTTTCGATTGTCGTCACTTCTTACGCTCCGACCGCACGGAGTACCAGATGTAGGGAACGATCACCAGGGCCACGCCCAGCAGCAGCAGCGTCGCGATGGCGGCTCCGCGGGCGTAGAAGCCACCGGCGAACGTCGTGTACCACATGTACGTCGCCGGGGTATCGATCTTGATGTTGTTGAGGTCGAGCGCGTAGAAGAGGTCGAACGTCTTCAGCGAGATGTGGGCGAGGATCACGACCGCGCTCATCATCACCGGCAGCAGCATCGGGCGTACCACGTGCCAGAAGACCCGCGGCTCGTTGGCGCCGTCCACCCGGGCCGCCTCGCGCAGCTCCTCGGGCACGCCGCGCATACCGGCGAGGAACAGGCTCATGACGTACCCGCTCAGGGCCCACCCGGCCGGCAGCGCCACCGCGGCGATCGCGAGGGCGGAGTTCGACCGGTACCAGTCGCTGCGCAGGAAGTCCAGGCCGAGGTTGACGAAGAGCCGGTTGAGGCCGGCGGTGGCCCCGCCCTTGCCGTTGTCGAGCAGCCAGCGCCAGATGATCGCGGTGGCGATGAACGAGATCGCCATCGGGAACAGGTAGACGCTGCGGAAGAACGTCTCCCCGCGGACCCCCTTCTCCAGCAGCAGCGCCATGACGAAGCCGAGGAGCAGTGAACCGACGACGAAGACCAGCGTGAAGATCAGGATGTTGCGGACATCCTGCATGAACCGCTGGTCGTCGGCGAGCGCGGTGTAGTTGCGGGTGCCGACGTTGTCGTACTTCGGGGTGAGGCCGCGCCAACTGGTGAGCGACACCCGAATGTTCCAGCCGAGGAAGCCGTACACGAACACGCCGAGCGCGACCAGCGAGGGCGCGACCAGCAACAGTCCTGGTCCCCAGGACCGGATGCGTCGCATCGTTGTCTCCTTGCCGCGGGGTCGGCCGGCCTCGCGGCCGGCCGACCCCCTCGGTCAGGTGCGGTTACTTGTTGTCCTGGATCGCCTTGGCGACCGCGGCGGCGAACTTGCCCGAGTCCTTGTCCTGGATGAACAGGCCGAGGGCGGTGTCGATCTCGGTGCCGACCGCGTTGTTGGCGACCACGCCGTGCGCCAGCGAACCGACGATCCTGGTCTTCGGGTCCTGCCATTCCTTCATGGCGGTGGCCAGGTAGTCCGTGTACTTGGACTTGTCGGCGTCGGTACGCGCCGGCACCGAACCCTTCTGCGGGTTGAACGCGTCCTGACCGGCGGTCGAACCGCACTCGATCAGCCACTTCTCGGCGGCCGCCTTGTTCTTGGCGTTGACCGGGAGGGTGAACGAGTCGGACAGGAAGTCGTAGACGCCCTCCGAACCCGGCGTGGCGACCACGTTGAAGTCGGTGGAGAACGCGAGCTTCTTGGTGTTGGCCAGGTAGCCGGCGGCCCAGTCGCCCATCACGTTGTAGACGGCGCTGCCGTCGAGCACCTTGTCCAGCGCCGGCTGCCAGTCGGCGGCCGCCGAGCCGATGTCGGAGTAGGACAGCACCTTCTTGTAGGTGTCGAGCGCGGCGGTGACCTGCGCCGACTTCCAGTCGGTCTTGCCGTTCCACAGGCCGGTGTAGGCGTCGGGGCCCAGCTCGCCGAGGATGACCGTCTCCAGCAGGTGCTTCTGGGTCCAGCCAGGGCCGATCGACAGTGCGGTCTTGCCCTTGGCCTTGATCTGCTCGGCCTGGGTCAGGAACTCGCTCCACGTCTTCGGCGGCGCCGCGATGCCCACCGCCTGGAGCGTCTTCGGCTGGTACCACAGCAGGTTGGCGCGGTGGATGTTCACCGGCACGGCGTAGATCTTGCCGTCGATGGTGATGGCGTCGAGCAGACCCTTGGGGAGCTTGTCCTTCCAACCCTGCTGGTCGTACAGGTAGGTCAGGTCGCTGACCTTGCCCGCCTTGATGTCGTCGGCCAACTCCAGGCCGGCGTGGCGCTGGTAGGAGTCCGGCGGGTCGTTGGCCTGCAGCCGGTTGGCGAGGATGGCCTTCGCGTTGGTGCCGGCACCACCGGAGACGGCGGCGTTGACGAACTCGATGCCGGAGTTGTTCTTCTTGAAGTCGGCGATCATGGCGTCCAGGCCCTCTTGCTCGCCGGGGCCGGTCCACCAGGAGAAGACCTCGACCTTGTTGCCGCCGGACGTGTTCGAGTCGTTGGCGTCCTTGGAGCACGCCGGAAGCGCACCTAACGCCGCGACCAGGCCCAGCGCGACCAGGCCTCTTCGGCTGAGTCGCATGCCACCCTCCCAGTGAGAAAACGGGCTCAATGTACTGAGCGAACCTTCTCCGGCACGCCTGGTTTTGTCAACGACTGCCAATGTGGTCGTGACCTGGCTGCAACGTAGCCGTGCACTCGCGGTCAATATACCCGCAATAGTGACAAAAGGGTTGCCAGTATTGCAAATACTTGACAGAACTGGCGCAGTCCCTGGACCATTCCGCGATGACCACGGAACACGTCGATGCCCGCACCCTGTGGGGCGGTGCGCCGACGGGTGACCCGCCCGGCGGCGGCACGGCGACCGGTGGTGCGCTGACGGGCAACGCGCGCCGGGTGGCCGAGGTCCTCCGCGCGTACGGGCCGCGCCGGCGCTCCGAACTGGTCACCCTCACCGGGCTGTCCCGCCCGACGGTCACGGCCGGCCTCGCCGGCCTCGCCGGCGCCGGCCTGGTGACCGAGCAGCCCGGGCCGGCCGCCCGGCCGGCCGGCGGGCGGCCCGCCTCCGTCGTCCGACTCACCCGCGCCGCCGGGCTCGCGCTGGGCATCGACGTCGGGCGCCGGCACGTCCGGGTCGCGGTCGCCGACCTGGGCCACGCCGTCCTCACCGAGTGCGACACCCGGTTGACCTGGGACGCCGACGACCACCCGGCCGAGGTGCTGCGCCTGGCCGCCGAGCTGGTCGACCGGTCGCTGGCCGGCATCGGGGCCGGCCGCCGCGACGTCGTCGGGATCGGCGTCGGCATCCCGGCGCCGATGACCCGCGACGGCCGGATCGGCTCGCCCGCCCTGCTGCCGGCGTGGGCCGACCTGGCACCCGCCGAGGAGCTGGCGGCCCGGCTCGACCTGCCGGTACGGGTGGACAACGACGCCAACCTCGGTGCGCTCGCGGAGTACGTGTGGGGCGCCGGGCGCGGCTGCCCCGACCTCGTCTACGTCAAGATCGCCACCGGTATCGGCGCCGGGATCGTGCTCGACGGCCGGCTCTACCGGGGCGCCGACGGTACCGCCGGCGAACTGGGGCACGTCACCCTCGACGCCCGCGGCGCGGTCTGCCGCTGCGGCAACCGCGGCTGCCTGGAGTTGACCGCTGGCGGGCGGGCGCTGCTGGAGGACGCCCGGTCGACCCGGCCCGAACTGGACAACCTCGACTACCTGGTACGGCTGGCCACCGACGGCGACCCCGGCTGCCGGCGGCTGCTCATCGACGCCGGTACCCAGCTCGGGTACGCCCTCGGCGGCCTGGTCAACCTGCTCAATCCGGCCCTCATCGTGCTCGGCGGCGAGCTGGGCCGGGGCGCCGAGCTGCTGCGGGAGCCGCTGCGGCGGGGGCTGGCCGACACCGCCATGGCCGCCCCGGCCGAGGCGGTACGGGTCGTCCCGGCCCAGCTCGAACCGCGTGCGGCGGCGCTGGGCGGGGTCGCGCTGGCCCTCGGCGTCAACGCCGCGCCATGATCGTCACAACTTCCCGGAAGTTGTGGTCTCAGGTGCTCCGGATGACCACAGTTTCCCGGAAGTTGCGACGATCAAGGACCGTCGAGGACCGTCAGGCGGGTACCAGCAGGCCCACGCACTCGACGTGCTGTGTCATCGGGTAGGCGTCGTACCCGCGCAGCGCCGCGAGCCGGTACCCCCGCTCCCGGAACGTCGCCACGTCCCGGGCGAACGCGGCCGGGTCGCAGGAGACGTAGGCCACCGCGCGGGGAGCCCGGGCTGCGATCTGCCCGATCACCTCCCTGCCGGCACCGGCGCGCGGCGGGTCGAGCACCACGATGTCGACCGAACGCCAGCGCGGGTTGGCGAGCACCCCCGCGACGTCGCCGGGCGCGACGTGCACCTGCCGCAGGTCCGCGAGGTTCTTGCGGGCGGCGGTCACCCCGCGCGGGTCGGACTCCACGATCGTCACCCGTCCCTCGGTGCCCAGTGCCGGGGCCAGCGCCGCGGCGAACAGGCCGGCCCCACCGTACAGGTCCCAGGCCCGCTCCCCCGACCGGGGCGCGAGGAACTCCAGGACGGCGTTCGCGAGCGCGTCCGGCGCCGCCGGGTGGACCTGCCAGAAGCCGGCCGCGTCGATCTTCCACTCGCGCCCGACGGCCCGCTCGCGGACCACCCGGGGCCCGGAGACCAGCCGCGGCGAGCGGCCACCGCGCGGCCTGGTGAAAAGGGTGAGATCGCCGCCGGAGGACGCGACCACCTCGACCCCGCCACCGGCCACCGGCCAGGTCCGGTCGGTCACCGGCGCCTCCTGGATCGCCGGGTGCGCGATCAGGCAGCGGTCGATCGGGATGACGTCGTGCGACCGGTGCCGCCGGAACCCCGGCCGCCCTTCGGCGTCCACGGCGTACTGCACCCGGGTGCGCCAGCCCAGCGGGCCGCCGGGCAGCGGCTCGACCCGTACCCGCAACTCGTCGACCTCGCCCGCGGACAGGCCACCGATGCGGGTGAGCAACTCCCGGACCACCGCCGCCTTGAGCTCGTGCTGGTAGGCCGGGGTGGCGTGCTGGAAGTCGCAGCCGCCGCAGCGGCCCGGCCTGGCGTACGTGCACGGCTCCTCGACCCGGTGCGGCGAGGGCTGGAGCACCTCGACCGCGTCGGCGCGCAGGTACCCGCGCCGCCGTTCGGTGACCACCGCGCGGACTCGCTCCCCCGGCAGCGCGTGCCGGACGAACACGACCTGCCCCTCGGGCAGCCGGGCGACGCAGTGCCCGCCGTGCGCGACGGGCCCGACCTCCAGTTCCAGCATGTCCATGACGATCAGCTCAACGGTGCGAGTTCGTCGTCGCCGGCGGGCCGGTTGCCGTCGCCCGGCCGGGCGGCGCCGCCGGCCGGCAGCCCGGCGTCGGCCGGGCCGGGGCGCGGACCCCGGTGCGGGGTCCGCCACTGGCTGCGGACCTGGCGCTCGATGTTCTTGCCCTCGGTCGAGCTGAGCTGCCAGGGCACGCTGGTGACCATCACGCCGGGCATGAACAGCAGCCGGGTCTTGATCCGGAACGCGCTCTGGTTGTGCAGCAGGTGCTCCCACCACCGGCCGACGACGTACTCGGGGATGAAGACGGTGACCACGTCGCGCGGCGACTCGCGCCGCATCGACTTCACGAAGTCGATGATCGGGTTGGTGATCTCCCGGTACGGGGAGTCGACGACCGTCAGCGGGGCGGTCAGCCCGCGCCGCTCCCACTCCGCCTGGATGGCGCGGGTGTCGTTGTCGTCGACGTTCACGGTCACCGCCGTCAACGAGTCCGGCCGGGTCGCCATGGCGTACGCCAGCGCCCGCAGCGTCGGCTGGTGCACCTTGCTGACCAGCACCACCGCGTGGTTGCGCGAGGGCAGGACCGGCTTGTCCTCGGCCGGCTCCAGCTCGCGCGCCACCTGGTCGTAGTGCCGGCGGATGGCCACCATCAGCAGGTACATCAGGCCCATCGCCACGATGGAGATCCAGGCGCCCTTGGTGAACTTGGTGACCAGCACGAGGACGAGCACGAAGCCGGTCATGCACAGGCCGAAGACGTTGATCGCGCGGGAGCGGAGCATCCGCCGGCGTACCGCCGGGTCCCGCTCGACCCGCAGCAGCCGGTTCCAGTGCCGCACCATGCCGGTCTGCGAGAGCGTGAACGACACGAACACGCCGACGATGTAGAGCTGGATCAGGCGGGTCGTCTCGGCCTTGAACGCGACGATCAGCACGATCGCGAACGCGGCGAGGAACATGATGCCGTTGCTGAACGCCAGCCGGTCGCCGCGGGTGTGCAACTGGCGGGGCATGTACCGGTCCTGGGCCAGGATCGAGCCGAGCACCGGGAAGCCGTTGAACGCCGTGTTCGCCGCCAGTACCAGGATCAGCGCCGTGGTGGCGATCACGAACCAGAAGCCCGGCGGGAAGTGGTCGAACACCGCGCCGGCGAGCTGTGCGGTCACCGTGTGCTGGACGTAGTCCGCGGGCGCGGACACGATCTGCAGGTCGGCGGCGGTGCAGCCGGGCTTGAGCTTGTCACACTCGACGAACTGGATGCCGGTGACGCGCGACAGCCAGATGATGCCGACCAGCATGCCGATCGCGACCGTGCCGAGCATCAGCAGGGTCGTGGCGGCGTTGCGGCTCTTGGGCGGCTTGAACGCGGGTACCCCGTTGGAGATCGCCTCCACACCGGTCAGCGCGGCGCAGCCGGACGAGAACGCGCGCACCAGCAGGAAGACCATCGCGAACCCGGCGATCGAGTGCTCGGCCTTCACGGTGATACCGGCGCTCTCCGCCCGTACCGGGTCGCCGAGCACGAAGTAGCGGAACAGCCCCCAGGCGACCATGCCGACGATGGCGATCATGAACGCGTACGTGGGGATCGCGAACGCGGTGCCCGCCTCGCGCACGCCCCGCAGGTTCAACGCGGTCAGCACCAGCACCGTGACCACCGCGACCAGGGGCGCGTGCTGGGCCACCCAGGGCACCGCCGAACCTAAGTTCTGCACCCCGGAGGAGACCGACACGGCCACCGTGAGCACGTAGTCCACCATCAGTGCGCTGGCGACCGCGAGCCCGTACTTCGAGCCCAGGTTGACTCCTGCCACCTCGTAGTCGCCGCCGCCGGACGGGTAGGCGTGCACGTTCTGCCGGTAGCTGGCGACGACCGTGAGCATCACGACGACGACGCCGAGCGCGATCCACGGCGAGAAGACGAAGGCCGAAGCGCCCGCGACGGACAGCGTCAGCAGGATCTCGTCGGGGGCGTACGCCACGGATGACAGCGCGTCGGAGGCGAACACGGGCAGCGCGATCCGCTTGGGCAGCAGGGTGTGCTGCAACCGGTCGGACCGGAACGGCCGGCCGACGAGCAGTCGCTTCAGCAGAGAGGTGGAACTGGCCACGGCAGCAAGAGTAGTGCCGCCACCACATAACAGACCTCGGGTGGGCGATCACCACCCCGTACGGGTACCGGTGTACCTTCCCGCACTGCGGGCGGCCCCGGCATGTCATGCTCTCAGCGGCGCCACCAGCATGTCCACCAGCACACGTCAACCAGCCGCACGTGAAGTCGGCAGGGTCCCGGAGGGTCAGGGTGCACATCGTCATCATGGGCTGCGGCCGCGTCGGATCGACGCTGGCGCTGAGCCTGCAGAGTCGGGGGCACTCGGTCGCGGTCGTCGACCGCAACGGCGAGTCGTTCCGTCGGCTGGGGCCGGAGTTCACCGGCCTGACCGTCACCGGCGAGGGGTTCGACCGCCAGGTCCTGACCGCCGCGGGCATCGAGCGCGCCGACGGCTTCGCCGCGGTCTCCTCCGGCGACAACTCCAACATCATCTCCGCCCGGGTGGCCCGGGAGACGTTCGGCGTGCAGCGCGTCGTCGCGCGCATCTACGACCCGCAGCGCGCCGAGGTGTACGAACGGCTCGGCATCCCCACGGTCGCGACGGTGCGCTGGACCGCCGACCGGATGCTGCGCCAGCTCATCCCGGTCAGCGCGGGCGAGGTGTGGCGCGATCCGACCAGTTCGGTCGCGATCGTGGAGGTCCCGGTGCACACCGGCTGGGTCGGCCGTCCGCTGCGCGCGCTGGAGGAGGCCAGCGGCGCCCGGGTGGCGTACCTGATGCGCTTCGGCATCGGCACCCTGCCGACCGGATCGACCGTGGTGCAGGACGGTGACCAGGTGTTCATGCTGGTCACCGATGACATGGTGGCGCCCGTGACGAAGGTCACCACCGCCGCGCCGGAAGGGACACACTGATGAAGGTCGCGATCGCCGGGGCCGGCAACGTCGGCCGTTCCATCGCCCAGGAACTCGTCGACAACGGCCACCAGGTCATGCTGATCGAACGGGAGCCGGCCCGGCTGCTGCCGTCGCGGGTACCGGCGGCCGAGTGGGTGCTCGCCGACGCCTGCGAGGTCTCCAGCCTCCGGCAGGCCGATCTGGCCAACTGCGACGTCGTGGTCGCCGCCACCGGCGACGACAAGGCGAACCTGGTCGTCTCGCTGCTGGCCAAGACCGAGTTCGCGGTGCCCCGGGTGGTGGCCCGGATCAACCGTGCGGAGAACGAGTGGCTGTTCAACGAGCAGTGGGGCGTGGACGTCTCAGTCAGCAAGCCCCGCCTGATGGCGGCCCTGGTCGAGGAGGCGGTCACGGTCGGCGACCTGGTCCGCATCATGACGTTCCGGCAGGGCGCGGCCAACCTCGTCGAAACCACGCTGCCGGCGTCGGCACCGTACGTCGGCCACCCGGTACGCGAGGTGCCGCTGCCCCACGACTCGGCACTGGTGGCCATCCTGCGCGGCAAGCGGGTCCTGGTGCCCAGCCAGGACGACCCGCTGGAGGCCGGCGACGAGCTGGTGTTCGTGTGTACCAGTGAGGTCGAGGACGAGGTGCGCGCGGTGATCCTCGGTTCGGACAGCGTCGAGCGCACCCGGTCCGGCTCGGCCTGAGCCGCGGTCGGCTGGGCCGGTCAGCGGGGGCTGGCTCAGCCGCCGCTGACCGGCTCCGGCAACGACCGCATCACCCGGCGCACCGAGTACACGGTGGCCGTCAGCAGCAGCGCGTACGGCGGGTAGCCCAGCACCAGCCGGGCGATGCCCAGCGCGTCGTCCCGGTTGGCCAGGTACAGCGCGCCCAGCACCACGACCTTCACCACGTAGACGGCGGCCCACAGGATCGTGAGCCGGCCGAACAGGCGCAGCAGCAGCGGCTCGCTGCGCCACCGCTCGGTACCGCCGGCGAACGTGACCGACCACAGCCAGCCGACCAGGGGCCGGCGGATGACGACCGACCCGACCAGCGCCGCCGCGTAGCCCAGCGTGTACAGGATCGTGGGCAGGTGGAAGTCCTTGGCCTGACCGGTCCAGTTGGCCATCGCCGCGCCCAGCGCGATGCCGAACAGCCCGTTGACGGCGTGCCGGACCGGTTCCCGGCGGGACAGCCGCCAGCCGGCGATTCCCAGCCCGATCAGGACGGACAGGATCAGCGCCGGCCGCAGCGCCCACACGATGTTGACGATCACGAAGACCGCGACCGGGATGCTCGACTCGACCAGTCCACGGACGCCGCCGAGCTGCTCGGCGATCTGTTCCGAGAACGACGGGAGCGGAAGCTCCTCGTCGTGGTCGGTGTCGTCGTGGTCGCCGGTGCCCATCCGGCCCTGGCTGGGTCTGCTCATGGGCGGGGCGCTCCCAGCTCGTAGTACGGGTTGTAAATGACCTTGTGGTGCTCCCGGAACGCGATCCGCCCCCGGGCCGTGAGCGCCCGGCCCGGCTCGATCCCGGCGATGTGCCGGCGACCCAGCCAGACCAGCCGGACCAGGTCGCTGCCGTCGTAGAGGTCCGCCTCCAGCGTCGGCAGGTTGGTGCGCGGCGTGTAGACGACCGTACGCAGCCGGCCGGTGACCGTGACCAGCTGCCCTCGGCGCACGTCACAGGCCGGCGTGCTGCCGCACTCCACCGCGTCCCGCTGCAGCTCTTCGGCGTCGAGCTCCTCGGGCGTGGCGAACAGCCGGTGCATGAACCGCCGTACCGGCGAGGGCCGTTCCGCTGTGGCCATGGCCTTGTCGCCACCCTTCTCGACGGGCGACCCGCCCGCCCCAGTCATCATCGGTGCGGCCGTCAAGCCCGGTGCCGCGGGCCCGAGGACGGCTCCGCGTCGGCCGGCAGCGCCGGGCCGTCGGTCCCCGCCGTGCCCTCGCCCGCCTCACCGCCGGGCTGCGCGGCCTGGCTGGCGACCTCCGGCGGCAGTCGCAGCGGCAGCGCCTCGCGGGCCGGCATCGCCTCCCGGCCGCGGTCCACGACCAGACCCTCCAGGCACTCGGCCAGCGGCCCCGCCTGGGCGGGGTCGGCGGCGGCCGGACCCTGGTAGACGCCGCGCACCATCCAGCGCGGCCCGTCGATGCCGACGAACCGGAGGTCGGTGACGCCGTCCGGGGTGCGGACCCGGGCCCGCAGCTCCACGCCGTAGGCACCGTCGACCTCCTCGGTGGCCATCCCGTCGGCGGACAGCTGCGCGCGGATCTCCTCGCGGACCTCGTCCCAGATGCCCTCGGTACGCGGTGCCGCGAACGCCCCGACCTGCAGCGCGTTCTCGCCGGCTACCAGCACGACCTGCTGGATCTGGCCGTTGGGGTCGGCCTGCAGCCGCACCTCGACGCCGGCGACCGCCGGGATCTGCAGGCTGCCCAGGTCGAGGCGCTCGACGCCGGCCGGGGCGTCGGGCACGTCGTACGGGCCGCGGGTCGGCTGCGGCGCCGACTCGTCGGACCCCACCTCGTCGTGGACGTCACGGTGGTCGGCCTGCCGGCCCCGCCGCGGCGGGTCCACCCGGTGGTGGCGGCCGCCGCTCCCGCGATTGCGCGAGAAGATCACTGAACCTCTCCGTTCACTACCGACCGGTCCGGCGCTGCGCCGGCCAGCCCGCTGTGCCCGCCGGTCGAGCCGTGTCCCTCGACGCCCCGCCGGGATGGCGGTAGCTGGTCGACGACGTGGAAGTGTGCCCGCTCCACGCGCTGGACGACAAGTTGGGCTATGCGGTCACCCCGGCAGACCTTCGCCGAGGTCTGTCGATCGTGGTTCACCAGGTTGACCATGATCTCACCGCGGTACCCGGAGTCCACCGTCCCGGGGGCGTTCAGCACGGTCACGCCCAGCCGGGTGGCCAGGCCGGACCGGGGGTGCACGAGCCCCACATAGCCCGCGGGGAGGGCGACGGCGATCCCGGTGCGCACCAGCGCCCGGCCGCCGGGCGGCAGCTCCACGTCCTCGGCCGCGACCAGGTCGGCCCCGGCGTCACCCGGGTGGGCGTACGCGGGCAGCGGCAGGTCGGGGTCGAGGCGGCGCAGCGCCACCGGTACGGCGCCGGCCGGTGGCGACGGCGTGTTCTGGTCTTCCATGCGCTACATCCTGCCGTGTCGGGGCGGGCGGTGGCGTCGTACTCTCGCACCGTGGCGTCGTACTCTCGCACCGTGGCACAGCGAACGGCTGCGCAAACCGGCGACGGCACGGCTTCGCGGTACGCGGAGCGGCTGCGGGTGCCGTGGTGGCTCTGGCTGCCCGCGCTCGCCGTCGCCGCGGTCCTGGCCGCCGAGGTGTACCTGGGGGCGCCCGGCATCGCCACCTGGGTGCCGTACGCGATCCTCCTGCCCGCCACGGCCGCCGGGCTGTGGGCGCTGGGGCGGCTGCGGGTGGCGGTGGAGGACGGCGAGCTGCGCGTCGACGACGCCCGGCTGCCGCTGGAGTTCGTGGCCGGCGTGACGGTCCTGGGCGTGCCGGAGAAGCGGCTGCTGCTCGGCCCGGCGGCGCACCCGTACGCGTTCGTCGTGCAGCGGCCGTGGGTCAAGGGTGCGGTGCAGGTTCATCTGAACGACCCGGCGGACCCCACCCCGTACTGGGTGGTCAGCTCGCGGCGGCCGACGGCGCTGGCGGCGGCGGTCCTCGCCGGGCGTGATCCCGGGGATCCCGGAACCGACCACCGGGTAGCGGACTCCGGAACCGACCGCGCGACCGGTGGCGGCGTCGCCGGGGACTAGCACGGCCGGCATCGGTGCCGCCGTTACCGGCCCGGCCCGATGGCCGGGCCTCGCTTGCGCAGGTCGGTGCGGATGTCGGCGCCGAGCGAGCGGGTCGCCCGCTGGTTGAGGTAGCCCGCGACCGCGGCGCCGGTCAGCAGCGGACCGAGCGTGGTCAGGTTGCGGCCGAGCCGGCGAACCAGGCGCTCCCGCAGTTCCTTGCGCGCGGCCGTACTCAGGGCGGCCGCCACGCCGCGGCCGGGGGTGAACGGGTTGACCCCGCGGCGGTTGGCCCACGACTGCACCAACGCGACCGCCCGCTGGGTCCCGTTGCCGGGCAGCGGCTGGCGGTACACCTCGTGCAGTTCGGCAATGAGCTTGATCTCGACCGCGACGACCGCGAC
The DNA here is from genome assembly GCF_049999945.1 of Planosporangium spinosum. NCBI lineage: Bacteria > Bacillati > Actinomycetota > Actinomycetes > Micromonosporales > Micromonosporaceae > Planosporangium > Planosporangium spinosum. Next base: position 310,559 of record NZ_JBLYUB010000004.1, on the reverse strand, counting down.
GGTCTCCGCGGCGAGCAGGACCGGCGCCGACAGCAGGGCCGGCGCGGCCGCCCACTCCACGGCGGCGACCCCGCCGCTCGCCGCACCGATCCCGGCGGTCACCCGGGCGGCGTTGCGGACCAGTCGCTCGACCAGTTCCTCGCCGTCCAGCCCGTCGTGGTGCGCGCGCAGGGTCTCCAGGTCGCGGACCGGGATGTACGGGGTCACGTCGGCGACGGCGTCGGCCACCCAGCGCGCCGCGCTCCTGGGGCGGAACAGGTCCTTCACGCCCCGTTCGCGGATCTCGTGGCGCATCACCCGGCCGAGGAGCTTGGATCGGGTACCGCGGTCGAGGCCTGAGTCGGTGAGCGCCGCGACGGCGCGGGAGAGATCGACCGTGTCTGCCCGGACGGTGTCGTCGACGTCCAGGAGTTCGGCCGATTCCAGGCGGACCGTGTCGACGTCGTTGATCCGGATCGTGTCGGGGTCGTTGATCCGGATCGTGTCGGGGTCGTTGATCCGGATCGTGTCGGGGTCGGCGATCCGGGCCTTGTCGGGGCCGCCGTCGGCGTGGGGTGTCGCCTCGGGGCCGGTCGAGCCGGCCCCGAGTCCGCTCCCGTCGGACAGCTGATCACCTTCTGACATGGTGTCGCCCTCCCTCACACCCGCGACCAGCCTGGCCCTCGCGCGGTACGCGGGGTGTCAGACCGGTCGCCGGATCGGTCGTCGCTCCCGTCACCCGTACCCCGAGCGACGAGAATCTATGCCTGTGCTGTCAGGCGTCCTGTGCCGTCAGGCGCACTCGCGACAGATCAGTTCCCCGTTCCGCTCCGTCGCCAACTGGCTGCGGTGGTGCACGAGGAAACAGCGCGAGCAGCGGAACTCGTCCGACTGCATCGGCAGTACCCTGACGGTGAGCTCCTCGTCGGCGAGGTCGGCTCCGGGCAGCTCGAAGCTCTCCGCGACGTCGGCCTCGTCCACATCGACGATGGCCGACTGCGCGTCGACGCGTCGCGCCTTGAGCTCTTCCAGACTGTCCTCGCCGAGGTCTACCTCGTCGCGACGCGGGGCGTCGTAGTCGGTGGCCATCGGTTAGTCACACTCCCCAATATCGTGTCGCGCCGTGTGTAACGCCAGACGTCGTGGTTTTGGTACCCGCCCTGGAGCACTTTCGCCGCGGCTTCCGCACGGATCCTGCCGACCGTGTCGGAAATGTATCTTGCGAGCGCGGAACCTTACCTCTCTCGCGCGTAGGTTGTACGCCTCCGCGCGGAAACTTGTTCCCATTGTGATTGAGGCGACACCACGGTATGGGCTTGAAGGTTGCGGGGACGTCCGCCGCGCCGGGAGACCGCCGGTCTGGTCGCGCGCCGCGAGCGCGTACACGCTAACCTCGGCGGCGCGACCATCGGCTGCACGGCGCGCCGCGGTACACCACCTCGTCCCACGTCCGGCCGACCGGCCCGGATGCCAGCCTGCTCTACGGGGAGCCGACAGATGACCATCGCGAGAATTCGGGCACTCGTCGTCGTCGGCGTGCTCTTCGTCGCCGCGCTCGTGCTCGTGACGGTCAGCATCGTCAAGGACAAGCAGACCGGCGCGCCCGGCTCGACCTGCGCGAAGGACGCGGTACGGGTCGACACCCACCTGGCCGACGCGGAGAACATCCAGCTCAACGTGTACAACGCGACGGACAAGGTCGGTCTGGCCAGGGAAATCGCGATGGAACTGAAGCAGCGGAAGTTCAAGGTCGACCCGGAGAAGGCCAACAACGACCCGCTGAACAAGCCGGTCGAGGGCGTCGCCGTGCTGCGGTACGGGCCGAAGATGGTCGGCGCCGCGTGGGTGGTGCGCTCCTACTTCCTCAACGAGGCGGTCGGCGAGTTCGACCCCAGCCGCCAGGACGAGACGATCGACGTGGTCCTGGGCCCGTCGTTCAAGAAGCTCGCCACGGAGACCGAGCAGCGGCTGGCCCTGGCCTCCGTCGGCCGCGCCGAACTACCCAAGGGCTCCTGCGACATCCGCGAGCCCTGACCCGACCTCCGTCCGGATCTGACCCGATCTCCGCTGGCCCGGCCGGGTCGCCCGCCGCGTCCACCATCAGGGACCGCCCGCCGCGTCCAGTTCCATCAGTAGCGCGTCCAGCGGCCCGTGCAGCGCGGCGGGCGCGGCCAGCACCATGTCGGAACCGGGCGGGGCGCCGTCGAGACCGGTGACCCGCAGGCCGGCCTCGGCGGCCACCAGCCCGCCCGCCGCGTGGTCCCACAGGTTGAGGCCCTTCTCGTACACCGCGTCGAGGACGCCCTCGGCGGCCAGGCAGAGGTCGATCGAGGCGGCACCCATCCGCCGGATGTCGCGTACGTGCGGGATCAGCCGCGCCAGTACCCGCGCCTGGTGCGCGCGCCGGCCCGCGTCGTACCCGAAGCCGGTGCCGAGCAGTGCCTGTCCCAGATCGGTGACCAGGGAACCGGCCAGCCGGTTCCCTGCCCGGTAGGCACCACCGCCGCGGGTCGCGGTCCACTCGTCGCCGGTGACCGGGTTGCGGACGACCCCGGCGACGACCACCCCGTCGACCTCGGCGGCCAGCGAGACCGCGTAGACCGGGATGCCGTAGAGGTAGTTCACCGTGCCGTCGATGGGGTCGAGGATCCACCGCACCCGGCTGTCAGCTCCGCCCGCGGCCCCGTACTCCTCGCCGACGACGCGGTCGTCCGGACGCAGTTCCCGCAGCGCCCCGGTGACCTGGCGCTCCACGGCCCGGTCGGCGGCGGTCACGATGTCGGTCGCGGTGCTCTTGGTGTCCACGCCCGCCACGCCATCGGTCCGCATGGACCGGGCCAGCTCGGCGGCCGGACGGACCACCGTCACGGCGATGTCGAGCAGTTGCGCCGCCGTCGGGAGCGCCTGCGGCGCCTCGTGCATGGTTGCCACCTCCTGGGTCTCGCTACCATACTTGCAGGCCCGCCGGGCGATGTGATCCATAACAATGGAGCACCCCACTCGGCGCCGGCAGGTCGATCGCTTATATCGGCGTTACAATTCACGCTTGCCCGCTGCGTTACGGATCGCCCCGGCCCGCGGCGTACGGGCCCCAGACATCACAACCGGCCACTCGTCAACGGCTTCGTCGTGCGCGAAGCTGGTTGGGGAGGCCACGCTCGCTCTCCGCCTCGGGAAGGTCGTCCGTGACAGCACCCCGCCAGACCGGCGCCGATGTACGCTCACTCGCCGATACGCTGATCGCGCGTGCGACCACCACTGGTGGTCAGCTGACATCGGCTGATGTAGCCCACGCCGTCGAAGCCGCGGAGGTGACTCCCGCGCAGGCCAAGAAGCTCCTCCGAGCCCTGGCCGAGTCCGGAGTGACCGTGGTGGTCGATGACTCGGGCTCCGGGCGACGTCGAGTCGCCGCCGCCCGTTCCGCCACCCCCGCCTCCAAGGCCACCACCGCCAAGGCACCCGCCCGCCCGGTGACCCGCAAGACCGAGAAGGTGACCAGCGCGTCCACCGAGCCGGCCGTCGAGGCCGCCGACGCCGCACCGGAGGTCGCCAAGACCGCCAAGAAGGCTGCCGACGGCGCCACCAAGACCACCCGCAAGGCCACTGCCGGCCCGGCCGCCGCCACCAAGGCGACGAAGGCGACCAAGGCCAAGAAGGGCGAGCCCGGCGAGGGTCCCGACGACGACGACCTCGAGGCCGAGGTACTGGCCGCCGACATCGAGGACGTCGAGGAGGAGCCGACCCCCGAGCTGGCGCAGGCCGCTGCCGCGGACGCCGCCGACGACTTCGAGTGGGACAACGAGGAGTCGGAGGCGCTCAAGCAGGCGCGCCGCGACGCCGAGCTGACCGCCTCGGCGGACTCGGTCCGGGCGTACCTCAAGCAGATCGGCAAGGTTCCCCTGCTCAACGCGGAGCAGGAGGTCGACCTGGCCAAGCGGATCGAGGCCGGGCTGTACGCCGCCGAGCGGCTGCGGCTGGCCGAGGAGAACGGCGAGAGCCTGGGCACCACGATGACCCGGGACCTGCTGTGGGTCTCCCGGGACGGCGAGCGGGCCAAGAACCACCTGCTGGAGGCGAACCTTCGACTGGTCGTGTCGCTGGCCAAGCGGTACACCGGCCGCGGCATGGCGTTCCTGGACCTGATCCAGGAGGGCAACCTCGGCCTGATCCGCGCGGTCGAGAAGTTCGACTACACCAAGGGCTACAAGTTCTCCACCTACGCCACCTGGTGGATCCGCCAGGCCATCACCCGGGCCATGGCCGACCAGGCCCGCACCATCCGCATCCCGGTACACATGGTCGAGGTGATCAACAAGCTCGGCCGGATTCAGCGGGAGCTGCTGCAGGACCTCGGTCGCGAGCCCACCCCGGAAGAGCTCGCGAAGGAGATGGACATCACGCCGGAGAAGGTGCTGGAGATCCAGCAGTACGCGCGTGAGCCCATCTCGCTCGACCAGACCATCGGCGACGAGGGCGACAGCCAGCTCGGCGACTTCATCGAGGACTCCGAGGCTGTCGTCGCGGTCGACGCGGTGTCGTTCTCGCTGCTGCAGGACCAGCTTCAGCAGGTGCTGCAGACGCTGTCCGAGCGCGAGGCGGGCGTCGTGCGGCTCCGCTTCGGCCTCACCGACGGCCAGCCGCGCACGCTCGACGAGATCGGTCAGGTCTACGGGGTGACCCGGGAGCGGATCCGCCAGATCGAGTCGAAGACCATGTCGAAGTTGCGTCACCCCTCACGTTCCCAGGTTCTGCGCGATTACCTGGACTGAGTGGCGGGTACGAATCATCCGAACGGCCACGGATTGGTGTGTTCGCGGTCACAGTATGCGTGTGTCCGGCTCGACCTGGGCGGGTGTACCGAATTGTGATCGACTCTGTGGCACGTTTCTGTGGCAGGCTAGGGACACATCACGGCGAGCCGCAGCGGTGAGGGAAGGAGAACTGTGACCTTTGTCCCGCTACGGCGTGGAAGGGCCGCAGCCTCGCCACTGTTGAACGATGTGTGAAACGGCAACGTATTGGATGCGTTCGTCGGTGAGGACCAAAGGAGGATGGCGATGACCCCGACCCTCACGCCGCCGCCAGCGATGGTGGCCCCCGCCACCGATGAACGGTGCGACCGCTGCAACGCTGCGGGCAAGCTGCGAATTCGGGTAGCCGAAGGCGGCGAACTCGTGTTCTGCGGACATCACGCGAACAAGTACGCCGAACAGTTGGTGAAGATCGCGGTCGAGGTGGCCGTCGCTCCGGAGTTCTCCTGGCGTGGCACCGACCTGATGACCAGCTGACGGACTGGATAACAGCCGCAGGGCGTCCCTTCCGGGGCGCCCTGCGGCTTTTCCCGGGGCGCCCTGCGGCTTTTTCCGGGCGCCCTGCGGCTTTTCCCGGCCCCGGACGGCCATCCTCCTGGATCTTGGAGAGTTAGGCGCCAATATTGGTGCCCAACTCTCCAAGATCGGAAATGTGGAGCCGCGATCGAACGGTCCTGACCTCATCAGGCACGCCTCGGTTACCGCACCGGCCCCGCGCCCAGCCCCTGCCGCGCCAGCCCGGCGTTCATCATCACCGCCGTACGCCGGCTTCGATGACCGACGGAACAGACCTCGACCGACGGAACAGACCTCGACCGACGGAACAGACCTCAAAGGCTCTGGATCGTTGCGATCCGCTCCTCGAGCTGCTCGATCGTCGCCTGGGCGCTCGGTGGACCACCACAGCGCCGGCGCAGCTCCGCGTGGATCTTCCCGTGCGGCAGTCCGGTGCGGTGGTGGTGCGCCGCGACCAGCGCGTTGAGCTGGCGGCGCAGGACGACCCGGCGCTCCCCCGCGGTCGTCGGCGCGACCTGCTGCCGGGACGCCACCTGCTGCTGTGTCTCGGCCTTTGCCGCCGAGCGTCGGCGCGCCTCCGCGGCGACCTGGTCGGCCTGCCGCTTGGACAGCAGCGTCGCCACCTGGTCCGGTGTGAGCAGGCCGGGCAGGCCCAGGTACTCCTCCTCCTCGGGGGTACCGGCGCCGACCGGCGTTCCGAACGACGCCCCGTCGAAGATCACCTGGTCGAGTTCGGCCGTGGCGCTGAGCGCCTCGAACTGCTTCTCCAGCTCCCCGCTGGCCTGTTCGTTGCGCTGGGCACGCTCCAGCAGCTCGTCGTCGAAGCCCTCGCGGCGCTTCGGCTCGCCGAGCACGTGGTCGCGCTGGACCTCCATCTCGCTGGCCAGCCCGAGCAGGTGCGGCACGCTGGGCAGGAACACCGTCGCGGTCTCGCCGGAGCGGCGGGCCCGCACAAACCGGCCGATGGCCTGGGCGAAGAACAGCGGCGTGGAGGAGCTCGTCGCGTACACCCCGACGGCCAGCCGCGGAATGTCGACGCCCTCGGAGACCATCCGCACCGCGACCAGCCAGCGATCCTGAGAGGCGGAGAACTCGGCGATCTTGCCGGATGCGCCGGCGTCGTCGGAGAGGACCACGGTGGCCGACTCGCCGGTGATCTGGTGCAGCAACTTCGCGTACGCCCGGGCGGACTGCTGATCGGTGGCGATGACCAGGCCGCCGGCGTCGGGCATGCCGCCGGCCCGCTTGACCTTGAGCCGCGCGTCGGCCGCCCGCAGGACCTGCGGCATCCAGTCGCCCCGCGGGTCGAGGGCGGTCCGCCAGGCCTGGGCGATCAGGTCCTGGGTCATCGGCTCGCCCAGGCGCGCCGCCAGTTCGTCACCGGCGGAGGTGCGCCACCGCGTCTCGCCGGAGTACGCGAGGAAGATCACTGGGCGTACGACGCCGTCGGCGAGGGCGTCGGAGTACCCGTACACGCTGTCGGCGCGCGACCGGGGCAGGCCGTCCGACCCACGCTCGTACTCCACGAACGGGATCGGGTTGTCGTCGGACCGGAAGGGCGTACCGGTCAGCATCAACCGCCGTACCGCCGGTTCGAACGCGGCCTTCACGCCGTCGCCCCAGGAGCGCGAGTCACCCGCATGGTGGATCTCGTCGAGGACCACCAACGTCTTACGGGTCATGGTGCGCCGACGGTGCACCTCGGGCGCCATGCCGACCTGGGCGTACGTGAGCACCGCGCCGTGGAAGTCGGCCGACGAGTGCACGTCCGCGTTGCGGAACATCGGGTCGAGCTGGATGCCCACCCGCCCGGCGGCAGCGGCCCACTGGACCTTCAGGTGCTCTGTCGGCGCGACCACCGTCACCGCGTCGACGGTCCCGTCGGCCAGCAGTTCGGCGGCGATGCGCAGCGCGAAGGTGGTCTTACCGGCGCCGGGGGTGGCGACCGCCAGAAAGTCCTCGGTGGGTTTGCGCAGGTACCGCACGAGGGCCTTGCGCTGCCATGCCCGCAGATTGGGGCCTGCCTCCGGTACGGGACGCGGCGGCATGCACTCCCCTCTCTCGTGGCCGGAAAGGCCCCGGTCGCCAAGGCCGAGAGGCCCCGACAACCGAGACCGGAAGGCCCGGTAGCCAACATGAAGCAGCCCCCGCGGCGGGCGAGCCGCAGGGGGCGAGCCAGGCCGCGAAGGCGTCCTCCAGCTTAACGGTCGGCGCGCGGATCGAGGCTCAACCCCGCCTGTGCGCCGGCCCTCAAAAATGGCCGGCGCCGGGGCAGGAACCTCAAGCCGGAACCGTCGTTACTCGGGAACCTCGTCGTAGATCCGCTTGCACTCCGGGCAGACCGGGAACCGCTGGGGGTCCCGTGACGGTACCCACAGCTTGCCGCAGAGCGCACGCACCGGAACGCCCTCCACCATCGCCTGCATGAGCTTGTCCTTCGGCACGTAGTGCGAAAAACGCTCGTGGTCACCCTCGTCGAGGCGGTAGTCGACGCGCTCTTCGACGATCGTGTCGGTGTTGGACTCGGGACCAGTGGTCACCACACGCTCCCCATCTGCGGGCGGCATCGCAACACCGCCTCCGGTACGGACATCCCAGTCTGCCAGGCAACGCCCGCGACGGGCGTACAAAGGCCCGCGCCGCACCGGACGTATGGTGTCGACGTGGACGAGTACATGATCAGGCCCAGCGCCGAGGTGGCGGCGGCTCTCCAGACCGGACGGCCCGTCGTGGCGTTGGAGAGCACCATCGTCTCCCACGGCCTGCCCCGGCCGGACAACCTGAAGGTCGCACAGCAGATCGAGCAGACCGTACGCGACGCGGGTGCCGTGCCGGCGACCATCGGCATGGTCGGCGGGGAGCTCGTGGTGGGCCTGGACTCCGCACAGCTCACCCGGCTCGCCACCACCGACGGCGTGGCCAAGCTGTCGGTACGTGACCTGGCCGTCGCCGCCGCGAGTGGCGTCGACGGCGCGACGACCGTGGCCGCCACCGCCGCCGTCGCGGCCCGCGCCGGGATCGACGTGTTCGCCACCGGTGGCCTCGGCGGCGTGCACCGGCAGGCCGCGGAGAGCTTCGACGAGTCCGCCGACCTGACCACGCTCGCGTACACCCCGGTCACGGTCGTGTGCGCCGGCGTGAAGTCGATCCTGGACGTCGGCGCGACGCTGGAACGGCTGGAGACGCTGGGCGTGCCGGTGGTCGGGTACGGCACCCGCCGGTTCCCCGGCTTCTACCTCACCGACGGCGGCCACGACCTGGACTGGTCGGTGGAGTCACCGACGGACGTGGCGCAGATCATGCGGGCCCGCGCCGCGCAGGGCGTGTCGACCGCCGGTCTGATCGTGGCCAACCCGCTGCCGGCCGACGAACAGCTCGACCCGGAACTGCACGACCGGGTACTCGCCGCGGGGCTCGCCGGCCTGGCCGCCGACGGGATCACCGGCAAGGCGGTCACGCCGTACCTGCTGGCCCACTTCCACGAGGCCACGGAAGGTCGCAGCCTCGCCGTGAACGTACGCATCATCCTGCGCAACGCCGAACTGGCCGCGGCGGTGGCGGTGGCCTCCGCCCGACCGTGACATGCCGGCCGGAATGGGGCCGGCGGTGACCGTGGTGGTCGTCGGCGACGTCGTCACCGACGTGGTCGCCAGGTACGACCCGCCGCTCGCGGCCGGCTCCGACACCACGGCGCGGGTACGCATCCTCGGTGGCGGATCGGGCGCCAACACGGCGGCCTGGCTCGCCGCCTGCGGGGTACCGACGGCTCTCGTCGGCGTGGTCGGGACCGACGACGCGGGGACCACCCGCCTGGCCGAACTGGCGGCGTCGGGGGTGTGCCCACTGCTGCGCCGCACCGGTGCAGCGCCCACCGGCAGCGTCGTGGTCCTCTCCGGCGCCGGCGACCGGACCATGCTCAGCGAGCGCGGCGCGAACCTGCTGTTGTCACCGGAGGACGTGGACGCCGGACTCGCCGTGGGCGCCCGGCACCTGCACCTGTCCGGGTACACGCTGCTGGCGCCGCCGGCGCGGGACGCCGGCCGGTACGCCCTGGCCGCCGCCGCCCGCGCCGGCCTGACGACCAGCGTGGACCTGGCCGCCGCCGCACTGCTGCGGCGGGTGGGTGCTGCCGCGTTCCTGTCCTGGGTACGGGGTACCGACCTGCTTCTGGCCAACGCCGACGAGGCGCGCGCCCTGGTGGGTGACGGTCCCCCGGCGGAGTTGGCCATCCGGCTCGCCGGGTCGGCCCGGCACGCGGTGGTCAAGTGCGGCGCGGCCGGCGCGGTATGGGCGACCGGGGATGGCGAGGTCGTCGAGGTCACCGCGGTCCCTACGACGGTCGTCGACGCCACCGGCGCCGGCGACGCGTTCACCGCCGGGCTGCTGGCGTCGTGGCTGGCCGGCGGGTCGCCGGTGGAGTCGTTGCGGGCCGGGACCGGTACCGGCGCCGCGGCGGTCGGCCTGGTCGGCGGCCGCCCGAGCCCGGACCGTCCCTGATCGCCGGGCGTGCGCCGCTCCAGGCCACGCTGCTCCCACCCGGGTCCGCGCCGCTCCCCGGCCGCCCGGGTCGTCGACCTACTCCTCCGCGTCGATGACGGTCGGCTCCCGGGGCGGGGTGATCGCGTTCGGCGGGGGCGGCTCGGTACGGGCGCGGTGGAACCGGTGGGACAGCCGGTGCTCCTCCTTCGGCGGCCGGTCATTGGCCATGATCACCGCCAGCCACGGCAGGAGGACCATCGCGGTCACGCACAGGATCAGCCACAGCGGTAGCAGCGGTACCCGCAGACTCACCAGCACCGCCGCGATGATCAGGCACAGCGCCCTGACCATCATCATGATCAGGTACCGGACCTGCCGAAGCTTGAGCTGGTCGTCCTGACTGATCTCGGCGTCGGTGATCACCACCGGACGCTGCCTGTGTCGTCTCACCTGGCCGCCTCTCCGGGCACGAGGTATCACTCGAAGTCTTTCACGTTCCGATGTGCGGTCCCAATGCGTGACTTCGCGCCGGCCCCGGGCCGCCTCGTCCGGCCCCGCACCGCTCACGAGATCCGGTTCTTCATCCGTCACCGAGGAGGGCGGCCCCTCCCACCGGGTGGATGGTGGGAGGGGCCGCCCTCCTCGGACATACCGCGAGGCCGCCACGAAAGCGGCGCGCCGGCCCCCTAGCGGCGCTCGTCCGGGTGGACCACCTCGAGCCGGGGGCCGGCCAGGGCGTCGCGGATCTCGCGCAGCAGCAGAATCTCCTCGCTGGGCGCCTTCGGCTTCGGCTCCTGCCCCTTGGCGCGGCGCTCGGCGAGCTTGTTCATCGGCAAGACAACCAGGAAGTACAGGGTGGCGGCCGTCAGCAGGAAGGTGAAGGCGGTGTTGATGAAGGCGGCGTAGTCGAACGGCACACCGTTGATGTGGAACACGCCCTTGTCGAGCGCCTTGCCACCGCCGCCGGTGACGACACGGATTATCGGTTCGAGGAACGACTTGGTGAACTGGGTGACGAGACCGCCGAACGCCGCACCTATCACGACGCCGACCGCGAGGTCGACGACGTTGCCGCGCATGATGAAGTCTTTGAAGCCGCGAAGCATGCACATCTCCAGAGATGACCCGGGGGAGGAACAGCAACCACCCTATCGGTCAGCCCGCCAGCCCGATCGATCACCTACAATGTCATTCCCTGCTCGCCCTGGCCGCGGCCTTCATCTGCTGCTTGTACGAACGAACCTGTTGGGCTGTGGGACGCAGCCCAGGCCGGGCTCCGCGACTCCCGCCTTGGCGGATGGGACCAGACGAACCAGCGGCGGATGCCGCACCCGATCTCACCGCCCTATGCCCCGGCCGTGGCTGCCACGCCCATCGACAACCGCCTGATCAACCGCCTGGTGCCTCCGCTGGTCGCAGCGGCGTCGGCTACCTGCGGCACGCATGGCTGGGAGGACCGGCGCCCTATCCGTGCGCCGGGTGCGGCACGCGTTCACGTCCCACCGCCTCGGCCTCCGCGGCTGGAACGACGGTGTCGAACTCGACGGGGAGGTGGCGGGGGCCCCGCAGCTCCGGGTTGGGCCGGTACGGCGGTGGGTCGGCCACCAGCCGGGGTTTCACGAGGCGGCGGGCCAGCACGGACAGGGCGACCTGGGCCTCGACGCGCGCGAGGGGGGCGCCGTAGCAGTAGTGGATGCCGCCGCCGAAGCCGAGATGGACGTTGTCGGTGCGGTCGGGGTCGAAGCGGTCCGGGTCGGGGAAGCGGTCGGGATCGCGGTTGCCGGCCGCGAGCACCAGCGCCAGGGGCGAGCCGGCGGGGATGGTGGTGCCGGCGATGTGGATGTCGGCCAGCGTGCTGCGGTTGGTGCGCATCTGTACCGGTGGTTCGTAGCGCAGCAGTTCCTCGACCAGGGGGGTGGCCAGGTCGGGTTCGCGGCGCAGCCGCCTCAGCACGTCGGGGTTGCGCAGCAGGGTGAGCATGCCGCCGGCGATGAGGTTGACGGTGGTCTCGTGGCCGGCGACCAGCAGCAGCACGGCGGTGCTCAGCAGGTCGCCGTGCGAGATCGGCGCGTGCGGGCCGGTGTCGGTGAGCATCCCGGAGATCAGGTCGTCGCCGGGTTGACGGGCGTGCGCGTCGACGAGCCCGCCCAGGTACGCGCCGAGCTCGGCGTTGACCTGGGTCCGTCGGCGTGCGCGTTGGGCGAACGTGCCCGTGGCCGGGTCGAGGGTGGCGACGATCGCGTCGGCCCATTCGTGGAAGCGCCGCTCGTCCTCGCGGGGGACGCCGAGCAGCCGGCAGATCGCGGTCACCGGCAGCGGGTAGGCGAAGTCGTCGACGAGGTCGACGACGTGCTTGCCGGCGAAGTTGTCGATCAGGCTGTTGGTCACCTCGGCCAGCCAGGGGCGCATGTTCTCGACGCGGTCGGGGGTGCAGGGCGGGCCGAACGGTCGCATGGCCAGCTCCCGCAGCCGGTCATGCGCGGGCGGGTCAAGGTTGATGAACGGCAGTGGCAGTCCGGGGGCGCCCTCGGGCGGCGCGGGCGGGGCGGCGGCCAGCTCGGGGTGGCTGCGGGGGTCGGAGCTGACCCGGGGGTCGTGCAGCAGCGCGACGATCTCACGGTAGGTGCTGACCACGTAGGTGCCGTCGGGCTGGCGCACCACCGGGGTCTGGCGCAGCCGCGCGTAGAGCGGGTACGGGTCGGCCCGGTTGGCCGGGTCGAGGATCTGGCCGAAAATGCTGGGCGCTGCCATGACGGTGCCTTCCTGGGATGTCCGGCGCGCGCGGTCAGCGGTGGTGGTACACCAGTTCGGCACGGCGCTCGCTCGGATCGTGGCCGGTGACCACAACCGTGGCGTGCAGGTCGCGGATCCTGCGGTCGGGCAGCTGAGCCGGCACCGGCTGCCCGTCGGCGGCCTGGTCGACCCGGCGGAAGCCGGGCGGGAACGGCGCGGCCACTTCGATCAGATCCTGGTAGGCGTCCAGCCACTTGGTCTGGTTGAACCCGACCGCGGCGGTGATCCGGCCCTGGCAGCCGTAGGCGGCCACGAACCGGCGCTCGGCGACCGAGCCCTGGGTGATGACGACATGGTCGGCGTAGGTCGGCACCCCGACGGACTTGATGTTGGTGCCGAACTGCGCCGACCAGAACACCGGAACGGCAAGGTGCGGCCACCGGTCGGCCGGGGCGCTGACCATGTTGTGGGCGGCGACTTCGGCCTGGGCAACCGCGTTGCCCCAGTGTTCCAGGGCCAGGAACTCGTAGTCGTACAGCGGATGCGGAAACCGCGCCACGTCCCCGGCGACGAACACGTCGTCGGTGACCACACCGGCCGCATCGAACGCCCGGCAGCCGGCGTCGCAGCCCACCCCCCAGTCGCCGACCGCGAGCCCGCAGCCGTGCAGCCATTCGGTGTTGCGGACCGCGCCCAGCGCCACCACGGCCACCTCGGCGTCGACCGTGCCGCCGTCGGACAGGTGGGCGCGGCGCAGCCGACCGGCGGCATCGCCCTCCAGACCGGTGACGGTGACACCGCAGCGCAGGTCGACGCCGTGCGCACGCTGCAGGTCGGCGGCGACCGCGCCGATCACCCCGCCGAGGGCCCCGACCAGGGGCGCCGGGCCCCGCTCGACGACCGTCACCGCCAGATCGCGGTCCCGGCAGGCCGAGGCGATTTCGGAGCCGGTGAACCCGCCGCCGATGACCAGCACCCGCCCGGGCCGGTCGGCCAGACGCTGTTGCAGTCGAGCGGCGTCGTCGCGGGTACGCAGCACGAACACGCCGTCGAGGGCGGCCTGGTCCGGGTGGAACCAGGGCCGCGCCCGGGTACCGGTGGCGATCAGCAGCCGATCGTAGTCGACCGTACCGCCATCGGCGAGGCGGACCCGCTTGCCGAACAGGTCGAGTCCGGTGGCGGGCGCGCCGAGCAGCCAGCGGGCGTCGATGTCATCGGCACGGGGCAGCCCGGTGTGGTCGGCGGGCACCCATCCGTCGAGGACCTGCTTGGACAGCGGCGGCCGGTCGTACGGCCGGTACGGTTCGTCCCCGATCACCGTCAGCGAGCCGGTGAAGCCCTCCCGGCGCAGGGTGGCCGCGGCGGCCATCCCGGCCAGCGACGCCCCCACGATCACGATCCGCCCGGTACGCCGCATCGCCTCGACCGCCGCGTCGCGCAAGCCGGACGCCGACGCGGACGCCCGGGTCGGCACGGCGCGCCCGGATGAGCGGTCCGGCGATACCGGTCTTGGCCGCGCCGCCACGGCCGCCGACCTGGCATCCGTGGTGGCTTCCCGATCCTCGATCCGGTCGACCAGGATCGCCTGCACCGGGCAGGCCGCCGCGGCCCGCAGCACCCGCTCACGCTGCGCGTCGTCGGGCTGCGGGTCGTACATCAACGCCTCGGTGCCGCGCAGCTGAAAGACATCAGGGGCCAGGAAGGCGCACTGCGCGTACGCCTGACAGCGGGTGAGGTTCACCACGACTCTCATGGGCCGTCCCTCCCGGTCGGGCCTGCCTGCGTGCCCTGCCCGGTCGAGGTGCCGGCAAACCGCGTTGAAGCAGGGCCACGTTCTCCGGGACTCCCACCACGCGGACGTCAGCATGACGCCGCCCGCGCTCCCGCATCCTTTCGCAGCGCAGCCCGCGCTGCGTCATGATCTTGTACCGTTCAGTGGGGTGCCACCGGTTCGACACCGGTGGCTCCACGCGCGATAGCCAGGGCAGCGCTCAGCCGCCCCCGGCGCGTCACCCGGCGGCGTTGGCCTTCTTCGCTGCGGCCTTCTGCTCCTGTTTGAACCGGCGGACCTCCGCCAGCGACTCCGGCCCGGTCACGTCGGCGACCGACCGCAACGAGCCCTCCTGGCCGTAGTCGCCTGCCGCCTCCCGCCAGCCCGGCGGCGTGACCCCGTACTGCTTGCCGAGCAGGGCGACGAAGATCTTCGACTTCTGCGCCCCGAACCCTGGCAGCTCACCCACTCGGCGCAGCAGGGTGGCACCGTCGGGCGCGTCGGCCCACACCGCCTCGGCCCGCCCGTCGTACCGCTCGACGAGCAGTCGGCACAGCTCCTGGGTGCGGGCGGCCATCGACCCCGGGTAGCGGTGCAGCGCGGGCGGCCCCTGGAACACCCGGACCAGCTCCGCGCCGTCCATCGCGGCGAGGTCCGCCGCAGAGAGCGTTTCGACGCCCAGCCGGCCGGCCAGCAGTCGGGGCGCGCCGAAGGCGCGCTCCATCGGGAACTGCTGGTCGAGCATCATGCCGATCGTGAGCGCCAGCGGGTCACGGCTGAGCAGCTCGTCGGCGGCGTCGTCCTGGGCGATTGCGAGGGTCGGCACACCGGAGATCATGCCGTATCCCCGCTGGCGAAATGCGCCGGTACACGCCGTGGCGTGCCACGGTCAGAACGGCCCTGCTGTTCCTCGGGACACCTGCTGGTCGAGGACCATACCGATCAGCAGTGCGAGCGGGCCGCGCCGCAGCAGGCCATTGGCGGCAGAGTCGATGGGCAGGGAGATCACCGTGGAGGCCTTCGGCTGTCGCGAACCTGGCGTACATCCGGACCAGAGACCCGGATGGACGTGTCAGCGGGTGCCACCGGTTCGACGTCGATCACCCGCCGGTCGGGGGGCGCGAGCACGCTCACGCCCCCACGGTCGGGTGTCATCACCGCGCCCACGCCCGGCACGGTCGCTTCGATCACCGCATGCCCCTCAGTCCCGCGGGAACATCTGGCCGATGCGGATCTTGTTGCCGAACGGGTCCCGGATGCCGAAGTCGATGCCGTACGGCTGCTCCGTCGGCTCGTCGTAGACGTCCACGCCCTTGGCCACCAGATCCTCGTACGTCTTGCGGGCGTCGTCGGTGGTCATGAAGAGGTGGCCGCCCAGCGCCCCCTTGGCGAGCAGCTCGCGGACCTGCTCGGCGGTGGCCGGGTCGAGGGCCGGCGGCCCGGGCTTCTCCAGCAGGACCTCGCGCTCGGGGTCGCCGGGCAGGTTGACCGTGAGCCAGCGCATGAAGCCGAGGTCGACGTCGGTGTTGACCTCCATGCCGAGCTTGCCGACATAGAAGTCCAGGGCCTCGTTCTGGTCGAGGACGTAGATCTGGGAGCGGGAGATCGCATTCATCGTCATGCCGATCATGCTAGACAGCGCCGCTGGCCTGGTGCTTATCCGAAACTGCTGGGTCGCATCCAGTCCTTGATGAAGCAGCCGGGAATGGCGGCGGCGGTGGCGGTGACCTTCCGCTTGCGGTAGTCCGACGGCGGCTCACCGACGATGTCGCGGAACGTGCGGCTGAACGTACCGAGGCTGCCGAAGCCGACCGCGTAGCAGATGTCGGTGATGCTCCGATCGGTCTGGACCAGCAGGAACATCGCCCGTTCGACCCGGCGCCGTTGCAGGTACCGGTGCGGGGTCTCGCCGAAGGTGGCGCGGAAGGTGCGGATGAAGTGCGCCTCCGACACGTGCGCGATCCGGGCCAGCGCGGGCACGTCGAGTGCTTGCGCGTACGCCCGGTCCATGGCGTCGCGGGCGCGCAGCATCGCCCGGTTGGACTCCTCCACCGCGCGGCTCATCGATCACCTCCGCCGATCCCGCGCCAGACTACCGGCGCCGAACCGCCCGCGAGCGGTGGTACGAGGAGCATGCGCGGCGTGACAGCGCGCGGACCTCGACGGGCCCGGCAGCGCGTACCGCACGCCCCGAATTGTCGGTGGTCAGTGATCGGCGAAGAGCGCGCTGACCGACTCACCCTCGTGGATGCGGCGCATCGCCTCGGCCAGCGCCGGCGCCACGGACAGCACCCGCAGCTTGGGCGAGGAGTACCGGACCGGGACGCTGTTGGTGCAGACGATCTCGGCGACGTCCGGCTCAGCGCCGATCCGCTCCAGCGCGTCGTCGGCGAACAGGCCGTGGGTGCACGCCACCCGGATCGAGCGGACTCCCTGCTTACGCAGCAGATCCAGCAGTTCGAGCACGGTCGTGCCGCGGGCGATCTCGTCGTCGAGCACGATCACGTCCCGGTCGGCCACCTCGCCGATGATCGCGCTCATCCGCACCTTGTCGTCGGACAGGCGCTCCTTGGCGCCGGCCGCGACGCCGACGCCGAGCAGCCGCGCGAACCGGGCCGCCTCCTTGGCATTGCCCAGGTCGGGCGAGACGACCACGGCGTTCGACAGATCATACTGACGGAAGTGGGCGGCCAGTTCGCGCAGCGCGTGCAGGTGGTCGACCGGGACCCCGAAGAAGCCGTGTACCTGCGGCGAGTGCATGGTCAGCGCGAGTACCCGGTCGGCGCCGGCGGTCTGCATCAGGTCGGCGACCAGCTTCGCCCCGATGGAGATGCGCGGGGCGTCCTTCTTGTCCGAGCGGGCGTACGCGAAGTGCGGCATCACCACGGTCGTCCGGGCCGCCGACGCCCCCCGGGCGGCGTCCAGCATGAGCAGCAGCTCGACCAGGTTCTCCTGGACCGGCGGCACCAGCGGCTGGATGAGAAAGACGTCACGTTCCCGGCAGTTGGCCTGAAGCTGCACCTCAAGGCAGTCGTTGGCGAACCGGGTGGTCCGGGTGGGATTCAGCGGAACCCCGAGCTGCCGGCAGATCTCCGCTGCCAGCTCAGGATGTGCGCTTCCACTGAAGACCGCGATGCCTGCCCGCACGAATGCTCCCTTGACGATTTTGCTCCGGCACAAAAGTACGTGACGCTTCAGCGAACGCCGAGCGACCCTCCGGCGAACGGCCCGGCACGGGGCGGGCGGTCCACCGGCGCCGGGCCGGCGACCCACGGGCTCCGGGCAGGTGGTTCACGGGCACAGGGCAGGATGGGACGGTGACCGACGCCATCCTCTCCCCCGACGGAATCGCCCGGCTCCGGGAAGCCCTGACCACGGCCGGGTACATCTCACGAGGGATCGCCGAACGCATCGGGCCGGCCGGTACGGTCGGGATGCGCCTGGGCGACCTGCGGGCGGCGCTGCACGCGACCGCCGGCGCGCCCGACCGGCTCGCGACGCTGATCCGCGTGTTCGTGTGCGGCCAGACCGAGTCCGAGCCGGCCGTGACGGCGGCGCTGGCGCCGTTGCCGCTCGCCGACGCCCTCGCCGCCGGCCTGGTCGAACGCGTCGGCTCCGGACTGCGGGCGGCGCTGGAGATCGAGGCGTACGGCGAACAGTGGATCGTCTCCGACGTCGACGCCGCGATGCGCCCGGGCCGGCCGCTGCCACCCGACCACGTCCTCGGCGTCGGCGGGGCATCGACGACCCTGGCGCAGTCGACGATCCGCAGGAGCGTGGGCACCGCGCTCGACCTCGGTACCGGCTGCGGGGTGCAGGCGCTGCACCTGTCCGCGCACGCGGGCCGCGTCACCGCGACCGACCTGTCCGAGCGGGCGCTGCGGTTCGCGGCGACCACGGCCGCGCTCAACGGCCTGGACTGGGAGCTGCTGCGCGGCGACCTGACCGCGCCGGTGGCGGGGCGCCGGTTCGACCTGGTGGTGAGCAACCCCCCGTTCGTGGTCGGTCCGGGTACGACCACGCACACGTACCGCGACTCCGGCCGGGCCGGTGACGCCGTCTGCGCCGAACTGGTCGCGGCCGCGCCCCGGCTGCTCAACGAGGGCGGGTACCTGCAGTTCCTGGCGAACTGGCTGCACGTCGCCGGAGAGGACTGGTCCGACCGGGTCGCCGGTTGGGTGGCCGGTACCGGCCTGGACGCCTGGGTGATCCAGCGCGAGGTGTCCGACCCGGTCGGGTACGTCAACCTGTGGCTCGACGACGCCTCGGAGGACCCGGCGACCCGGCCGGCCCGCGCCGCCGCCTGGCTGGACTGGTTCGACGCCAACAAGATCGAGGCGGTCGGACTGGGTCTGATCACGTTGCGGGCCGGCGGTCACGACGACCCGACGGTACGCGTCGAGGACCTGCGGCAGGCCGTCGACCAGCCGCTCGGCGCGCACGTCGAGCCGTGGTTCGACCGGCAGGACTGGCTGCGTGCCCACCCGGCTGACGCCCTGCTGGGCGCCCGGCTGGTCGCCGCCGACGGTCTCCAGCTCAACCAGGAGGCCACCCGCGGCCCGGACGGCTGGCAGGTGGACCGCCAGCTGCTGGCACTCACCGACGGCCTGCGCTGGGTGGAGGAGATCGATCCGCTGGTCCTGGCACTGGTGAGCGCCTGCGACGGCAGCCTCCCGCTGCGCGACCAGGTCGACCTGCTGGCCGCGGCGCACGAGGCGGACCCGGCGGCCCTGGCCGTGGCCGCCGTCCCGCTGGTCGCGCACCTGGTGGAGCGCGGCATCCTGCTGCCGGCGGGGAGCTGACGTGCGCGCGGTGGTGCAGACGGTGAGCCGGGCCAGCGTCACCGTCGACGGCGAGGTGGTCGGCGCGGTCACCGACGGGCTGCTGGTCCTGGTCGGCGTGACGCACTCCGACACGACGGCGCAGGCGGACACCCTCGCCCGCAAGGTGTACGAGCTGCGCATCCTCGACGACGAGAAGTCGTGCGCCGACACCGGCGCACCGCTGCTGGTGGTCAGCCAGTTCACCCTGTACGGCGACGCGCGCAAGGGCCGGCGGCCGAGCTGGACCGCCGCCGCACCCGGACCGGTGGCCGAACCGCTGGTCACGGCGTTCGTCGAGGCTCTGCGCTCGCGTGGCGCGCTGGTCGAGACCGGCCGGTTCGGCGCGCACATGCTGGTCGAGAGCGTCAACGTCGGGCCGCGGACGGTGCTGCTGGAGATCTGAGCGGGGGTGCGACCCCGCTGCCGGCGGTCTGAGCCGCCGCCCCGACACCGGAATGTGACCGGCATTACCCGTCGATGGCCGTTACCTGATCGTCGCCTCACCGCGGCTTAACGCCGGCTGGACCAAGCTTTCCCCACATGATGCTCCACTTTGTCAACGGGGAGGCGAGGAGCGTGGCTCAGCCGCTGATCGACCTGGAGTCCGAGACCCGCACCGGGCTGGACGCCACGGGACTGGACGGCGCCGACCTCGACGCGGTCGAGGCGTCCGAGCGGGCGGGCGGCGCCGACGAGCGGGGGGTGTCCGCCGACCTCGTCCGGGCGTACCTCAACGCGATCGGCCGCACCAAGCTGCTCACCGCTGAGCAGGAGGTCGAGCTGGCCAGGCGGGTCGAGGCCGGGCTGTACGCCGAGGAGAAGCTCGCCGGTGACGACATCGACGACGCCGACCTGCGCGCCCTGCTGACCGTCGTCGCCGCCGAGGGGCAGGCGGCCAAGGACCACCTGCTGGAGGCGAACCTCCGCCTCGTGGTGAGTATCGCGAAGCGGTACACCGGCCGGGGCATGGCGTTCCTGGACCTGATCCAGGAGGGCAACCTCGGCCTGATCCGCGCGGTCGAGAAGTTCGACTACACCAAGGGCTACAAGTTCTCCACCTACGCCACCTGGTGGATCCGCCAGGCCATCAGCCGGGCCATGGCCGACCAGGCCCGCACCATCCGCATCCCGGTGCACATGGTCGAGCAGGTCAACCGGATGGTGCGGGTCCGCCGGGACCTCACGGTGGAGCTGGGCCGCGAACCGACGATCGGCGAGATCGCCCGGCACCTGGGCATCCAGGAGTTCCAGGTGATCGAGCTGATCTCGTACGACCGGGAGCCGGTCAGCCTCGACCAGGCGGTCGGCGAGGACGGCGAGAGCGCGCTCGGTGACTTCGTGGCCCGCGTGGATCCCCGCGAGGAGCCGGCCGACAGCGCCGAGAACGGCATGCTGCGCGACGAGGTGGAGATCGTCCTGGCGACGCTGTCCCAGCGCGAGCAGGCGGTGATCCGGCTGCGGTTCGGCCTCGACGACGGCCGCCAGCGCACGCTCGACGAGGTCGGCCGCGAGTTCGGCCTGTCCCGCGAGCGCATCCGGCAGATCGAGAAGGTGACGCTGCTCAAGCTCCGTGACCCGGAGCGGGCCGGCCGGCTGGAGGCGTACGCGAGCTGACCCTCATTCCTGACTCTCATTCAGAATGACAATGAAGACTTCGGGGGCCAGTGGCCCCCGAAGTCTTCATTGTCATGAAAAGAGGCGGCGTCAGCGCAGCCGGCGGGGTCCGGTGTCGGGACGCGCGGCCGGTGTGCCCACCCGCAGGCTGACGTGCAGCACGGACAGTCCGTCGGGCCGGGCCAGCACCGGGTTGAGCTCCAGCCGGTGCAGCTGCGGGTGCTCGTCGGCCATCCGGCCCACCCGCAGGACCAGGTCCGCGAGCGCGTCCAGGTCCACGGGCGCGGCACCGCGGTACCCGGTGAGCAGCGGCGCCGCCCGCGGTGCCCGTACCAGCGACGCGGCGTCCCGGTCGGTCAACGGCACCGGCCGCCAGGCCCGGTCGCCGATCAGGTCGTTGGCGACCCCGCCGATCCCGAACCCGACGACGGGCCCGAACGCCGGGTCCTCGGCCGCCTCCACCACGCAGCCGACCCCCGGCGCGACCATGGGCTGGACCGCGACCTCGACGCCCGTACCGAACAGCCGCTGCAGCTCGTCGTAGGCGCGGACCACGTCGTCGGCGTCGGCGAGGTCGAGCCGTACCGCCCCGAGGTCGATCCGGTGCCGCCACGGCGAGCGGGCCACCTTGATCGCCACCGGGAAGCCGACCTCGGCGGCCACGGCGGCGACCGCCTCGGCCGGGCCGGCGCAGGCCCGGCTGGGCACGACCTCGATGCCGTAGCAGGCCAGCAGCTCGTCGGCCTCGCCGAGGTCGCCGATCCGGGAGACGGCCGCGGCGCCCAGCTCGGCCACGAGCCGCCGGGCCCGGCCGGGGTCCACGTCCGGCAGTTCGGGCACCGTTCCGGGCTCCTCGCGCCGCCAGGCCGCGTACGCCGCGGCGCGGCCGAGCGCACGGACGGCCTCCTCGACCGTCGGGTACGTAGGTACCTCGCCGGGGAGGGTGCGGTCGCCGGGGCCGCGCAGCCGGGAGGTGAGCGCCGGGTCGGACGGGAACACCGCCAGCACCGGCTTGTCGCTGCCGGCCGCCTCGGCGTGCACGCCCTCGGCGACCACGGCGGCGTCGTCCCACTCCTCGGCCAACGCCGGCGCGTACGCGACGACCAGCGCGTCGACCCGCGGATCGGCGAGCGCGTCCGCGATCGCCTGCCGGATCGTGGCCGCGTCCGCCGTCGGGCCGACATCGTGCGGGTAGCCGGAGGCGAACTCCAGGGCGAACCCGGGCGCGGTGGCCTCGGCGAGCGCGCCGAGCGCGGCCGCGTTGGTGACCAGACCGATCCGCCGGCCCGCCGGCAGCGACTGGTCGGCCAGGAGCAGCCCGACGTCGAACAACTCGGCGACGGTGTCGACCCGGATCACGCCGGCGTGGGCGAACAGGGCGGCCACGCCGCGCGCGTCCGGGCCGGGCGCGACCGCCTCCAGCGCCGGTGGCCGTACCGCGCTGGCGACGGCGACGACCGGCTTGTGCCGGGCCAGTTCCTGGGCGATCCGCGCGAACTTGCGCGGGTTGCCGAAGGTCTCCAGGTACAGCAGCACCACGTCGGTACCGGGGTCGTCGCGCCAGTACTGGAGCAGGTCGTTGCCGGAGACGTCGGCGCGGTTGCCGGCCGACACGAAACTGGACAGCCCGAGGCCGCGCCGGTCGGCCTCGCCGAGCAGGGCGGTACCGAGCGCGGCGGACTGGCTGAAGAACCCGACCCGGCCGGCGCGGGGCAGCGCGGGCGCGAGGGTGGCGTTGAGGCGCACCGCGCTGTTGGCCACGCCCAGGCAGTTCGGGCCGACCAGGCGCATGCCGTGGCCGCGCATCGTGTGCAGTAGCCGGGCCTGCGCCTCCGCGCCGTCCGGGCCGGACTCGGCGAAGCCGGCGGAGACCACCACGAGGCCGTGCACCCCGGCCGCGGCGCAGTCGGCGACCACCGCGGGGACGCCGTCGGCCGGTACCGCGACGACGGCGAGATCCACGCCGCCGGGCGCCTCGGCCAGCGACGGGTACGCGCGCAGGCCGCCGACCGTCGGCGCGGTCGGGTGCACCGGGACGATCTGCCCGGCGTACCCGCCGGCCCGCAGGTGCCGCAGCAGCGCGGCCCCGACCCCCTTGTCCCGCGACGACGCGCCGTAGACGGCCACCGCCCGGGGGCTGAGCAGCCGGGCGATCGAGGCCGCCTCGGAGCGCTGCTCGCGCCGCCACTGCACGGCGAGCGACTCGGCCGTCGGCGCGATCGGGAACGTCAGGTGCACCACGCCGTCGGCGTACTGGCGCTCCACGGAGTACCCGGCGTCGGCGAAGACGCGCAGCATCGTGGAGTTCATCGGCAGCACCTCGGCGACGAACCGGCTGATGCCTTCCTCCCGCGCGGCCTCGGCCAGGTGCTCCAGCAGCACCGAGCCGAGCCCCCGCCCCTGGTGGGCGTCCTCGACGACGAACGCCACCTCGGCCTCGCCTGAGCCCTCGCCGAGCCGGTCGTAGCGGCCGATCGCGATCAGCTGGTCGCCCAGCTCCACCACGAACGCCTCCCGGTCGTGGTGGTCGACGTTGACGAAGCGCTCCAGGTCGCGGGCCGGGATCCGCGGGTACGGGGAGAAGTAGCGCAGGTACCGGGTGCGTTCGGAGAAGCGGGAGTGCAGCGCGAGCACGGCCGGCCCGTCGGAGGGCCGGATCTGCCGTACATGCGCGGTGGAGCCGTCGGACAGGACGATGTCGGCCGATCTGGTGCGTCCGGTGGTGCCCACGCCGTCAGTCCCTCGGGTCGGCCGGGTCGAGCCCGAGCAGCGGGAACACCGCCCGGCGGGTTGCCAGGACCGCCCGGTCGATCGCGTCGGGTGCGGCGAACCCCGGCGACCAGGGCAGGTACGCCGGGTCGACACCGTCGGTCATCGCCTCCGGGCAGCGGCGGTCGGGGCACCGGTCGGCGGCGAGCGCCCGCCAGTTCGTCGGGGTGGCGAGTCCAGGGTCGAGCGGCTCGCCGGTGACGACCGCCAGCAGGTGCGTCCAGGCCCGGGGTACGGCCTCGACCAGCGCGTACCCGCCGCCGCCCATCGCCACCCACCGGCCGTCGCACAGCTCGTCGGCGAGGTCGCGCAGCGCCAGGTAGGTCGCGCGCTGGCCGTCGACGGTCAGCCGCAGGTCAGCGAGGGGGTCGAGCCGGTGGCCGTCGGCGCCGCACTGGGTGACCAGCACCTGCGGCCGGAACGCGCGCAGCGCGCCGGGTACCACCGCGTGGAAGGCGCGCAGCCAGCCGCCGTCGCCGGTACCGGGCGGCAGGGCGATGTTGACCGCGCTGCCCTCGGCGCCGGGGCCCCCGGTCTCGGCCGGGTACCCGGTGCCGGGGAACAGCGTGAGCGGCGTCTCGTGCAGGCTGATCGTCAGAACCCGGGGATCGTCGTAGAAGATCTCCTGCACGCCGTCGCCGTGGTGCACGTCGACGTCGACGTACGCGATCCGCTCGGCACCCAGGTCGAGCAGGCGGGCGATGGCGACGGCCGGGTCGTTGTAGACGCAGAAGCCCGACGCCCGGTCGGGCATGGCGTGGTGCAGGCCACCGGAGATGCTGACGGCCCGGGTGGTCTCACCGCGCCAGACCGCCTCGGCGGCGCGCATGGTCGCCCCGGCCACGAGCGCGCTGGCCTCGTGCATGTGCGGGAAGACCGGGTTGTCCGGGGTGTTGAGCCCGTGGCCGTGGGTCGCGGGCGTGGCGCGACGGACCGCGTCCAGGTACTCCGGCGTGTGCACCCGCAGCAGCGCGTCGTCGTCGGCCGGTGCCGGAGCTTCCAGGCGCACTCCGGGCCGGTCGAGTACGCCCAGGTCGCGGGCCAGGGCCATGGTCAGCTCGACCCGGACCGGGTTGAGCGGGTGCTCACCCAGGTCGTAGCCGAGCAGTGCCTCGTTCCAGACGACCGTCGTGTCGGTCACGGCCGCTCCTCCCCGACGGCGATCGGCCGGTCCGGATCGGTGATCCAGTGGCTCCAGGAGCCGACGTACAGTACCGGCGCGAACCCCGCGACGGTCAGCGCCAGCGCGGTCTGGGCGGCGGTCACGCCCGACCCGCAGTAGGCGCCGACCGGCCGGTCGGCCCGTACGCCGAGGTCGGCGTAGCGCGCCCGGAGCCGCTCGGGTGCCAGCAGGCGGCCGTCGGCGTCGACCGTCTCGGCGGCGGGCTGGTTGCGCGCACCGGGGATGTGGCCGGCGACCGCGTCGACCGGCTCGGTCTCGCCCCGGTACCGGGCCGTTACGCGGGCGTCGATCAGCACCCCGCCCGCCGCGACGGCCCGCGCGCCCTCGGCGTCCACGGCGGGCAGTGCACCGGCCCGCACCGTCACGTCGCCCGGCGCGGGTACCGGTACGTCCGCCGTCAGCGCACCGCCGGCGGCGACCCAGGCGGCGTACCCGCCGTCGAGGACCCGCACGTCGGCCAGCCCGGCCCAGCGCAGGATCCACCAGGCCCGGGCGGCGGCACCGGTCGGCGGCACACCGCCGGCGTCGTACACGACGACGGGATGCCCGGCGCGGACGCCGGCCCGGCGCAGGGCGGCCTGCAGCGCCCCGGGGTCGGGCAGCGGGTGGCGGCCACCGGCGCCGGGTGGGGCGGCGAGGTCGGCGTCGAGGTCGACGAAGACGGCGCCGGGCAGGTGGTTCGCCTCGTACGCGGCGCGGCCACCGCCGGTCAGGGTCCACCGCACGTCCAGTACGGTCGGCGGATCGTCACGGGCTAGTTCGCCGATCAGCGCGGCCTCGTCGACAAGGTGCTGCCGGTTGGTCATGAAACCAGTTTGTCCTACCTAGCAGGTAACATCGACAAACGGGAGGGCATGTTGTGAACGAGCTGGTCGACACCACGGAGATGTATCTCCGGACAATCCTCGAACTTGAGGAGGAGGGCGTCCGGCCGCTGCGTGCCCGTATCGCGGAACGGCTGCGCCAGAGCGGCCCGACGGTCAGCCAGACCGTGTCGCGGATGGAGCGCGACGGCCTGCTGACCGTGGAAGGTGATCGGCATCTCGTGCTCACCGATGCCGGACGCGCGTACGCGGTCGCGGTCATGCGCAAGCACCGCCTCGCCGAGCTGTTGCTGGTCAACGTCATCGGGATGCCCTACGAGGAGGCCCACGAGGAGGCCTGCCGCTGGGAGCACGTGATGAGCGAGTCGGTCGAGCAGCGGGTGTACGAGCTGCTCGGACGGCCCACCCGCTCGCCGTACGGCAACCCCATCCCCGGGCTGAGCGAGTTCGACGGCACCGAGCCGAGCGCCCTCGTCGCCGACGGCGAACGCAACCTGGCCTTCCCCGGCCTGGCCGGGCCGGTCGTGGTGAGCCGCATCTGCGAGAGCGTGCAGACCGACGCGGACGTGCTGCGCCAGCTGCACGCTGCCGGGATCGACCCGGGCGCCCGCGTCACGGTGGCCCAGGAACGGGACGCGGTCCGCGTCGACCGGGGCGGCGAGGAGATCAGGCTCCCCCGCGAGGTCGCCTCGCGGGTGTTCGTCGCGGTCGGCTGAGTCCCGTGCCTGGGGGCTACCGCTACCTGAGGGCTACCGCGCTCACACGCTGTTCTGGTCGACCTTCCGCGCCAGCGTGACGAGCTTCGGCGTCAGCGCGGCGGCCTCCTCCGGCGAGACCTGCGCCGGGCAGCGGTACCGCAGGACGAGCAGCCGGCCGTTGCCGGACAGCCAGCCGACCTCCACGCCGGGGCCGGTGCCGGCGGCGGGCGCCAGGGCGGCCGTGTACCCGACCCGGCCCAGCTCCTCCACTCCCGCCGAGTCCTTGGGCGCCACGGTCGAGGTGAACACGGCGACGTCCGCGGCGACCGGCGTCACCGAGAGGATCAGGTCGGGCAGGCTCTGGCCGCTGGCCTGCAGGACGCAGGTGAACGTCTCCGTGGACGTACTGGCGGCCGCGACGTCGAAGGCGGTCCCGACGGTCTGCTCGATCGTCTCGTACTCCAGCAGGTAGCAGGCTCCGCCCGCGGCGGCCGCCGGTACCCGGGTCGACGGCGTGCCGGCCGCGGCGAACCGGGCGGCATCCCGGTTGCCACCGCAGCCGGCGGCCGCGAGCAGCACCGCACCGGCCGAGAGCACGCCGAGCGCCCTGGACACGAACGCCATCCGGTCCATCGTTGGCCGCCATCTCGACACCCGACGTCTCCCCTCGCCGAGGCATCACCGTACGGTGTGCCGCGCCGGCGGGGGAAGCGGGCTTTCCATCACGATCAGGCGAAGATCGCTAATCCGGTAGCTGTGCCGTGATATGTCGGGCGATCTCCAGCGAACTGGTCGCGGCCGGCGACGGCGCGTTGAGCACGTGTACCTGCCGGCCGTGCCGCACGATCAGGAAGTCGTCGACCAGTGACCCGTCCGGCCGGACGGCCTGCGCCCGTACCCCGGCCGCCGCGGGCAGCAGGTCGTCGACGCCGATCTCGGGCACCAGCCGGGCCAGACTCGCCGCGAACCGCCGCCGCGACAGCGACCGACCCAGCTCGGTCAGGCCGTACCGCAGGTGACGGCGGCCCAACCGCCACAGGCCGGGGTAGCTCACCGCGTCGAGGACGTCGCGCGGGTCGACGCGCGACCACCGGTACCCCTCCCGGGCCAGCGCCAGCACCGCGTTCGGCCCGGCGTGCACACTGCCGTCGATCATGCGGGTCAGGTGGACGCCGAGGAACGGCAGGGCCGGGTCGGGTACCGGGTAGATCAGGCCGTTGACCAGGAACCGCCGCTCCGGCCGCAGCTCGTGGTACTCGCCCCGGAACGGCACGATCCGCGCCGGCACGTCGACGCCGGCCAGCGCGGCGATCCGGTCGGCGTGCAGGCCGGCGCAGTTGACCACCGCGTCGGCGCGGATCTCACCGGCCGTGGTCGCCACGACCCCGTCGTGCAGCGCCACCACCCGCTCCCCCGTCCGCACCTGCGCGCCGGCCTCGGTGAGCAGCGTCGCGAGCCGCTCGCAGACCGCGCCGAAGTCGACGATCCCGGTCGACGCGACGTGCATCGCCGCGACGCAGGTGACGTGCGGTTCGTACCCGCGGGCCTCGGCAGGGCTCAGGAGGCGCACCGGCAGCCCGTTGGCCAGGGCGCGGGAGTGCAGGGCGTGCAGCCGGGGCACCTCGTCGCCGGCCGTGGCGACGATCAGCTTGCCGCAGACGGAGACCGGGATGCCGTACTCGGTGCAGAACCGCACCATCGACGCGCTGCCGGCCCGGCACAGCCGCGCCTTCAGACTGCCGGGGCGGTAGTAGACGCCGGCGTGGATGACGCCGGAGTTGTGTCCGGTCTGGTGGGCGCCGACCGCCGACTCCTTCTCGACCACCGTCACGGTTGCGCCCGGCCGGTCGGACACCAGCCGGTACGCCACCGCCAGCCCGACGATGCCGCCACCGATCACCACGTACCGCGTACCCACGATGGCTCAGTCCCAGGCCGCGCCGTACCGGGCCAACCGGTCGCCGTACTCGATGCGGGCGACCCAGCCGGCCGGCCACGCCGCCATCCCGTGGGCGGCGCCGGCGAACGCACCCGCGAGGCAGGCGATCGAGTCGGAGTCACCGGACGAGGCGGCGCCCCGGGCGATCGCGGTGACCGGCTCGTCCGGGTACAGCAGGAAGCAGTACAGGGCGGTGGCCAGGGCCTCCTCGGCGACCCAGCCCGCGCCGGTGGCCAGGCACGGGTCGGCGGCCCGGTCGGGTGCGGCGAGGGCCGCGTCCAGCCGGTCGAGCGTGGCCAGGCACTCGTCCCAGCCGCGCGCGATGTACCCGACCGGATCGGTGACCCCGGGGCGCCGCCACAGGTCGCCCAGCCACCGCTCGTGGTACACCTCACGCTGGCTGGCGGCCCGCTCGCGCAGCGCGGCGGGCAGGTCCGCCGGGCGGATCCCCTCCCGCAGCCACCAGACGGCGAACGCGGTCAGCTCGCTCGCGGCGAGCCCGGTGGCGTGGCCGTGGGTCAGCGCCGCCTGCAACTGGGCCGCCCCCGCGCGGTCGGCGTCGGCCAGTCCGGGCGCGAGGCCGACCGGGGTGACCCGCATGTTGGCCCCGCAGCCCTTGGAGTCCTTGACCGTGGCGTCCTGCCAGCGCAGACCCTCGGCGAGTCCGCCGCAGGCGCGCAGGCAGGTCATGCCGGGCGCGCGGTTGTTGTCCGGACTCACCGCCCAGCGGACGAACGCCTCCCGGGTCTGCGCGGCGAGCCGCTCCGGGCTCAGCGGCCACTCCTCCAGGGCGGCGGCGTACAGCGCCGAGGCGAACGCGAGGGCCATCTGGGTGTCGTCGGTGACCCGTGCCGGCTCGCCGACCAGCTCCCGCGGGCCGCCCGGCCCGTACACCTCGACGATCCGCTCGTACGGCATGAACTCGGTCGGCGCACCGAGCGCGTCGCCGAACGCCAGACCGTACAGGCTCCCCGATGCGCGATCATGTGCTGCGGTGGCCATCGCGACTCAGCATGCCCGATGCCGGGGTCGCGGCGCCAGGCCGGCTACCGGCCGACGGTGTCGGGCGCGCCGAGCGCGATCTCCGCGACGGCGCGCAGCGAGTCCGAACCGGGCACGAAGTAGCCGTCATGCTCGACCACGTTGCCGACCGGCAGCGGCCGGGCGCCGAACGCGGCGTCGAACGGCAGCGTGCCGTGGCCGGCACCGAAGATCCGGACACCGGGCACGTCCCGGGTCCAGTCCGACAGCGTGCTGCCCGCCCAGACCCGCGCGGTGGTACGCAGCTCGGCCGCCCGCTCCACGCCCATGCCCGGGCTCCCCAGAGCGACGATGTCGGGTACCCGGGGGTCCAGTGCCGGCGCGGCGAGGCCCGCGACGACCGAACCGTAGCTGTGCCCGACCACCGTCACCGTGGCGGCGGGCCGGTACGCGCCGAGCCCGGCGACGAACCGGGTCAGCGCGGTGGCTCCGGCTCGGGCCCGCTCCTCGCGGGCGGCCTCGCGCCCGATGCCTTCCGGCGGGTCGTACCCCAGCCAGGCGATCACCGCGATCCGGGCCGTACCGTCGAGCGCGCGCATCTGGTCGTGGAGCTGGCGGGCCTGCCAGGACGGCGCCCGGCGCTGCCGGCCGGCGCAGCCGCGGTCGAAGTTGGCCAGCCGGTTGCTCAGGCCGGGGACGATGACGGCGATCCGGTCGGCGGTGGCGAGGTCGCCGATCACCTCGGCTACGTGTCCGCTGCCGCGCGGGTCGTACTCGATCAGCTGGCGCTCGGGCGACCACGACGAACGGCGCGCGTTGACCGCGAACCGCAGCTCCAGCGGCGCGCCGTCGAGGTTGCCGACGATCGCGGGGTACCGGTCGGCCAGCGCGGTCCGGTCGGCCCCGCTCAGGCCGGAGAAGAAGCGGGCCACCTCGGCCGGCGTGGCCCGCAGCGGGTCCGGTAAGGACCGGCCGGCGATCCGGTCACCGCGCCACGCGGCGGTCCCGGGCAACGCGGCGGAGGCGCTGGCGGCGGCCGCGGCCTCGACCGGTCCGAACAGCCAGCCGCCGAAACCGACGACAACGGCCAGGGCCGTGGTCGCCACGTCGCGGGTCAGCCGGAGTACCAGGCGCCGGGGGGTGCCGGACAGCCGCATTCGTCGCCTCCTGACGTCGGGTGTCTCATGTCCGTTACGAAGCCGACGGTGCGCGGGTTCGACGTCGTCGGCGGGTCGGACTGACGCGCACATCCGCGCGACCGTTCGATCACGAACCGTAGGGGTCCGCACCCGCGACCACGAGGGTACCGGCGGGAACCGGATGATCAGTGACTCTCAGTACGTGAAGCGGCTCTGAGGACGTGAAGCGGCGCTGAGTACGTGTAGCGGCCCGGCACCGGGGGCACCCTGGGAGAGATGAAGACCACGTGGAAACCGCACGGGGAGCACGGGGAGCTGTCCACCACCCAGCGTAAGGAACTACCCGACAGCGCGTACGCATTCCCCGACAAGCGCAAGGAACCACTGACCGACGCGGCCCACGTCCGCACCGCGCTGGCCCGCTTCGACCAGGTACAGGGCGTCAGCGACGCCGAACGCGACCAGGCGTTCGCCAACATCCGGGCGGCGGCGAAACACTACGACGTCGACATCGCCGAGGACGACTGGCGCCAGCTCGGCACGCGGCCGCACACCCGCAACCCGGCGCACTGACGACAGCCGGCGCGAGCACAGCCGGTGCTGACGTACCCGGCCCGGCCCGGTCACACGATGGGGCGGCAACCGGTCCGGCCGGGTGCGTCACTCCGTCGCGGTCAGCGGGGCGATCACGGTGTTGCTGGTGTGCTGGTAGATCACCGAGCTGCGGAAGTTGACGATCTCCCGGCGCTTGCTGAAACGGTCCATGAGGAAGGCGTGCAGGGAGTCGACGTCCTGCACCGCGACGTGGACGAGGAAGTCATCCCCGCCCGCCACCACGAACACCGACAGCACCTCCGGCAGGCCGGTCACGTACGCCTTGAAGCCCTCGATGACCTCCCGGCTGAGCGGCCGGACCTGCACCGACAGCAGCGCCTGCACCCTCCGGTTGAGGGCGGGCAGGCTGACCGTGGCCCGATATCCGGTGATGACTCCACGCTCCCGGAGCGCTCGCACCCGCTCCAGGCAGGTGGAGGGAGCCACGCCCAGCCGGCGGGCCAGCTCCCGGTTGGTCTGCCGCGCATCCTGCTGGAGATGACGGATGATCGCCGAATCAAGTTCGTCCACGGGCGCTATTTTGGCGGGTACGCCGCGCAAATGGTCGGCGACCATCACTTTCCATTGCTCATGTGGCTAGCTTTCACCGTCACAGGCACCCATGTGACGGAGACGCTGATGAGTTGGTCGACCTCGCCGGTCACCGCACCGCGGCGCGCGGTACCGCCGCCGCACCGCCTCGGCCTCGCCGAAGGCACCGCCCTGTACGTCGGCGCGGTGCTCGGCCCCGGCGTACTGGCCCTGCCCTCGCTGGCGGCGGCCACCGCCGGGCCCGCGTCCCTGC
Organism: Planosporangium spinosum; assembly: GCF_049999945.1. NCBI lineage: Bacteria > Bacillati > Actinomycetota > Actinomycetes > Micromonosporales > Micromonosporaceae > Planosporangium > Planosporangium spinosum. The sequence goes on along the minus strand of NZ_JBLYUB010000004.1, from coordinate 278,901 downwards.
TCTCCTGGATCGGCCTGCTGGCCCTCAGCGCGCCGACGGCGCTCGTGTTCGCCGCACTCGCCGGCCGGCACCCCGACGCGGGCGGGGTGTCCGCCCTCGTCGGTCGGGCGTTCGGCCGGCGCGCCGCCGTCGTCGTCGGGTGGTGGTTCTACTTCGCCGTACCCGTGGGCGCCGTCGCCGGGGCACTCATCGGGGGCCGGTACGTGGCAGCCGCCCTGGACCTCGGCGGCGCGGGCGCGCCGGTCGTCGCGGGTCTGCTGCTGGCCACGGCCTTCGGCGGCAACCTGGTCGGGCTGCGGTTCTCGGGCCGGTTACAACTGGCCCTGGTCAGCGTGCTGGTCGCCCTGCTGGTCGGCACGATCGTGACCGCGCTACCCCACGCCGACCGCCACCACTTCACGCCGTTCGCCCCGCACGGCTGGTCCTCGGTGGGGACCGCCGCCAGCGTGCTGTTCTTCGCCGTCGCCGGGTGGGAGGCCGCGATCCACCTGTCGGCCGAGTTCGGCGACCCGCGCCGGCACCTGCCCCGGGCGGCCGTCCTGACCCTGGTCGTCGTCACGGTGCTCTACCTCGGCCTGGCCGCCACGACGATCGGCGTGCTCGGCACCGGCGCCGGCACCACGGGTATGCCGCTGACGGCGCTGCTCACGGTCGGCGTGGGCGGTCCGGCCCGGGCCGTCACCGCCACGGCCGCGCTCTTCCTGACGTTCGGCGCGGTCAACACCTACGTGGCCGGCGGGGTACGCCTCGGCGCCGCGCTCGGCCGCGACGGCGCCCTGCCCGGCTGGCTCGCCCACGGCGGCGCGACCGGGGACGTACCCCGGCGCAGTCTCGGCCTTCTCGCGGCCCTGTCCGGCGCCGTCGCCGTCGCCACCGTCGCGCTGCCGATCGACCTGGACACCCAACTGCGCGCCACGTCGGCCTGCCTGGCCGCGGTCACCGTCGCCGGGATGCTCGCCGCGACGAGGCTGCTGCCCCGTCGCGGTCCCCTGTGGTACTGCGCCCTCGCCGGGGTCCTGTGCACCACGGCGATCCTGGTCTTCTGCGGCGCACTGCTGGTCCTGCCGGTCGGGCTGGCCGCCGCCGCGCTGCTGTTCGCCCGGTACGCCGTACCGTCCGCCCGGTGTCCCGGGGCCGACTACCGGGACCGGCGGCGACGGGTGGCCGGCACCTCCGGCTCTTCCTCCGCTACGGCTTCGTCGTCGATCTCCTCCTCGTCGAGGTCGGCGTCGTCGGCGTCGTCGGCGTCGTCGGCGTCGTCGGCGTCGTCGGCGTCGTCGGCGTCGTCGGCGTCGTCGGCGTCGTCGTCGTCGTCGTCGTCGTACTCGTCATAGTCATAGTCGTCGTCGGCCTCGTCGGTGGCGTCGTCGTCCGTGGCACCGGCCGCCGCGAGCAACCGGGACGTCCGCTGCTGAAGCGAGTCGGTCAGCGCCGCGGTACGGGACTCCAGGGTGGCGGTCGCCGCGCGGTGCGCCGCCACCAGCAGCGGACCGCGCACGTGCGCCGCCAACTCGGCCAGTTCGGGAACGGCCGCCAGTCGCGCGAGCACCTCCCGCGGGTTGCCGATCCGCGTCCCGCTCAGCCAGAGCGCCAGGCCGATCGCGGCCTTGCCCTTCTTCGTACGGCCCAGCAGGTAGCCGCCGGCGACGGCCGCACCGAGCTTCACACTGTCCTTCACCGTTCGTTCCCCTTCCCCACCGTCATGGTCACCAGCCCCACCGCCCATGGGCGGGCTCCTGTGGCCCCGGCGCGTCCTCGATGGAGTCGATGAAGTCGAAGGCCGGCAGCGGGCCCACGTACCCGATCTCGTAGCCGTCGCCGAGATCGGCCCGCAGGCGGCGTACCGCGTCGTCGACGTCGGCGAGTCGCGCGGCGGGTACCAGGAACGCGTAGCGCGCCACGGTCACGTCGTCGGGCAGCCGGACGACGTGCGACACCGCGACCGCGCCGAGGTCGGTCAGGACCCGGTCGGTGAGGGCGCCGCGGCGGGCGTCCAGGGCCCGACTGATCTCCTCACCGAGACCGATGCGGACGTCCAGCGCCCCGTTGGTTTGGGACCGCTCGACCAGGCGGCGTAGGTGCGGGTCGCCGGCGACCGCCTGCCGGATCCCGGCGTCCTCGTCGACGACGACGTCCAGCTTGACCTCGACCAGCCCGTCGAGGGCGTCGAGGCGGCCGGTGAGCAGGTCATGCTCCGGCTCGATGATCTCGGTGCGGACGGAGTCGTCGTCCGGCGCCACCGTGCCGAACCGGACCGGCAGCACCGGACCGTCCGGCAGCAGCGCGGTGATGACGTCGAGGTACCCGACCGCGTCGGTGTCACGCAGCTCGACCTCGGCCAGGTCGGGGTCGCGTGACTCCGTACCGGCCGTGTCGCCGGCCACGTCGCTCACGGCTGCCGCCACCTGGCCGGACCGTACCAGCCGGACCGGGGCGGCCGGCCCGCCCACACCGGGCAGGTCCCGCGGGTCCGGGTGGCCGGCGCGCACCATGCCGTAGACCAGGACCGGCATCACCCGTCCTCCCCCGCCCGGGCGCGGCGGCTGCCGGATGCCCGCCGGGCGGGTACCCGCCGGCTGTCCCGGTCGTCGTCGCCGTGCAGGAGGGCGTCGGCCGCGTCGCTGATGGTCTCCTTGACACCGCCCAGCACGCCCCGCGTCTTGTGCTTGGCGGCGCCCTCGGTGACTCCGTTGGTGATCCCCTGCACCAGCCCCGGCAGGCCGGTCACCTGCCCTTCCGGCTGCAGGTCCAGCCGGTTGACCGCTTCGGCGAAGCGCAGGTAGGTGTCGACGCTCGCGATCACGATGCGGGCGTCGATGGTGAGCAGTTCGATGCCCACGAGCGAGACGCGCACGTACGCGTCGATGACGATCCCCTTGTCGAGAATGAGCTCCAGTACGTCGGCCAGTCCGCTCGGCCGTGGAGCGCGCGTTACTCCTGAATACGAGCTGATCGTTCTCACCTCTTCCGGTAGGGGTTCGGCTGACGCTCCTCGGTGCGGCCAGCCCTTCTCGGCTTCCCGGCTAACTCCTCTCGACCGGTGGCGCCTCGGCCGGTGGCGCCTCGGTCGGCGCCAGCCGGTCCACCGCGTCGTTGGACAGCCGGATGTCGTCGGCGGAGATGTCGAAGATCTCCCGCAGCTCGGCGAAGCGCTCGTCCAGCGCCATCAGCGCCCGGCCCAGCCGCTCGACCTCGTCGTCGGTCAGCGAGCCGGCGTCCACCCGCCGCAGGGCCTGGCGCTCGAGGAGCTGGCGAACGATCTCCAGCAGGGCGATGACGAGCCGGCCGAGTCCGCGCCCGGCATCGTCGGGGTCGATGTTGAACCGCAACGTGCCGCCCGGTTCCCAAGCCGGGTCGCCCGGCGTCCCCGGCCCGGTCATCGGTCGTCCCGCCCGTCGGACGCGAGGCGGTCCACCGCGACGAGCAGCAGGCGCGCGTCGAGCCGGATCAGGTCGATGCCGGCCAGCCCGATGACGATGTCACCGACGACGACGGCGCCCCGGTCGATGACCCGGTCGAGGAGGTCGACCAGGTCGGCGGCGCCGGCGTGGCGGGCCGGCAGCGGCAGTGAGTCAGCCATCCGCCGTCACCTCCAGGTCGGTGACGAACGAGTACGGCGGCCACGGCCCGGTCACCCGCAGCGCGAACCCGTCGGCGGCCAGCCGGTCGCCGCACGCGTCGAGGATCTCCACGAACCTGGGCTGCTCGTCCCGGCGTACCAGGTAGGCGCGGTCGAGCAGGAGGCTTCCCTCCCGCCGTCCGGGCGCCGAGTCCCCGGCGATCCCGGCCAGCGCGTCCTCCATCTCGGCGACGAGTTCCCGCGCCGCACGGCGGCGCTGCTCCAGCCGGTCGAAGTGCTGCCGGCGCCGGGCGAGGTACGCGGCACCGGCGCCCGGCGCGGCCCCGCCGGTACCGGCCGGTACCGGTTCGCCGCCGCTCTGGGCGGCCGGGTCGCCGTCGTCGCGGACGGTGACCCCCCACTCGTCGCAGCCGGCGACGCGGGCCAGCCCGGATCGGAGCGCGTCCGCGCGGACGGTCAGGAAACGGTGCGCGGCCTCCCGGTCGGTGACGACGATCCCGAGCCGGAAGGGCAGGACGGCGGTCGCGGCGGCGGTCACCGTACGGATGACCGAGTCGTGCCGCTGGGCCAGCACCGCCACGAGGCGCGGGTCGGCGGAGTCGTCGTTCACGGCGGCCAGTTCGGCCGTGGTCACGTCGCTGACGGCGAGGCCGAGACCGTCCGCGACGAGGATGTCGACCGGCTCGTCGCCGATTCCGTACAGGTCCGCGACGGCGCAGTCGCCGGAGGTGGCGGCGTACAGGTACAGGGCGCGCTCGGGCGTCATGACGCCTCCCCCGGTTCGGGGTTACGTTCCGATGTCTCCCCGGCCTCGGGTGCCTCCCCGGACTCGAGGCGACGCTCCTGCGTGTCCCCCGTGCCGAGGCGGCGTTCCAGGGCGTCCAACCGGCCGCGCAGGTCGCGGTTCTCCGCCTCCAGCGCGTCGCGCTCCCGGGCCGCCTTCGAGCTGAGCGACGGGTCGTTCATCCACCAGTCGATGCCCATCTCCTTTGCGGTGTCGACGGAGGCGACGAGGAGCCGCACCTTCAGCGTCAGCAGTTCGACGTTGACCACGCCGACGACGATGTCGCCGACGATCACCACGCCGCGGTCGAGGACGCGTTCGAGGATGTCCGCCAGCGAGTCCGTCCGCTGGGCGCCGAACCGCGGCGACGCGACGGCGTACTGGCTCTGCCGTACCTGGCTGGTTCGTGGTTCTGGGTTCATGACGGATCAGTCGCGTTCCGGGAGAAGCGGCGGAGCCGCTCGTACGAGACGATGTGTCCGGACCGGTCGGTGTCGATCCGGTAGGTGGCCATGACGCTGCTGGTCGCCGGGATCCGTTCGAGCTCCGTGACGTCGACGAGCAGTGACCATCCGTCACCATCGGGCCGCGCCCCGGTCATGGCCGCAGGATCGAGTCCGGTGAACTCCACGAATTCACGCATGGCCACCCGGGCGACCTGCGCGAGGGTCAGGGGTGGGGGTGACTGTCCTTTTTGGCTAATCTCACCCTGATCGTTACTTCGCGCCATAACAGCGAATTGTGCCACGTATGCGCAGCTCAGGGGATATGTAACCCTCTGTGGAATGAGACATAGACAGGTCGACTATCGAGGAGTATGGTCGTATGTGTCATATTGCGCGAACTACATCGATATGCATGCTCAAGCGCGAATAAACGTGACCTTCATTATGTCCACAATTGACAAATGAGTACCAGATATTACCAAGAAGCGCCATTCTCATTACTTGGCGTAATCACACCCGGAGTACCGGACGACCGGGCCGGCCCGGAACCAGAAATGTCCACGATGGACTGGCGACACCGTGTCGGCGGATCCGGCCCGCCGTACGGAGATGATCAGCGCTTCACCCGGCCTGCCGTCATCACGCGCGGCGGCCCATACGTGACCATCGAGAGGGGCGGTGCCGACGTCGCGACCGGCCCGCACCGATGTGGTCGTCGAAGGTGTACCCGTCGTCGACCTCGGCCAGCGCGATCAGTAACACGCGGTCCGCACCTCGAAGGCGGCCGGCTCGAAGGCACCGTCCGGTAGCAGAACATGGTCCGCGGGAACGTGTCGACGGTCAGGCGGACGTGGTCGGAGCCGAATCGGGCGCGCCGTGCTCGGGTCTTGTCCCCAGGCCAACTCACACGTGTACGACGACGACCCGCTCGCCCTTTGCTCGGCTCGACTCTTCCACCAGCATGTTCAGGTCGTCCGGGTCGCTGGTCAGCAGCACCACGGGCCGGGCCGCCGCCAGCGCCATCGCAGCCACCACCGCGTCGATGGCACACCGGTGCCCCGACAAACCCGTCATTCCAAGTAGGTCACCGGCATGTCGACCAACGTCGGCGCTTACCGGCTGAACCACGATCCGGGACAGCACACGGTGAACCGCAGCGTCCCGGGGGCCACCGCGCAGCACCTCCGCGAGGGTGATGGCGCTGACCGTCACCCGGGCACCGCGTTCACGCGCGCTCTCGAGATAGGCGCGCACCCGCGCGTCACCAGCCGCCAGCTTGACCAGCCCTTCGCTGTCCAGGACCAGCGTGCCGCCGAGGCCTACCGCTCGTCGGGCCACGAGCGCCTCGCCTCGGCCAGCAGTTCATCGGAGACCGGACCATGTTCGGAAGCCAGCAGTGCGGAAAGCTCTCCCAGAAGATCCAGCTCGAGTTGGCGCGCGACGGCATCGGTCACGTACTGGCTGAACGCTCCACGCCCCACCCGCCGTTGGATGGCGTCCGCGAGGTCCGCAGGCATCGACACGCTAACCTTGCGAGCACGCCCCACCAGCTTGAGCCGTCGACCAGGATCGGATTCCAGCGCGGCCATGAGCCGGGCAGCCGCATCCTGAAGCTCGCGGGAGTCCGTCCCACCGTGACGGAGGTCGTCGAGCAACCGGACAATCTCGCCCACCGAACCGGCTTCTGCGGCCGAACCGGCTTCTGCGGCCGGACCGTCCTCGTGCGGCGAGAATGGTGGAGCGGCTGCTGCACTCATGCAGCAATGCTACCGCCGGTAGCAACCTAACGTCGGTCCCGGAAGTCCGCGTTCTAGCCAAAGCCGATACGGCCTGACCGACTCCGCCATAGAGCGGGCGGCCGGACGGGTCGCCACCCTTGCCCATGGAGGAACCAGGTCATGGCCGGCATCCGCCACTTCACCGCTTCAGCGATCGTCTTCGACGACCACGAACGGGCGCTGCTGGTGCACCACAACAAGCTCGGCCGGTGGCTCTACCCCGGTGGCCACATCGACCCCGACGAGGACCCGGCCCAGGCCGCCCAGCGGGAAGTGGTTGAGGAGACCGGCGTCCGCACACAGGTGATGCGGCCAGCACCGAGGCCGGCTCTGGCCCCGAGGTCAGTTCCATGCGGCGTGAGAAATGCTGGCCGCGCCATCGCGGTCGGTGGTCGCGCGGACCGCCCACCACCGGGCGACGCCCAGGGCCAGGACGACGCCTAGCACCACGAACAGCACCTGAAGCGTCACAGTGCCGAGGGTGGAGCGGTAGTCCGGGTCGTGGGCCACGGCGACCACGGCGGCGATGCCGGCAACTGCACCGATCGGCAATAGCAGGGCAGCTCTTCTCAGCGTCGGTCGGGCGGCCGGTCGACCGGCCAAGAGCCACTTCAGGCCGGCGAGGGCGCCGAGCAACCCGGTCAGGGCGATGGCGCCGAAGACGACGACCGGGCCGGCAGTCGGATACCTGCCTTCCAGCGTGAACCAGGAGGCGAAGGCCGGCTGGACCACCCCGACGATGAGCCAGTACGCGGCGACAACGGCCACGCTTGCCGCGAGGAGGCCACCAACCAGGACGCGAGGGTAGTCGCGAGGCCACGGGCGGTACCCGCCCGCCTCGATCGCCTCCCGCGCGAACGCGTCGATGTCTGGTCCGACCAGGGCTTCGGGGTTCACCCCCTCGGCGGCAGCCGTCTCCAGGTCAGCTCGGACTTCGTCCACGACCGTCCGCCGGTCACGCCGGGAGAGGTGCATCCGTCGGAGCCGGCGGTCCAGCTCCGCGGTCACGGCTTGGATCTGCTCGGTGCGGATGGGCCCGCTGTCAGGGATGGACACGTGAGCTCACCTCTCGGGTGTCGAGGGCTCCGACCGACGCCAGGAGCCCGGTGATGGCGGAAGTCGTGTCGACCCACTGGCGGGCCCACTCGGCGAGCGCCTCAGCCCCGGCAGGTGAGACCTCGAAGATCTTTCGAGGTGGACCGCTGGGGCTGGGCTCGCTGCGCTCGCTGACCAGGCCCTGGCGGCGCAGGCGCCCCATCAAGGGGTAGACGGTGCCGTAGCCGACGCCCGGTAGCCCGTGTTGCTCCAGCAGGACGACGAGGCCGTAGGCGTGGGTGGGCTTCTGTGCCAGGAGTGCCAGCAGACAGGTGTCCAGCGCACCCCGCAGCAGCTGCGTGCGACGGTCCGGATCCGGTGTCATGTGACACATAGTAGTGCCGGTACTAGGTGATGCCTAGTACCTCACGAGCGGGAATCCGTCGCCGCCGAGGCCGCCGCGGCGGCGTTCTCGACCTCAGCGATGAAGGGCTGCCAATCCTGCTGCACGCTCCGACGCCTTGTTGTATCCGATGCAACATCGTTGCGTCGGTGCACCAGACGACAAGGTCACTGCGCACCTGACATGCAGAAGGGCGGTGTCGGGAAACCCGACACCGCCCTTCGGTCAAGGCGTTTTCACGCGTCGACCACGCGCCTCGTATGGTGCATCAGATGCAATAAGGCGGGGTTTCAGCTGCAGCCGCTGGTCGAGCCGCAGCCCTCGCAGACGTAGCAGCTACCGGCCCGCCGCATCTTCGTGCCGCAGGTGAAGCAGAGCGGGGCGTCGGCCGCCATGCCCTGCACCAGCTCCAGCAGCTCGGTCGAGGAGTGCGCGGCCTTCACCGGAGCCGGGGCCTCCGCCGGGGCCGGCGCGGCGGCCGGCCTCTCCACCGGCACGTACTCGACCGGAGCCGACGACGCCATCTCGGTCAGGTCGACCGACGCCTCGCCGCTCTCCTCGCGCAGCTGCTGCGCCCGCTCGGCGGCGGTGAGGATGCCCAGCTCGGCGCGGCGCTCGTACGGCAGGAAGTCCAGTGCCAGGCGGCGGAAGATGTAGTCCATCACCGACGAGGCCATGCGGATGTCCGGGTCGTCGGTCATGCCCGCCGGCTCGAACCGCATGTTCGTGAACTTGCTGACGTAGGTCTCCAGCGGCACGCCGTACTGCAGGCCGATGGAGATGGCCACCGAGAACGCGTCCATGACGCCCGCGAGGGTCGAGCCCTGCTTGGACATCTTCAGGAAGACCTCGCCGAGGCCGTCGTCCGGGTAGGACGACGCGGTGAGGTAACCCTCGGCACCCGCGACCGAGAACGACACCGTCTGCGACGGGCGCTTCTTCGGCAGCCGCTTGCGCACCGGCCGGTACTCGATGACCTTCTCCGGCTCGGCGACCGCGACGGCGGCCGGCTCTTCCTTCTTCGCCTGCTTGGCGTTGGACAGCGGCTGGCCGACCTTGCAGTTGTCGCGGTAGATCGCGAGCGCCTTCAGGCCGAGCTTCCAGCCCTCGAAGTAGATCTGCTCGACCTCCTCGACGGTGGCCGACTCCGGCATGTTGACCGTCTTGGAGATCGCGCCGGAGATGAACGGCTGGATCGCCGCCATCATCCGCACGTGCCCCATCGGCGCGATCGCCCGCTCGCCCATCGCGCAGTCGAACACGCTGTAGTGCTCCGGCTTGAGGCCCGGCGCGTCGACGACGTGGCCGTGCTCGGAGATGTACTCGACGATCGCCTCGACCTGCTCCTCCTGGTACCCCAGGGTGCGCAGGGCCCGCGGCACGGTCTGGTTGACGATCTGCATCGAGCCGCCGCCGACCAGCTTCTTGAACTTGACCAGCGCCAGGTCGGGCTCGACACCGGTGGTGTCACAGTCCATCATCAGGCCGATCGTGCCGGTAGGGGCGAGCACGCTGGCCTGCGAGTTGCGCCAGCCGTTCTTCTCGCCGATCGTCAGGCACCGCTGCCACTGCTTGCTGGCCTCGTCCACGATCACGGTGTCGACCGCGCCGAGCGGGCGGATCGCGTCGTTGGCCGCCGCGTGCTTGCGCATGACCCGCTTGTGCGGCTTGGCGTTGCGGGCGTACCCGTCGTACGCGCCGACGATGCCGGCCAGCTCGGCCGAGCGGCGGTAGGCCGTACCGGTCATCAGGCTGGTGATCCCGGCGGCAAGCGAGCGGCCCGCCTCGGAGTCGTACGCCAGGCCGCTGGCCATCAGCAGCGCGCCGAGGTTGGCGTACCCGATGCCGAGCTGCCGGTAGGCGCGGGTGGTCTCACCGATCTTCTCGGTCGGGAAGTCGGCGAAGCAGATCGAGATGTCCATGGCGGTGATGACGAACTCCACCGACTTGACGAACTTCTCGACCTCGAACGAGCCGTCGGAGCGCAGGAACTTCATCAGGTTGAGGCTGGCGAGGTTGCAGGAGGAGTTGTCCAGGTGCAGGTACTCGCTGCACGGGTTGGACGCGGTGATCCGGCCGGTCTCCGGGCAGGTGTGCCAGTCGTTGATCGTGTCGTCGTACTGCAGACCCGGGTCGGCGCACTCCCACGCGGCCTGGCCGATCGCCCGGAACAGGCTCTTGGCGTCGATCGTCTCGATGACCTTGCCGTCGAGGCGGCCGCGCAGGTCGAACGTCCCGGCCGACTCCACGGCCCGCATGAACTCGTCGGAGACGCGGACGGAGTTGTTGGCGTTCTGGTACTGGACGCTGACGATGTCGTTGCCGCCCAGGTCCATGTCGAAGCCGGCGTCGCGGAGGGCGCGGATCTTGTCCTCCTCGCGCGCCTTCGTCGAGACGAACTCCTGGATGTCGGGGTGGTCGACGTCGAGGATGACCATCTTGGCCGCGCGGCGGGTGGCGCCACCGGACTTGATCGTCCCGGCACTGGCGTCGGCGCCCCGCATGAAGCTCACCGGGCCGGACGCGGTGCCGCCGGACGACAGCAGCTCCCTGGACGAGCGGATGCGCGACAGGTTCACACCCGATCCGGAGCCGCCCTTGAAGATCAAGCCCTCTTCCTTGTACCAGTCGAGGATCGAGTCCATCGAGTCGTCGACCGACAGGATGAAGCAGGCGCTGACCTGCTGCGGCGAGGCGGTGCCGACGTTGAACCACACCGGCGAGTTGAAGCTGAACACCTGGTGCAGCAGCATCCAGGTCAGCTCGTGGGCGAAAATCTCGGCGTCGGAGGGCGAGGCGAAGTACCCGTGCTGCTCCCCGGCCTCCCGGTAGGTGTTCACCACCCGGTCGATGAGCTGGCGGAGGCTCGCCTCCCGCTCGGGGGTGCCCACGGCGCCACGGAAGTACTTGGTCGTGACGATGTTCGCGGCGTTCACGCTCCAGAAGGTGGGGAACTCCACGCCGCGCTGCTCGAAGTTGACCGAGCCGTCCCGCCAGTTCGTCATCACGACGTCGCGGCGCTCCCAGGTCACCTCGTCGTACGGGTGGACACCCTCGGTGGTCCACACCCGCGCGACCTGCAGCCCCCGGGCGCCGGCCGCCTTGGCGGTGCCGTTCTTGGCGGCACCGCTCCCCCCGCGTGCCCTGCCCGACGACGTGCGTACTGCCTCTGTCATACCTTCCCCCACCATCTTTGAATGGTCCTGCCGAATGCGTGACGACCCCGTGTGCTGTCGTCCTCGTCTTTTTCCGTCACACTTCGAGCCCGGCTGCGGTTGCCGGGTCGGCGCGCCGCGCCGGCGCACCCGCTCGCGTCAGCCGCTCGGGGCCGCCGCGACCGTACGTCCCGCCCCGGGTGTCCGGTCGGCCCGCTCCCGGTCCACCCGGTCGGTCCGGTCCACCCGGTCGGTCCGGTCCACCCGATCGGCCTGCTCCCGCTCGGCCCGACCCCGGTCGACCCGCAGCGCCGCGATCTCGCGCTCGAAATCACCCAGGGAGTCGAACGACCGGTAGACGCTCGCGAAGCGCAGGTATGCCACCTCGTCCAGCTCGCGCAGCGGTCCGAGGATGGCCAGGCCGACCTCGTGGCTGGGCACCTCGGCGGCGCCGCGCGCCCGGACGGCCTCCTCGACCCGCTGGGCCAGCACGGCGAGCGCGTCGTCGTCGACCGGCCGGCCCTGGCAGGCCTTGCGCACCCCGGTGATGATCTTCGAGCGGCTGAACGGCTCGGTGACGCCACTGCGCTTGACCACGGCGAGCACGGCCTCCTCGACCGTGGTGAACCGGCGGCCGCACTCCGGGCAGGAGCGGCGACGACGGATCAACTGGCCGTCGTCGGCCTCGCGTGAGTCGACGACCCGGGAGTCCGGGTGCCGACAGTACGGGCAGCGCATGGTCTGAGGGCCTCTCCTGCGTGGGCGCGGGCATGCCGAACACAGCGACACCGACCCGCCAGGGGGGGGCGTCACCGTGTATGACGAGTGGATGAACCGTGAGCGCGAAACCCCAACCTGTGGGCATCTCGTACCACTGGACTACTACATCTAGGGGCTGACGTTAGGCGGTGCGCCGATCATTCGCAAGTTAAAACGCCCTATCCGTGGCGCGTGTCGCGTGTCTAACGCGCGGGAACGGATTCGGTCGCTGGCCGATCGCACCTCGTGTCCGAAACGACACCCCTTCGCACACGCGTTCTATCGAACGGACGTACGATGTGATGTATCAGAGCCGGCCAAGCCGCGTCGAGCCGCCACGCCGCGACACGCCGGACGGAGTAGTACAGATGTTTGAAAGTGCCGGATCGGGCGGCTAGGTTCATTCGGCATATCGATCACGCACCACGGAGCGGGCCCCCACCCGGACCGTCGCTGCGACAAGGAGGATGGACGTGGCCACCGACGACCCCGCGAGCGGGCGCCAGACCGACGGCCGGGGCCCTGACCCCGACCCCGGCACCACCCCCGACCACGCGCCCACCCCGGGCCGCCCCGCCGGTACGGCGATCCCCTCAGCGCCGCGCGGCGGCCGCACCGCGGCCCGGCGCGGCGCCGGCAAGCGCGGTGGCCAGCCGGAGATCCGCCCCGTCACGTCGGTCGTGACCGCCTTCCCCGACCTCGTCGCGGCCGATCTGACCCAACGCCAGCGGCGGATCCTGGAGTTCATCCGCGGCGCGGTCGACCGCAACGGCTACCCGCCGAGCGTCCGCGAGATCGGTGAGGCCGTCGGCCTGGTCTCGCCGTCGAGCGTGGCCTACCAGCTCAAGGAGTTGGAGCGGAAGGGGTACCTGCGGCGCGACCCCAACCGGCCGCGCGCGGTCGACGTGCGCCCGCCCAGCGACCTCGTCGCCGAGCAGGAGGAGGCCGCCCGCGCCGCCCGCCCCGCCCCGGCCTACGTGCCGATGCTGGGCCGGATCGCGGCCGGTGGCCCGATCCTCGCCGAGCAGGCGGTGGAGGACGTCTTCCCGCTCCCCCGCGAACTCGTCGGCGAAGGCACCCTGTTCCTGCTACAGGTCAAGGGTGACTCGATGATCGACGCCGCCATCTGCGACGGCGACTGGGTAGCGGTGCGCCAGCAGCCGACCGCCAACAATGGCGAGATCGTCGCCGCGATGCTGGACGGCGAGGCGACGGTCAAGACGTACCGCAACCGCGACGGGCACGTGTGGTTGCTGCCGCACAATCCGGCGTTCGAGCCGATCCCGGGTGACGACGCCACCATCCTGGGCCGCGTCGTCGCCGTCCTGCGCCGGATCTGACCTCCGGACACGCGGAAAAGGGCCCCGGGGCGCTGGCAACGCGCCCCGGGGCCCTTTTCAGTAACGATCAGCGGGCCCTGAGGTGTTCAGTAGCGACCGTCACCGTCGTGTCCGGAGTGATACCCGGGCTGGAAGTACTCCCGGTTCCCCGGTGTCTGGTCGTAACCGGGCCGGGCCGGACCGCCACCGTAGACATTTCCGCCGCCGGACGGCGGCGCGCCGCCGCCGCGCTGCGGCGGCGAGGGCGGCGCGCCCACGGCACGTCCCGGCCGGCCGGGGTTCATGCCACCGGCCGGCGGCATCGGCCCGGCCGGTGGCCGGGGACCGGCCGGTGGCCGGGGACCGGCCGCGGCAGCCGCGGGACGGTTTCCGCCGGGCGGCACCGACGGACGAGGGCCAGCAGCAGCGGTGGCCGCCGCGACCGGCGGACGGTTGCCGCCCGACGGCGTCGCCGATCCGGTTCCGTCTCCGCCGGCCGGCCGGTCGGCCCCCTGCTCCTCGATCGCCGCCCGCCGCACCTTGCGCGACCGCCGGATCCCGATCACGCCGACCACCACCAGGATGAGGCCCAGCACGCCGACGCCGGCCACCAGGTTGATGATCTGAGGCAGCGACAGCTTCTGGTACCAGGAGCGGGTGTCACCCGTCTGGGCCGACTTGTCGGCCGCCGGGGTGGCCGCAGCGGTCGCGGCCGCCGGCTGGTACCGCAGGATCTTGGCGCCGCCCAGGGCCGAACAGGTCAGGAACGTCTTGCCGTCGGGGCTGTAGGCCAGGCACTCACCGCCCTGCTGGTCACTGGCCAGCGGAGTCACCCGCGGCTCGGTGGTCGTGATCGCCTTGACGATGTCGCCGTCGGGCACGGTCCACTCGTACGCGTCGGAGTACGTCCGCAGCGCGACCCGCTTGCGGTCGGGTGACTGGGCGCCGCCCGTCACCAGCAACTGACCGACGGTACCCATGCTGTTGGAGGTGCCGGTGCGCTTCGGGTTCCACACGCCGACCTTCTTGAGCGGCACGCCCTGCTTGCTCCCGGGCTGCAACTCCGCGGTCGGCTGGAAGATCTGCGTGGTGCCGCTGGTCTCCTTGGTCACGATGACCGGCGTGTCCCCGGCCCCGAACAGCAGCGCCTTGGCGTCGTGGTGCTCACCGTCGGGGTATGCCAGGCGGTGGATGACCGGGGCGGCGCCGCCGGGCGGCACCTTCCACAGCGCGATGGTGTCCCGGCGGTCGGCGTTGTTCGTGGAGTTGTCACCGGTGTCGGCCACCCACACCGTGCCGTCGGAGGCGACCGCCAGGTCCTGCGGATCGCGGGCGGGGTTGGCCGCCGGGTACGACAGCGGCTGGCGCAGCTGCTTGCACTTGCTGTCCAGGTAGTACAGCCGCCGGGCGGCGGACTCCGCCCCGGTGGTCGCCACCACGAACCCCTCCGACGTCGCGACGAGCCCGGTGACGCCGGTCAGCCGGTTGTCGGTCAACGTACAGACGGTTTCGGGAGCCGAGCCCGCAGCAGCCGCCGTCGGGCTCGGCTCGGCACCCGCCGGGGTCACCAGTCCGAAGACGGCAACCCATAACCCGATGACCACCAACCCCACTCGTCGCATCGGATCAGTTTGGCAGAGGTGTTGTCGATTCGGGGTACGGCCCGGCCTCAACTACGCCACATGGCCCGCCGCGGATCGGCCGACCAGCGCATACGGCGCCAACTCCGCCGCCAGACCCTCGGCCACCCGGACGTGCAGCACGGTCCCGTCGCTGGTGTGCTCGGTGCCGAGCACCTCGCCGGTGGAGTGCACCCGCGCAACCAGGTCGCCCCGGTCATACGGCACGCAGGCGTACACCTCGACGGCCGGCCACGGCAGCCGGTCCTCGACGGCCGCCCGTACCTCGGCGACGCCGGCCCCGGTACGCGCGGACACGAAGACGGCCTCCGGCCACTCCCGCGCGAGGCGCAGCAGGGTCTCCTCGTCGGCCGCGTCGGTCTTGTTGACCACCAGCAGCTCGGCGACCGTGTCGGCGCCGACCTCGGCGAGCACCTCACGTACCGCGCGGACCTGCTCCTCGGGGTCGGGGTGGCTGGCGTCGACCACGTGCAGCACGAGGTCGGCCTCGGCCACCTCCTCCAGCGTCGAGCGGAACGCCTCGACCAGCTGGTGCGGCAGGTGCCGGACGAACCCGACGGTGTCCGACAGCGTGTAGATCCGGCCGTCGGTGGCGCGGGCCCGGCGGGTCGTGGTGTCGAGGGTGGCGAACAGGGCGTTCTCCACCAGCAGCCCGGCGCCGGTCAACCGGTTGATCAGGCTGGACTTGCCGGCGTTGGTGTAGCCGGCGATCGCGACGCTCGGCACCCGGCGCTCGCGGCGACCGGCCCGCTTGGTCTCACGGATCGTGGCCATGCCGGCGATCTCGCGCTTGAGCCGGGAGATCCGGGTACGGATGCGCCGGCGGTCGGTCTCGAGCTTGGTCTCACCGGGGCCACGCAGACCCACCCCGCCGTTGCCGCTGGCGGAGCCACCGGCCTGCCGGCTCATCGCCTCACCCCAACCGCGCAGGCGGGGCAGCAGGTACTGCAGCTGGGCCAGCTCGACCTGGGCCTTGCCCTCCTTGCTCTTGGCGTGCTGGGCGAAGATGTCCAGGATGAGCGCGGTCCGGTCGATGACCTTGACCTTGACCTCGTTCTCGAGGTTGCGCAGCTGGGACGGGGACAGCTCGCCGTCGCAGATCACCGTGTCGGCACCGGTGGCCACGACCACGCTGCGCAGGTCGGCGACCTTGCCCCGGCCGATGTAGGTGGCGGGGTCGGGCCGGCCGCGCCGCTGGATCAGCCCGTCGAGCACCTGCGAGCCGGCCGTCTCGGCCAGCGCCGCCAGCTCGGCGAGGCTGTTGTCGGCGTCCGTGGCGGTGCCCTCGGTCCAGACACCGACCAGGACGACCCGCTCCAGCCGTAGCTGCCGGTACTCGACCTCGGTGATGTCGGACAGTTCCGTCGACAGGCCCGCGACCCGGCGCAGCGCGTGACGCTCCTCGAGCTCCAGCTCGCCGGTGGTGGCGTCGTCGAGGTCCGCGCCGTCGCGGCCCTGGCCCGGCCGCCCGCCCAGATCGTCGAGGTCGAGCTCGAGGTCCAGGTCGTACGCGGATGTCAGGTTGGTTTCTCGCATCGCTTCCGATCGTGTCATGTCGTCACAGGCGGCGCACCCGCAATTTGCGGGCCGCCAGGGTTTGCGTACCCCCGTTACCGCACGTGATGCCTGCCGATACGGGCGGGGTGGGCGTTGCTGACGGGGAGATAACCCGCAAAATAGAACGCCGTGACCGTACGTCGTCTTCCCAGTGCCGGGTTCTCCATTACCATCCGGGCCGCCGTGACCGCGGACGCCTCCGCAATCGGTCGGCTCACTACCGCGGTCGGCGAGGCGGGCGGCGTCGTCACCGCCCTCGACGTGGTCGACTCCGACCACACCCGCATCATCGCCGACCTCACCTGCGACACCGCCGACGCCGCACACGCCGACCAGGTCGTCGGCGCGCTGGAGGCCATGGACGGCGTCGAGGTCCGCAAGGTCTCCGACCGCACGTTCCTGCTGCACCTCGGTGGCAAGATCGAGGTCACCTCGAAGGTCGCCCTCCGCACCCGCGACGAGCTGTCCCGGGCGTACACGCCGGGCGTGGCCCGGGTCTGCCTCGCGATCGCCGAGAACCCCGAGGACGCCCGGCGCCTGACGATCAAGCGCAACACCGTCGCGGTCGTCACCGACGGATCGGCCGTCCTCGGCCTGGGCAACATCGGCCCGGCCGCCGCGCTGCCGGTGATGGAGGGCAAGGCCGCCCTGTTCAAGCGGTTCGCCGGGGTGGACGCCTGGCCGGTCGTGCTGGACACCCAGGACACCGACGAGATCGTCAGCATCGTGAAGGCTCTCGCGCCCGCGTACGGCGGAATCAACCTCGAGGACATCGCCGCGCCACGCTGCTTCGAGATCGAGGCGCGCCTGCGCGAGGCGCTCGACATCCCGGTCTTCCACGACGACCAGCACGGTACGGCGATCTGCGTGCTCGCCGCGCTCACCAACGCGCTGCGGGTGGTCGGCAAGCGACTGGCCGACGTCCGGGTGGTGGTCTCCGGTTCCGGCGCCGCGGGTACCGCGATCATGAAGCTGCTGCTCCGCCAGGGCGTCGGCGACCTGATCGCCACCGACCGCCCGGGCGCCCTGTACCGCGGCATGCCGGGGCTGAGCGGGTCCTGGCAGTGGCTGGCCGAGCACACCAACCGCGACAACTACGCCGGTGACCTGCGCGGCGCGATCCGGGGTGCCGACGTGTTCATCGGCGTCAGCGCCCCCAACCTGCTCACCGGCGACGACATCGCCACGATGGCGAAGGACTCGATCGTGTTCGCGCTGGCCAACCCCGACCCGGAGGTGGACCCCCGGGCGGCCCGCGAGCACGCCGCGATCGTCGCCACCGGCCGCTCCGACCAGCCCAACCAGATCAACAACGTCCTGGCGTTCCCCGGCGTCTTCCGCGGCATGCTCGACGCGCAGGCGCGCGGGTACACCGACGACATGGCGCTCGCGGCGGCCCGGGCCATCGCCGACACCGTCGGCGCGGACAAGCTCAACGCCAGCGTCATCGTGCCCAGCGTGTTCGACGCCCGGGTCGCACCGGCGGTCGCCGCGGCCGTCCGCGCCGTCGCCAAGGGCGAGGACGTGACGACCGGCGACGGGTTCGCCGGCGGTGCGGCGTCGGAGATCCTGCGGACCACCATCGGCCAGGTACCCGACGTGCCGGACCCGGCGGTGAACTGACGGTCGCGGGGCCGGCGCTACGCGGCGCCGGCCTCCGCCGCACCCACCTCGCGGTGGCCGTCCTCCGGTGCCGGCAGCCGCACGTCGAGCGCCGCCGGGTCGACGGTGCCGGTGGCCACGATGACCGCCGGCCCGGCCAGCCAGCACGCCTCGTCGTCGAGCGTGACGGTCAGCCTGCCGCCGGGGACGTCCACGGCCACCCGGCCGGTGCGGAAGCCCGCGTCGGCGAGCGCCACGGCCGCCACGGCACACGCCCCCGAACCGCACGACAGCGTCTCCCCCGAGCCCCGCTCGTAGACGCGCATCCGGACGTGCAGGTCGGCGCCGGGCACCGCGACGGCCGGCGCGGAGAACTCGACGTTGACCCCGGCGGGGAAGTCCGCGTCGCTGAACTCCGGCGACGTGGACAGGTCCAGGCCGGCGAGTTCGTGCGTGTCGGCCACCCGGCAGACCAGGTGCGGGTTGCCGACGTCGACGGCCTCGCCGACGTACCGGCTGCCCTCGACCCGGGCCACGCTCTGCCCGTACACGCGGGGCTTGGCCAGGCCGGTGGAGATCTCCTCGGGGCCGACGACCACGCGTACGACACCGGCGCGGGTCGCCACCGTCAGCTCGCCGGCGGCGGCCAGGCCGGTCTCGACCAGGTACCGCGCGTACACCCGTACGCCGTTGCCGCACATCTCGGCGTACGTGCCGTCGGCGTTCCAGTAGTCCATGAACCACTCGGCGTCACCGACGAAACGGGCGGCGTCCGGGTGGGCGGCGGTGCGGACCACCCGCAGCACGCCGTCGGCGCCGATCCCCCGACGCCGGTCGCACAGGGCGGCCACCAGCCGCGGCGTGAGCGGCAGCGTCCCGTCCGGATCGGGAAGGATGACGAAGTCGTTGCCGGTGCCGTGCCCCTTGGCGTAGTTCAACGCCCTGCCCTCGCGTAACACGCCGTCATCATGACACCTCCAGGAACGATTCCGCCGTACCTCGGGCGACCGCCACGGCGTCCGGGGCGGCCGCGTCGAGCCAGTGGATCCGCGGATCACGCCGGAACCAGGACCGCTGGCGCCGGACGAACCGGCGGGTGGTCCGGATCGTCGCTTCGCGCGCCGCTTCCTCGGTGTCGGCGCCGTCGAGGAAGCGCAGGACCTGGTGGTAGCCGAGAGCACGGCTGGCGGTACGCCCGTCGCGCAGCCCCCGGGCCTCCAGCGCGCGCACCTCGTCGACCAGGCCGGCCGCCCACATCTGGTCGACCCGGGCGGCGATCCGCGCGTCCAGGAGCCCCGCGTCGAGGTCGACGCCGAGCTGGAGAGCGCGGTAGTGCGGCCGGGGCTCCGGCAGCTCGGCGGTGAACCGCCCGCCGGTGAGCGCGATCACCTCCAGGGCCCGCACGATGCGCCGGCCGTTGCTGGGCAGGATCCGCTCGGCCGCCACCGGGTCGGCCGCCACCAGCCGGGCGTACAGCGGCGCCGGGCCGTTTTCCGCCAGTTCGGCCTCCAGCTCCGCCCGCAGCACGGGGTCGGTGCCGGGAAACTCGAACTCCTCCAGGACCGCACGCACGTACAGCCCCGACCCGCCCACCAGCAGCGGTACCCGGCCGCGCGCCAGGATGTCGTCGATCGCGGCGCGCGCCAGCCGCTGGTACACCGCGACGCTGGCCGGCTCGGTCACGTCCCAGATGTCGAGGACGTGGTGGGCGACGCCGGCACGCTCGTCGGGGCGCAGCTTGGCGGTACCGATGTCCATGCCGCGGTACAACTGCATCGAGTCGGCGTTGACCACCTCGCCGCCGAGGGCGTGCGCGAGCGTGAGGCTCAGGTCGGACTTGCCGGCCGCGGTCGGCCCGACCACGGCGATCACCGGACCCGGCAGCGCGGTCACGGCCGTACCACCGTGGCGTGGCCGGTGTGCACCGCGACCGTGGTCCGCTCACCCCACGAGGCGGCCGAATCGCGGTACGGTGACGATGACTCCCACGTCCGGCAACCGTCGCCGAGCGTCGCCGACCGCCGTCGGGCCGCGCCCCGTCGCACCACCGCGGCTCCCGGAACACCGGCTCCGGCGACACCGGAGGCGGCGTCGGAGGTGGGGAGCGTCGGGCTGGGGCAGACGGCGGCGGTGAACGGCACGCCGAAAACGGTATCGGGTGGCTTCACCCGGTCCGTACCGGACTGGGCGGAACTCGTCGGCGGCAACCTGACAGGGAAAGTCACGGTTCGGCTGCGGCCGCTCGACGCGGACGGGGTCGGACCTGTGAGAATGAGCCCGGAACGACTGAACACTGCTGCGCGACGGCGGCGACACCGGGGGTTACCGCAAATCCACGGGCGCCGGGAAAACGAGGATGGGCACATGAGCGAGCGAATCGGGAGGCTCAGCGCGTTTGAGTCTCGTGCCGAGGCCGAGCGAAGCGAGGTGGCGGCATGACCGACCCCACGGCCTTCGGTCGCGTCGACGCCGACGGCACGGTGTACCTGAAGACCGCGGCGGGTGAACGCGCCGTGGGTTCCTGGCAGGCCGGAACCCCCGAGGAGGGACTGGCCCACTTCGCCCGACGCTTCGCCGACCTGGCCACCGAGGTGGACCTCATCGAGGCCCGGCTGGGCAGCGGCACCGCCGACGCGGCCCACTCCCTGAACAGCATCCGCCGCCTGCGCGCCAGCCTGGACACCGCGCACGTCGTCGGCGACGTCGACGGCCTCACGGCCCGGCTGGACAAGCTCGCCACGATCGCCGAGGAGAAGGCCGGCGCGGCGCGGGCGGCCCGCGACGCCGCGCGTTCCGAGGCGGTGGCGCGCAAGACCGCGCTGGTCGAGGAGGCCGAGAAGATCGCGGCCGAGGCGACCGGCTGGAAGAGCGCCGGCGACCGGCTCAAGGAGATCCTCGACGAGTGGAAGACCATCCACGGCGTCGACAAGAAGACCGACGGCGAACTGTGGAAGCGGTACGCGGCTGCCCGCGACTCGTTCACCCGCCGCCGGGGTGCCCACTTCGCCATCCTCGACGCCACCCGCAAGCAGGCCCAGAACCACAAGGAGGAGCTGGTCGCCGAGGTCGAGGCGCTGTCCGACTCCACGGACTGGGGCCCCACCGCCGCCCGGCTCAAGGAGCTGATGGGCGAGTGGAAGGCCGCGCCGCGCGCGTCCAAGGAGGCCGAGCAGAAACTCTGGGAGAGGTTCCGGGCGGCGCAGGACGCGTTCTTCAGCCGCCGCAGCGAGGTCTTCTCCGCCCGTGACGCGGAGCTGAAGGGCCACCTGGAGCGCAAGCAGGAGCTGCTGGCGCAGGCCGAGGCGATCGACGTCGACGCCGACCCGCGGGCCGCGCAGGCCAAGCTGCGCGAGATCCAGGGCCAGTGGCACGACATCGGTCGGGTGCCACGCGACGCCGCGGCCGGCCTCGACCGGCGGCTGCGCGCCATCGAGGACCGGGTCAAGCACGCGATGGACGCCGCCTGGCGCCGCACCCCGCCCGAGGAGAGCCCGCTGCTGGCGCAGATGCGCGAGCAGGTCGCCGAGGCCGAGCAGCGGCTGGCCAAGGCGCAGGCCGCCGGTGACGCCCGGCGCATCCGGGAGGCTCAGCAGGCGCTGGAGTCCAAGCGGAACTTCCTTGCCCTCGCCGAGCACAGTGCCTGAACCCGTATCGGCTGCGGTGCCCGGGTCCGTGCCGGCTGCGGTGCCCGGGTCCGCGCCGGCTGCGGTGCCCGGCCTGGGAACGACCCGGTCGCGGCAGGTGACCGCGGTCGAGCGGATCATCCGCTTCTCCACGGTCTTCAACTTCCGCGACCTCGGCGGCTACGAGGCCGCCGACGGCCGGACCGTCCGGTGGGGCCGGGTGTACCGCTCCGACGGGCTGCACCGGCTGGTCGACGACGACTTCGAGGAGTTCGCCGCGCTCGGCGTGCGTACCGTGCTCGACCTCCGGCGCCCGGACGAGCTGGCGGCCGACGGCCGCGTGGCGGACTCCCTGAGGTTGGACTACCACAACGTCAACTTCCACGCCGACATGTGGCCGGATCACAACCTGGGCCCCGACGACATGCCCCGGTACCTTGCCGACCGGTACGCCGAGATGGCCGAGGGGGGCCTGACCGGCCGCAACGGCGTGGGTGCGGCGCTGCGGCTGATCGCCGACTCGCGGTCCGCCCCGCTGGCGTTCCACTGCGCCGCCGGCAAGGACCGCACCGGGGTGCTCGCCGCGCTGACCCTGAGCCTGCTCGGGGTCAGCGACGACGACATCGCGGCCGACTACGCGCTCACCGAGGAGTCGGAACGGCGGTTCCGGCAGTGGCGCCGCAGCCTCTCCCCGGACGTACCGGAGGAGGCCGGCCACGCGCCGGCCTGGGTGCTCAACCCGTGCCCCCGGGAGGCGATGCACCTGTTCCTGACCGAGCTGCGCGAGCGCCACGGCTCGGTGGAGAGCTACGTCCGGCGGGCCGGGTTGACGGTCACCGACGTGACCCGGCTACGGGAGAACCTGCTCGACTGACCCTCACGTCCGTGATCGTGAAGGTTTCGGAGGCTCTGGCCCGGAAACCCTTCACGATCACGGCTCGGATGGATGGTCAGTCGCAGCCGCAGGCGGTCGCCGGAGCACTCGTCGCCGGCGGCGCACCGAGGGTGGGCATCCCGAGCGCCACGCCCGGGGTACGTACGGCGTTGCCGGCCGCCCAGACGTCGCCGGCCCGGGTGCGCCGGTGCGAGACCAGCGGCCCGTCGGCGTTGAGGTGGTGCGGGGCGGCGTACGTGATCGTGGTGTGCACGATGTCGCCGGGCCGGATCCGGGTGTCACCAGCGGCGAAGTGCACCAGCCGGCCGTCGCGGGCCCGGCCGGACATCCGGCCGGTCGCGCCGTCCTTGCGCCCCTCACCGGTGGCGACCAGGACCTCGACGGTCTGCCCGACCAACTGCTTGTTCTCCGCCCAGGTGATCTCCTCCAGGCAGGCGACCAGCCGGTCGTACCGGTCCTGCACGACCTCCTTGGGCACCTGGTCGGCAAAAGTGGCCGCCGGGGTGCCGGGGCGCTTGGAGTACTGGAACGTGAAGGCGCTGGCGAAGCGGGCGGCCCGGACCACCTCCAGGGTGCCCTGGAAGTCCTCCTCGGTCTCCCCCGGGAACCCGACGATGATGTCGGTGGTGATCGCCGCGTCCGGCATGGCCGCCCGGACCTTGTCGATGATCCCCAGGTACCGGTCGGTGCGGTAGGACCGGCGCATCGCCTTCAACACCCGGTCGGAGCCCGACTGCAGCGGCATGTGGAGCTGGTGGCAGACGTTGGGCGTCTCGGCCATCGCGTCGATCACGTCGTCGGTGAACGCCGCCGGGTGCGGGGACGTGAAGCGGACCCGCTCCAGCCCTTCGATACCACCGCAGGAGCGCAGCAGCTTGCCGAACGCGAGCCGGTCGCCGAACTCGACGCCGTACGTGTTGACGTTCTGCCCGAGCAGGGTCACCTCGAGGATCCCCTCGGCCACCAGCGCCTCGACCTCGGCGAGGATCTCGCCGGGCCGGCGGTCCTTCTCCTTGCCCCGCAGCGCCGGCACGATACAGAAGGTGCAGGTGTTGTTGCAGCCGACCGAGATCGACACCCAGCCGGCGTACGCCGAATCGCGGCGGGTCGGCAGCGTCGACGGGAACACCTCGAGCGACTCGAGGATCTCCACCTCGGCGGCGGCGTTGTGTCGGGCCCGCTCCAGCAGCGTGGGCAGCGAGCCGATGTTGTGGGTACCGAACACCACGTCGACCCAGGGCGCCCGCTTGACGATCTCGCCGCGGTCCTTCTGCGCGAGGCAGCCGCCGACGGCGATCTGCATGCCCGGGTGGGCCTTCTTCACCGGGTGCAGGTGTCCGAGGTTGCCGTAGAGGCGGTTGTCGGCGTTCTCCCGCACCGCACAGGTGTTGAACACGACCACGTCGGGCTGCTCGCCGTCGGTGGCGGGTACGTACCCGGCACTCTCGAGCAGCCCCGAGATGCGCTCGGAGTCATGCGCGTTCATCTGGCAGCCGTAGGTGCGCACCTCGTAGGTGCGCGCGGCGGCTGGCACGGTAGTGGTACCCATAACGGTTGTACAGCGTATCCGGCCCGGTCGGGAGACGAAGAATGTGTCGCAGTATCAAGACGCTCCGCCCGCCGTTCACCCCTGACGTGGACGATGCCGACATCGAGGCGGCGGCGCTGCAGTACGTGCGGAAGATTTCGGGCTTTCGTCAGCCTTCGGCCCGCAACAAGGTGATTTTCGAGGCGGCGGTCGCGGAGGTCGCGAAGGCAACCCGTACCCTGCTCAACGAGCTTGAGGTACAGGGCGTTACCCGTACGTGACCTCCAGGCCTGACGATCAGCACACGAGAGTACGAAGGCGGGGTACATGACAACGACGTCGACCGGCGAGCCGCTGATCGCCATGGAACGGGTCAACAAGCATTTCGGCTCGCTGCACGTCCTCCGGGACGTGGACCTGACCGTGGACCGCGGTGAAGTGGTCGTGGTGATCGGCCCGTCCGGTTCGGGTAAGTCGACACTGTGCCGTTCGATCAACCGCCTGGAGCCGATCGACTCCGGCGAGATCCGCTTCGACGGACAGCCGCTGCCGGCCGAGGGGCGCGCGCTCGCCCGGCTGCGCAGCGAGGTCGGCATGGTGTTCCAGTCGTTCAACCTGTTCGCCCACAAGACGGTGCTCGACAACGTCATGCTGGGCCCGATCAAGGTGCGCAGGGAGAAGCCGGCCGTGGTGCGCGAGCGGGCGATGAGCCTGCTCGACCGGGTGGGCATCGCCAACCAGGCCGACAAGCTGCCGGCGCAGCTGTCCGGCGGTCAGCAGCAGCGCGCGGCGATCGCCCGGGCGCTGGCGATGCAGCCGAAGGCGATGCTGTTCGACGAGCCGACGAGCGCCCTCGACCCGGAGATGGTCGGTGAGGTGCTCGACGTGATGACCTCGCTCGCCACCGACGGCATGACGATGATCGTGGTGACCCACGAGATGGGCTTCGCCCGGCACGCCGCCAACCGGGTCGTGTTCATGGCCGATGGCCAACTGGTGGAGCAGGCGCCACCCGCGGAGTTCTTCGCCAATCCCCGAAGCGACCGGGCCAAGGACTTCCTGTCCAAGATTCTTACGCACTGACACTTTCCTGGCTCAGTGTCGTTCATTGTGGAGGCGGCCGACCCCGGATCGGCCACTCGACGGGAGGAGTAACTAGATGCGATTGACCCGCTTCGCGGCGCTCGCAGCGTCCGCGGTGTTCGTTCTTGGTGCGGCGGCCTGTGGCGGCGACAGCAAGAGCGACGGCGGCTCGGACGTGAAGAAGGACGTCAACTTCGCGGCCGGCACCACCATGGAGAAGCTCAACAAGGACCAGAAGATCCGGATCGGCACCAAGTTCGACCAGCCGCTGTTCGGGCTCAAGGGCCTCGACGGCAAGCCGGCCGGCTTCGACGTGGAGATCGGCAAGCTCATCGCGGGCGAGCTGGGCATCCCGGCCGACAAGATCGAGTGGGTCGAGTCGCCCTCGAAGGTCCGCGAGGAGTACATCGAGCAGGGCAAGGTCGACATCGTCGTCGCCACCTACACGATCAGTGACACCCGCAAGCAGCGGGTCGACTTCGCCGGGCCGTACTACGTGGCCGGCCAGCAGATCCTGACCCGTAAGGACGACAACTCGATCACCGGGCCGGACTCGTTCAAGGACGGCACCAAGAAGGTCTGCTCGGTGACCGGCTCGACCCCCGGCAAGAACATCGAGCAGTACCTGAAGGACAAGACCACCCAGCTGGTGCTGTTCGACACCTACTCCAAGTGCGCGGACGCGGTGAAGAACAAGCAGGTCGACGCGCTCACCACCGACAACGTCATCCTGTCCGGCTTCGTGTCCGACAACCCGAACGACTTCAAGCTCGTCGGCGAGAAGTTCACGAAGGAGCCGTACGGCATCGGCCTGAAGAAGGGCGACACCGAGTTCCGCAACTTCATCAACGACACCCTGGAGAAGATCGCCAAGGACGGTCGGTACGAGAAGGCGTGGAAGGACACCGTCGGCAAGGTCGACAAGAACACGCCGGCCGCCCCGGCCGTCGACCGGTACTGACAGCGACCGGAACCGGAACGAAGTGACATGGATCTGGAGGGTGAGCGGTGAACGTACTGGTCGACCGGTTTGATGTCTTCGCCGGCGGCTTCTGGCTCACCCTCCAGATCTGCATCCTGGCGGGGGTCGGAGCGCTGCTGATCGGCACGCTGATGGCGGTGCTGCGGATCTCGCCGGTACCGCCGCTGCGGGCGGTGGGCACCGCCTACGTGACGGTGTTCCGCAACGTGCCGCTGACGGTCGTGCTGTTCTTCTCCGCGTTCGGGCTGCCCGCCCTGGGCTCCAACGCCCGGTTCCTGGCCATCCCGGGCCTGAGCTCGGTGTTCTCCCGGCTCGGCATGGACCTTCCGTACTTCCGCTTCGCCGTGCTGGGCCTGAGCCTGTACACCGGCGCGTTCGTCTGCGAGGCGTTGCGCAGCGGTGTCAACGCGGTGGCCGCCGGCCAGTCGGAGGCGGCGCGCGCCATCGGGCTGACCTTCACCCAGAACCTGCGGTACGTGATCCTGCCGCAGGCGTGGAAGGCGGCGGTCGTCCCGCTGGGTAGCGTGATCATCGCAATGATCAAGAACTCCGCGCTCGCCGGATTCTTCGGCGTCGTCGGCGACCTCTCGCAGACCGCCGACTCGCTCGTCTCCGCCGAGGGGCTCCCACTGATCCCCGTCTTTATCGGCATCTCGATCGGATACTTGATCATGACGGTTCCGCTCGGCATACTCCTCGACCGCGTCGAACGACGGGTGGTGACCCGGTGACCACGGCCCCGACGACCCCGCAGCCGGCCGCCACGAAGCGCCCGCCGCGCCGCGCGTCCACGCCGCAGGCCAGCGTCCTCTACGACGCACCGGGTCCACGGGCTCGGCGGATCACCCTGGTGACCAGCGTCGTCATCGGCATTTTGATCATCGCCGGCGCCTGGCTCTTCATCATCGAGCCCCTGAACGCGAAGGGGCAGTTCAGCGCGAAGCTGTGGGGGCCACTGCTCGACCCGTCCGACAAGAGCTTCCACCTGCTGTGGCAGCGACTGGGCCAGGGCGCGCAGGCCACCCTGACGGCAGCGGTACTGGCGATCCTCACCTCGCTGATCTTCGGCACCCTCATCGCCGTCCTCCGCATCCAACTCAAGGAGCTCGCGCGGCGCCGCTACGTCGGGCTACCGGCCCCGGTGGCACTGGTCCTGCGCGCGCTGACGTGGGTACTCAACGTCGTGACCCGGGTCTGCGTCGAGATCTTCCGCGGTCTGCCGGTGGTCATCACGATCTTCTTCGTCGGCCGTGGCCTGCCGGCGTGGGGGGTCAACTTCAGCACCCCGCTGTGGTACCTGGTGATCGGCCTGACCATCTACAACATGGTGGTCATCGCCGAGATCCTGCGCTCGGGCATGGAGGGCCTACCCCGGGGTCAGCGGGAGGCGGCCGCCTCGATCGGCCTGACGCCCATGCAGTCCACCCGGCTGGTGCTGCTGCCCCAGGCGTTCCGCATCATGCTGCCAGCGTTGATCAGCCAGCTCGTGGTGGTGCTCAAGGACACCTCGCTGGCGTTCATCATCAGCTACGAGGAACTGCTCAACGTCGCGAAACAGGCAACCCAGCTCCTGCACAACCCGATTCAGCTGTACTTCGTCGTAGGCGTGTTCTTCATCGTGGTCAACTACGCGCTGTCCAAGCTGGCCGGGTACACGCAGCGGCGGCTGAGCCGTCGCGGCCTGTCGGGCCGTGGCCGCGACGACGACCCTGCAACGGCGGAATCGGTGGCGGCACCGGGAAGCACCACCTGACCTGAGGCCGCGTCTCGGCGAGCGGCCGCGATCTCAGACTTCCCGTACGTCGTTCACCCCGGTACGGCGCGGCTCGGTGCCATCCCATCGGTTCTCGTTGCTCAAAAGAGCACCTGCCACAATTGATCTACTTCAATGCGACGACTACTCTCCGAGTGACTGCAGTCACTCACTGGGGAGGAAGCCATGCTGAAACGCGTGCGTACCGTCGTGCTCACCGGCGCCCTGACGCTGGGCGCCATGGGCGTCATCGCCCAGCCCGCGCACGCCGACGAGCCCAACTGCTGGTCAAACCGGGACTGGACCTACAACTGGTCCGCGTACTCGGTGTGCACCAACCGGGCCCACCGGATCATCATCTCGTGCAACACCGCCACGGGAACGCAGTACGCCTACGGTCCCTGGGCGAATCCGAACCAGCGTTCCCAGGCCTGGTGCCCGGGCAACACCAAGAGCATCAACTACTACGGCGCCGACTACCCCGACTGAGCGGCCACGGCTCCGGTTCCTCGCGATCGCGGAGGCTTTTCCGTAATGGAACACGGAAAAGCCTCCGCGATCATTCCGCGAGCCGGTCCGTCAGCGGGCGATCTCGGTGACCCGTGACTCCCGCACCACCGTGACCCGGATCTGACCGGGGTAGGTCAGCTCCTCCTCGATCTGCTTGGCCACGTCCCGGGCCAGTACCGCCGCACCGATGTCGTCGACGTCGTCCGGGCGCACCATGACCCGGATCTCCCGGCCGGCCTGCATCGCGAAGACCTTCTCCACGCCGGCCTTGCCGCCGGCGATCTCCTCGATGCGCTCCAGCCGCTTCACGTACGCCTCGAGGCTCTCCCGCCGGGCGCCCGGCCGGCCGCCGGAGCAGGCGTCCGAGGCCTGGGTCAGGACCGCCTCGATGGTCTGCGGCAGCACCTCGTTGTGGTGCGCCTCGATCGCGTGCACGACGTCCTCGGGCTCGCCGTACTTGCGCGCCAGGTCGGCGCCGATCAGCGCGTGGCTGCCCTCGACCTCGTGGGTCAGCGCCTTGCCGATGTCGTGCAGGAACGCGCAGCGCTTGACCAGCGCCGACTCCAGGCCGAGTTCGGACGCCATGATGCCGGCGATGTGCGCGGTCTCGACCAGGTGCTTGAGGACGTTCTGCCCGTAGCTGGTGCGGTAGCGCAGCCGGCCGAGCAGGGTCACCAGCTGCGGATGCAGGTCGGTGATGCCGACCTCGACCAGCGCGTCCTCCGCGGCCCGCTGGCACAGCCGTTCGACCTCGTGCTTGGCGAGGTCGAACACCTCCTCGATCCGGTGCGGGTGGATCCGGCCGTCGAGGACCAGCTTCTCCAGCGTCAACCGGCCGATCTCCCGGCGTACCGGGTCGAAGCAGGACAGCAGCACGGCTTCCGGGGTGTCGTCGATGATCAGGTTGACCCCGGTCACCGACTCGAACGCCCGGATGTTGCGCCCCTCCCGGCCGATGATCCGGCCCTTCAT
Organism: Planosporangium spinosum; assembly: GCF_049999945.1. Lineage (NCBI taxonomy): Bacteria > Bacillati > Actinomycetota > Actinomycetes > Micromonosporales > Micromonosporaceae > Planosporangium > Planosporangium spinosum. Next base: position 249,497 of record NZ_JBLYUB010000004.1, on the reverse strand, counting down.
CTCGTCGCTGGGCAGGTGGAGCACGCTGACCACACTCTCGGCCGTCTGTTCGCTCGCGACCCGCTGAATGGCGTCGACGACGATGTGCCGGGCGCGCTGCTCCGCGGTCGCACGGGCGTCGTGCTCGATGTCGCGGACCAGTAGCGCCGCCTCACGCTTGGCCTGCGCCTCGATCGAGTCGATCAGCTCGGCGCGGGCGGCCTCGACGGTCAGATTGGCGATGCGCTCCAGCTCACGGCGGTGCTTCTCCTCCACCTCGGCCAGGGCGGCCTCCCGGTCGACGAGGACGCCCTCCCGGTCGACCAGCTCCGCCTCGGCGGCGGTGATCCGCCGGTCCCGTTCGGCCAGCCGTTCCGCCTCCTCCGCCAGCAACCGCTCGCGCTCGTCGAGGCGCCGCTGACGCCGTTCGGCGTCCTGCGTCTGCTCCTTGGCGGCGGCGGTGAGCTGGGCGACCTCACGCTCACCGGCCCGCCGGGCAGCGGCGCGTGCCTGCTCGGCATCATGCTCGGCCTGACGGTGCGCCCGTTCGAGCGCCGCGTCGGCCTCGGCGCGGGCAGCGTCGAGAACCCGGCGGGCCTCGGCGCGGGCGGCGCTCGCCTCGGCTTTCGCGGCCGCGGCCTCGGTACGGGCGGCGGCGGCCGCCGCGCGGGCCTGGTCGACCGCCGCGGTCGCCTCCTCCGCGGCGTGACGCAGGGAGGCGAGGGAGTTCTCCTGGCGGTCCTTCTCGGCGAGGTAGACAGCGTCGCCGTCGCCACCTGTGGGCGCCTTCGACCCCTCCTGGAGCCGGCGCATGACCCGCAGGCCGACGACGAGGACGACCACGAGAAGGATGGCAACGATCGCGACCGCGAACGTGAGCGCGATCTCGGCCGGCTGCATGGCCACCCCCTCCCCATCGGCGCCGAATGGACCGGTGCGCCGTCTACCGGTTGAACCGTCTACCGGCAAGGAGATGCCCGGGTCCGCGGCGGGGGCCGAGGTGGAATCCGTCCCGCGGTGCCTGGCTGGCATCGCCGACGGCAAAGGGGCTCGGCGGGCGCCGGTGCGGCCCCACCGGAGCTGCCGGAGCTATCGAGGCCGATAGCCAAAGCGTTGCTGATCTGTAACGCGATCTATGTTGTGCGGTTGAACCCGCGGTGTTGGGCGCTCTCCTCAGTAAGCCGAAGGCTAGGTCTTAGAGGGCGCTTCGGTCAAGAACTCATGATCAGCACCGGATCGGGGCGTAGCGCACGGGTAACTGGCCGGCCATCGAGTGCCCTGGTCATGCCACAGTGCACAGAGATGCCCGGCGATGCCGAAATTCACGCGCGTCCGCGCATCCGCCGCCGACGCCGGAGCGACCCGACAGCCGGGGTCGATCGACTCCCCGGCTCGGCCGCCTCCGCGAGCGCGCCGGAGCCGAACTACCCTCCCGGCTCGATCGCCTGCGCGAGCGCGCCGGAGCCGAACTATTCCCCCGGCTCGGGCGTCTCCGCGAGCGCGTCAGGGTCGATGCCGTCGGCGAACTCCGCGGTCTCCGCCTGCGCCGCCAGCGCGTCCTTGACCACCCGGATCGCGAGGCCCGCCGGGTACCCCTTGCGGGCGAGCATCCCGACCAGCCGGCGGAAGGCCGCATCCGGCGCCGCGCCCCGCTCGACCCGCATGCGGCGAGCCACCAGCGCCCGGGCGGTCTCCTCCTCGGTCTGCGGGTCCAGTTCGTCGAGCGCCTCGCCGACGGCCTCCGCATCCACGCCCTTGCGGCGCAGCTCACCGGCCAGGGCCCGGCGGGCGAGACCTTTGCCGTGGTGACGGCTGGTCACCCAGGCGCGGGCGAATGCCTCGTCGTCGATGATGCCGACCTCGTCGTACCGGTCGAGCACCTGATCGGCGACGTCGTCGGCGATACCGCGACGGCGCAGCGCGGTCGCCAGCTCCGCGCGGGTACGCGGGCGGACGGCCAACTGCCGCAGGCAGATCTCCCGCGCCAGCTCGGCCGGGTTGCGGTCGGGCTCGGCGGCGGACCCGCCGCGCCTTCGAGTGGATCCTTCGGCAGGGGCGTCCCGCTGAGTCTGGTCAGCGGGACCCCCTCGGTGCCGATAGCGACGTCCTGCCACGATCAGGCGGGACTCAGAAGTCCACCGAGACGTCGACGGGGGCGCCGGCCGCGTCGGCCGTTGCCACTCCGACGCCGAGCTTCTCCTTGATCTTCTTCTCGATCTCGGCCGCGACGTCCGGGTTCTCCTTGAGGAAGTTGCGGGCGTTCTCCTTGCCCTGGCCGAGCTGGTCGCCCTCGTACGTGTACCAGGCGCCGGACTTGCGGATGATGTTCTGCTCGACGCCGACGTCGATCAGCGAGCCCTCGCGGGAGATGCCCTTGCCGTACATGATGTCGAACTCGGCCTGCTTGAACGGCGAGGCCACCTTGTTCTTGACGACCTTGACCCGGGTCCGGTTGCCGACGACCTCGGTGCCGTCCTTCAGGCTCTCGATCCGGCGCACGTCCAGCCGCACCGAGGCGTAGAACTTCAGCGCCCGACCACCGGTGGTGGTCTCCGGGCTGCCGAACATGACACCGATCTTCTCGCGCAGCTGGTTGATGAAGATCGCGGTGGTGCCGGAGTTGTTGAGGGCACCGGTGATCTTCCGCAGCGCCTGGCTCATCAGGCGGGCCTGGAGACCGACGTGGCTGTCGCCCATCTCACCCTCGATCTCGGCGCGCGGCACGAGCGCGGCGACCGAGTCGATGACGATGATGTCCAGCGCGCCGGAGCGCACCAGCATGTCGGTGATCTCGAGGGCCTGCTCACCGGTGTCGGGCTGAGACACCAGCAGCGCGTCGGTGTCGACGCCCAGCGCCCGCGCGTACTCGGGGTCGAGCGCGTGCTCGGCGTCGATGAACGCCGCGATGCCACCCTCACGCTGCGCATTGGCGATCGCATGCAGCGCCACGGTGGTCTTACCGCTGGACTCCGGGCCGTAGACCTCGATGACCCGGCCACGCGGCAGGCCACCGATGCCCAGCGCCACGTCGAGGGCGATCGAGCCGGTCGGGATCACCTGCGTCTGGGTGACCGGCCGCTCACCCAGTCGCATAACCGAGCCCTTACCGAATTGCTTGTCGATCTGCGCCAGGGCAAGGCCCAGCGCCTTCTCGCGGTCTGGCATGCCTGCCATGTTTGTCACCCCTGTATTGGCCGTCTTCGCGGATGCGGTCGGTCGCTTCGTCACTCCGGACACGCTAGGCGCTGGGTCCGACAAAAACGCGTCGGCAGGCCGTAGCAGTCAGCACAGTCCGGTCCGTGCCGTTGGCGACAATACCCGTACACGTGTTCGAGACAAGGAGCGACACCCAGGCGGAACCTGCACGGTCAGCGAAATTTTCCCGACATACGGGACGAAACAGGAGACAGCCGGTCAGCGGAGCTTGGGCGGTACCCGGTCGGGGTAGGCCGCGACGACGGCCCGCCAGACCGCGACGGTCTGCTCGCCCGCGGCGAGCGCCTGCTCGATCGTGCGACCACCCAGCTGCGACAGCACCTGGTCGTGGGCGATGCTGCGCGCGTAGCCGGGCCCGAAGGTCTGCTCGAGCCGCTCCCAGAAGTCGGTCAGCCGCACTCTCTAGTTCCTTTCCGATATCGCCACCGCCGGTACGGGCCGCAGCGCCAGGGCCACCAGCGGCACCGCCGCGATGGCCGACAACAGGGTCAGGGTCGGGTACCCCGACCAGGACACGACGAGCCCGGACACGGCGCCGGCGAAGGCCCCGGACAGCCCCATCACCAGGTCCGACAGGCCCTGTACGGCCGGTCGGACCACCGTACCCACCGACTCCGAAAGTAACGTCGAGCCCGCGATCATGGTGCCCGACCAGCCGATGCCGAGCAGCGTCAGCCCCACCCCGAGCCGGGGCGTGTGGTGCCCCGCCGTGCCGGCGACCGCGCACGCCACGAGCAGGACGGCGAGGCCCCCGAGGATCACCGGACGCCGGCCGAGCCGGTCGGTCAGCCAGCCCACCAGGGGCGACAACGCGTACATACCGCCGATGTGCAGGCTCAGTACGACACCGACCACGCGGAGCACGTCACCGTGGACGTACCCACCGATGTGCACCGGGGTCATCGACATGACGCCGACCATGACCAGGTGCCCGACCGCGACAGCCGAGATGCCGAGCCGCGCCTCCGGGACCGACCGGACCGCGCGCACCGCCTCCCGCAGGCCGGCCGCGGGCGGTGTCGGCGGGACCGGCGAGGCCGGCGGTGCCGGCGGGACCGGCGAGGCCGGCGGTGTCGGCGGGACCGGCGAGGCCGGCGCAGCGCCACGGCCCGACCCGCGCGCCACCAGCAGCGGGTCCGGCCGGAGCGCGGCGGCTATCGCGAGCGCGACGACGGTGAACGCGACGGCGCTGACCACGAACGGCCCGGTGTACGCGGGCAGGCCGGACCGGTGGGCGTACCGGTCGGCGAGCGGGGCGAGGTTCGGCCCGGCCACCGAACCGAGGGTGCTGGCCCAGACGATCAACGACAGGTGCCGGGCGCGGTGACCGGGTTCGGCGAGGTCCACGGCGGCGTACCGGGCCTGCAGGTTGGCCGCGCTGCCGCCGCCGAACAGGGCCATCCCGGCGAACAGCAGCGCCACCGAACCGATCGCCGCGGCCGTCACCACGGCCAGCGCCCCGGACACGCCGCAGGCGTACCCGAAGACGAGTCCCGGCCGGCGGCCCCGGCTGCGGATGAGCCGGGTGGCGGGCACCGCGAGCAGCGCACCTCCGACGACGCTGGCGCTGGCGGCGAGGCCGGACACCCCGGCGCCGCCCATCGCCGCGGCGAGCAGCGCGCCGACCGCGATGCCCATCGCCACCCCGCTGCCGCCCACGATCTGGGCCACGAACAGCAGCGACAGGGTGCGGCGTTGGATCCTTGAGACGTCTGTGCTCACCGGCCGAGCGACCGCCCGATGATCTCCTTCATGATCTCGGTGGTCCCGCCGTAGATCGTCTGGACCCGGCTGTCCAGCCACGCCTTGGCGATCGGGTACTCCCGCATGTACCCGTATCCGCCGTGCAGTTGCACGCAGCGGTCGGCGACCTTGTTCTGCAACTCGGTGGTCCACCACTTGGCCTTGGCCGCGTCGACGGCGGTCAGCCGGCCGGCGTTGTACTCGGCGACGCAGTGGTTGACGAACGTGCGGGCGATCGTGACCTCGGTGTCCAGCTCTGCCAGGACGAACCGGCTGTGCTGGAACTCGCCGATCGGGCGGCCGAACGCCTGCCGCTCCCGCGTGTAGTCCACGGTCAGCGCCAGCATCCGCTCGGACGCGGCCACCGCCGCCACGGCGATACTCAGCCGCTCCCGCGGCAGGTTGGCCATGAGGTGGTAGAAGCCGCTGTTCTCGGTACCGATGAGGTTGTCGACCGGCACCCGGCAGTCGTCGAAGAACAGTTCCGCGGTGTCGTTGCCCGAAAGACCCACCTTTTCCAGCCGGCGTCCGCGGGTGAAGCCGGGCGCGCCCCGTTCGACGGCGATCAGGCTCACGCCGTGCGCGCCCCGCGCCGGATCGGTCTTCGCCACGACGATGACCAGGTCGGCGTGCTCGCCGTTGGTGATGAACGTCTTCTGGCCGGTGAGGACATACCCGTCGCCGTCGCGCACCGCGGTGGTGCGCACGCCCGCCAGGTCGGAGCCGGCGCCCGGCTCGGTCATCGCGATCGCCGTGATCAGCTCTCCGGAGCAGAAGCCGGGCAGCCAGCGCTTGCGTTGGTCGGGCGTGGTCAGCCCGGTCAGGTAGGGCGCGACGACGTCGTTGTGCAGCCCGAACCCGAGGCCGGTCAGCCCCGCCGCGGTGATCTCCTCGTCCAGCACCGCGTTGTACCGGAAGTCGCGCTGGCCGCCCCCGCCGTACTCGGGGTCGACGTCCATGCCGAGCAGCCCGGCGGCCCCGGCCTTGCGCCAGACGTCGCGGTCCACGATGCCGGCCCGTTCCCACTCGTCGTGGTGCGGTGCCGCCTCGCGGGCCAGGAACTGCCGGCAGAGCTGCCGGAACTCTTCGTGGTCGGCTTCGTACAGGTGCTGGTGCATGCGTTCCGTCCGGTGGAGAGAAGCGGCCGGCCCGTGGCGGGCGACGCGGGCCGGCCGGATTGTCGCGTGGGTCAGGCCCCCAGCAGGCCGTAGATGCGCTCCGGCGCCTCGGTGACCTCGGCGGGCGCCGGCTTGGCAACCGTCACCTTCGTACCGAAGCCGGAGAACGTCATGTGCTGCGTGACCTCGGTGCCGTTGACGGTCGTGGTGGTGTCCAGGGTGGAAAGGAAGCCGTCGTCGCCGACGGTCGCCTCGAAGGGTACGGCCTTCGCCGAGTCACCCAGGGTCGACCGCAACGTGGAGTTGGCCGCGAACGCGGGCGTCTTCGTATAGTCCAGCGTGCCCCTGTAGTGCTTGTCGGCGACCTTCTCCACGGCGGTGGCCGTCCTGACGGTGTCGTAGACGCCGCCCGGGTCGCCGAGTTGCTGGATGCCCAGCCTGCTGGCGGCGAACTTCGAAGCGTCCAGGTGCAGCCACGTGTCGCCACCGCCGAAGGCGCCGGCACCGGGCATGTCCTTGGGGAACTTCAGGTAGATCTGTCCGTCCACCATGATGGCCTTGATCGACATCACGGCATCCATCGTGAGGGTCCTGTTCGGCGGGTCGGCAGCCCCCTGCATGGTGAGCCCGGCTCCGGTGATCGTGAACGTGTAGCTGGTGGTGCGCAGCTTGTCCGCCGCCGCGACCACCTCGTCCGCGGCGTGCGCCGCCGCCGGCGTGGCCGCCACCGCGCCGCTCGATGCCGACGTGGCCGGGCCTGCCGTGCCGCCGGCCTTGCAACCGGCCGCCAGCAGGGCGCATCCGGCGAGCGCGAGCGCGGCCAGCCCCGTACGAAGCCTCATCGATCCGTCCCCGATCATCACGAGGCGGATCGTAACGCCCGGACGCTACGCCTTCACCAGGCGCTCGGACGCTTTTCGCAGATCGTCGACGAGCCCCCGGTAGGCCGCGTCGCGGTCGTCGGCGCGCAGCACCGCCGAGGGGTGGATGGTGGCGAGCACGAACGCGTCGTCGTGCGCCTCTCCGGCGAAGTCCTCGGGGTGGTAGGCCGACTCCGGCCACGGCATGGGAATCCCCCGCTGCTGCGTCACCCGGAAGGACGGGCCGAGCAGACCCTTGGCCGCGACCGCGCCGAGGGCCACCACGGCGCGCGGGTGCAGCAGGCCGAACTCCGCGACCAACCACGGACGGCAGGCCATGATCTCGGTACGGTTGGGGCTTTCGTGGATGCGCCGCCTACCCGGCGCGGCCGGCTTGTGCTTGAAGTGCTTGACGGCGTTGGTGACGTAGGTACGCGACCGGTCCAGCCCGGCCTCAGCGATCGCCCGGTCGAGCAGCTTGCCGGCGGGGCCGACGAACGGCCTGCCCTCCCGGTCCTCCATGTCGCCGGGCTGCTCGCCGACCATCACCACCTCGGCGTCCGGCGGACCCTCGCCGAACACCGTCCGCGTCGCGTCCCGGTACAGGTCGCAGCCCCGGCAGCCCTGCGCGGCCGCGCGCAGCCGGTCGAGGTCGCCGGTCGCGGGCACGAACGGCGCGGCGGTCGGAACGGTGTCGGCCATTCCTCGGCTGTACCCCTGGGCGGCGACCGCTATGCCATCCCGGCGTCGGGGGCTCCTTCGACGATGGCGGCTAGGCCGACCAGGTGGTCGGGCCAGGGCCGACCGCCCGCGCGACCGCGTCGGCGAGCGCCGGCACCTGCCCCGGCTCCAGCGGGCTGATGGTGATCCGCAACCCGGGCGGCGCCCCGATGCGGAACAGCGAGCCGGGCGCCACCGCGTACCCCTCGTCGCGCAGCCGGGCCAGCGCCGCCGTCTCGTCGACGACCGGTACCCACACGTTGATGCCGGTGCGGCCGCAGGCCGGTACGCCCCGCGCGCGCAGCGCCGCCAGCAGGGCCTGGCGCCGGGCGGCGTAGCTGTCGGCCGCCGCGCGCACCAGGTCGGGTACGGCCGGGTCCTGCCACAGGTCGAGAACCAGGCGCTGGAGCACGGTCGACACCCAACCGCTGCCGAGCCGCATCCGCCCCTCGACCCGTGCGACGGTCACCTCGTCCCCGCCGACCATGGCCAACCGCAGGTCGGGACCGTACGGTTTGGACACCGACCGGATGAAGGCCCAGGAACCGGTCGATCCGACCAGCGGGTGCAGCGGCACCGGGGACAGTTCGGCGGCGTGGTCGTCCTCGATCACCAGGACGTCGCGGTGCCCGCGCAGCAGCGCGCGCAGCGTGGCCGCCCGGGCCCGGCTGACGGCGGCGCCGGTGGGGTTCTGCGCCCGGGCGGTCACGATGACGGCGCGCGCACCGCCGGCCAGGGCGGCGCGCAGCCCCGCCTCGGTGGGTCCGTCGTCGTCGACTCCGACGGGCACCGGGGTGAGCCCGAGCGCGGCGACCAGGTCGAGCAGGTTGGCCCACCCCGGGTCCTCGACCGCGACCCGGTCACCCGGCCGCAGGTGGGCGGTCAGGACGCGTTCGACGGCGTCGAGGGCGCCGCCGGTGAGGGTCAGCGCGGGCGGCCGGACCGGGGCGAGCCGCTCGCGGGCCAGGTCGAGCAGGTCGGGCAGCGGGCCGGCGGCCGCGTACCCGACCGGGTCGCCGCCGAGCCGGCGCAGCGCGTCGCCGAGGTGCGGCAGCAGGCGCGGATCCGGGTCGCCCGTGGACAGGTCGAGCGTGCCCGACGGCACGGGCAGCCGCCGGGCCTGCCGGGGTTGCAGCGGTGGCCGGGCCCGGACCCGGGTGCCGGCCCGCCCGGCGGTGGAGACCACGCCGCGCTCGCGCAGCGTGCGGTACGCGGCGGCGACGGTGGCGGGGCTGACACCGAGCGTCGCGGCGAGGCCGCGGACCGGCGGGAGCACCGCACCCGCGGCCAGTTCGCCGTCACGCACGCCCGTCTCGACGCTGGCGGAGATCTCCGCCGACGTTGATCCAGTGACCTGATAATGTACTGGCACAGCTTCAAGATTGTACTAGCACAAAGGAGGACGCGCAATGTATCCGAAGACCCCTCGGACGACGGCACTGCGCGACCGTGACCGCGTGGTCTACGACGCCGACACCGTCCACCCGATCCTCGACGAGGCGTACGTGTGCCACCTCGGCTTCGTGGTGGACGGCGAACCACGGGTCCTGCCCACCCTGCACGTCCGCATCGGCGACACGCTGTACCTGCACGGATCGACCGGCAGCCGCCCGCTGCTGGCCGCCCGGGGCCCCGACGGCCTGCCGGTCTGCGTCACGGTGACCCTCCTCGACGGACTGGTGTACGCCCGCTCGCAGTTCGACCACTCGGCCAACTACCGCTCGGTGGTCGCGCACGGGGTCGCGCGACTGGTCACCGACGAGGCCGACCAGCGACGGATCCTCACCGCCATGGTCGACAAGGTCGGCGCCGGCCGGGCGGGCGACAGCCGGCCGCCGACCGACAAGGAACTGGCCCGGACGGCGGTGCTGGCGCTGCCCCTGCGCGAGGTGTCGGCGAAGGTACGCACCGGCGGCGTCATCGACGAGCCGGCGGACCACGCGCTGCCGTACTGGGCCGGGGTGGTGCCGCTGCGCCTGACGCCGGGCGTGCCCGAGCCCGATGCCGGCGTGACCGCGCCCGTCCCGGCCTACCTGCGGCCGGCCCGCTCGCCGTGGCTGCAGCCGGCGGTCATGCGCGGCCGGTACGTCACGCTCGAACCGCTCGACGGGTCCCACGTGGACGGCCTGTTCGCGGCCACCGCCGACGACGAGGTGTGGAGCTGGTTGACGCACCGCCGCCCGGCCGACCGGGATGAGATGGCGGCGTACGTCGCGGGCGCGCTGGCGACGGCGCACGCCGGCGGCCGGGTGCCGTGGGTCCAGCGGGACACCGCGACCGGGGCGGTCATCGGCACCACCTCGTTCTACGCCGTCGACCCCGTTCACCGCGCGGTGGCGATCGGGCACACCTTCATCGGCCGCGCGTGGTGGCGCACCGGCGTCAACACCGAGTCCAAGCTGCTGCTGCTGACCCGGGCGTTCGAGGAGTTGGGCGCCGAGCGCGTCGAGTGGCACACCGACATCCGCAACGAGCGCTCGCAGCGGGCGATCGAGCGGCTCGGCGCGGCCCGCGAGGGCGTCCTGCGCCGGCACCGGCAGCGCCCCGACGGCTCGTGGCGCGACACCGTGCTGTACGCGATGACCGCGGACCAGTGGCCCGCCGTCCGGCAACGGCTGTCGGACCGGATCTCCACGAGGGAGCGCCGATGACGACGGTACGGACACCCCGGCGGCCGGTCGGTGAGCTGCTGCGCCGGTGGCGCGAGCGGCGCCGCCTCAGCCAGCTGGAACTGTCCATCCAGGCCGACATCTCCACCCGGCACCTGAGCTTCGTGGAGACCGGACGGTCGCGGCCCAGCCGGGACATGGTCCTGCGCCTGGCCGACGAGCTCGACGTGCCGCTACGGGACCGCAACGACCTGCTGCTGGCCGCCGGCTATGCGCCGGTGTACGCCGAGACCACGCTGGACGCGCCGCGAATGTCGGCGATACGTGGCGCCGTGCGCCTGGTCCTGACCGCGCACGAACCGTACCCGGCGGTCGTGGTCGACCGGCACTGGAACCTGGTGGACGCCAACGCCACGCTGGGCCTGCTGCTGACCGGGGTGGCCGCGGCGCTGCTCGACCCGCCGGTCAACGTGCTGCGGGTCAGCCTGCACCCCGACGGCCTGGCTCCGCGCATCGTGAACCTCGGCGAATGGCGTGCCCACCTGCTCGGCCGGCTGCGCCGCCAGGTCGGCAGCACCGCCGACCCGGTCCTGGCGGACCTGTACGACGAACTGCGCGGGTACCCGTGCGACCAGCCCGAGCCGGAGGTCGAACTGCCGGGGCCGGGCGACGTCGTCGTACCGCTGCGGGTCCGGCACTCCGGCGGCGAGCTGGCCTTCGTCAGTACCGTCGCCACCTTCGGCACACCGCTGGACATCACCGTGGCCGAACTGGCGATCGAGTCGTTCTTCCCGGCCGACCCCGCCACGGCCACGGCGCTGCGCGCTACCGCTCCCCTGCCAACTGCCTGACGGCGTCCTCGTCGGGCCCGCCCTCGGTGGCCTTGCAACCACGGTCGGCGAGCGGGCTGAGCGGAAACATTTCACCCAATCGGGGGAACCGCCGGGCCACCTCCGCGGCGTCCTCGAAGTCCCAGCGCTCGCCGGCGGGCTCGGCGGAGAGCGAGGGATCGTGGCCGCGCGCCTCCAGCGCCTCCTCGAATCCGTCCTCCTCGCCGGTCACCTGCCCGTACGCCCGGCGGGCGACGTAGTCCAGGCACTCCCACTCCGGCCACTCCGCGTCCGACCAGGTCTCGACGGGACGGCCGGCGAGCCGGCGCACCGCCGGCAGGTCGGCCAGCGCGTCGGGGTCGGCGACCACCCGCTCGAACGCGTCCCGGCCCTGCCCGACCAGCCACGCCTGGAAGTACCAGAAACCGTCCTCAGAGCACAGCCCGTCACAGAGCTGGTAGGCCGCGCCCCACATCCGCCAGCTGTCGGCCCACCGGTGCAGCCGGTCCAGCCAGACCTGGAACTCCACGATCTCGGCCGGCGACAGTCGGGTGAGCTGAGCGGTGAGCCACTCCAACCGCCGGTCCGGATCGGCGGTGTGCCGCCAGGACCGCTCGATGAGGTCCCAGAACGCGTCCATCTCCACGGGACGGAAGCCTGACATACGCCGTTGAACGGTGACGCGGCGGCCAGCCCAATGATCGTTTATTGATAGTCGGCCGTTCGGTTGACGATACGCACCGTCCGATGACGGTCACACGGCGCGCTCGCCACCACCGCCCCCCTCACGACCTCCATGATCACGGAGATTCCTCCGTGCTGGGACACGGACGAATTTCCACGATCATGACCAGGGCGTGGGCCGCCGGGGCCGGGCACGGGCTCAGGGTGACGGCGTCGGGCCGGGCAGTGCCGCGCCGGGCGCCCCGGCGCGCCGGGGCAGACCGCCCTCGGCCTGCTGCAACCGCGACTCCAGCTCGGTGAGCCGGGTGTGGAACTCGACCAACCAGGCCTCGGTCTCGCTGCGGACCGTGTCGCTGACGTTCCAGGCGAAGGTACGCACGAAGTCGATCAGCCGGACCGCGTCGGTGCGGTCGGGCTCCCGCCCGGCCATCGCGACCATCTCCTTGGCCCACCCCGCCTGGTACTCGATCAGTTGGGCCCGCAGCGACGTCGCGGTGGCCATGTAGCGCTGCCAGGACGACGAGTACCCGAACGACCGGTCGTACGCGACGCACCCGCCGGCGAGCGCCAGCAGCAGGAAGCCCCAGTTGCCGGCGGTGGGCCGGCCGGCGGCGAGCGCGGCGACCGGGACGGCCGCGCCGGCCGTGGCCAGGACCACGGCGGCCGTGCGCAGCGCCCGCGACCAGCGCGCCTTGGCCCGCTTCTCGGCCAGGTACCATCCGATGGCGTCGGTCGCCAGGCGCTCACCCCAGGCGTACAGCTCGTCGAGGCTGTGCCGGATCTCGCTACGCGACCAGGTCAACAGCGGGAACTCGGTGAGATAGAGGTCGACGTCGCGCCGCCGCTTCGGCGGGTCGTCCCCCGGCTCCGCCGGGGACGGCTGCTCCGGTCGGGTCGAGAGGTCCGTCACACAGCGGACTGTAGCCAGCCGGGCGCCCTCGCGGGCTCCCCGCGGAGAGTCGCCTATCCGACGCAGCCGGCGGCAAAACGTCGTACCCGCGAGGCAGGATGGGGGCCATGACCGTGCTGGACAGGTTCGGGCCGGCGACCCGGGCCTGGTTCGAGACCGCCTTCGCCGCGCCCACCGCGGCCCAGGAGGGCGCCTGGCGGACGATCTCCGCCGGCCGGCACGCACTGGTCGTCGCGCCCACCGGATCGGGTAAGACCCTCGCCGCGTTCCTGTGGTCGCTCGACCGGCTGGCCGCCGCGCCGCCGGCCGATCCGGCCCGCCGGTGCCGGGTGCTCTACGTCAGCCCGCTCAAGGCACTCGCGGTGGACGTCGAGCGCAACCTGCGCACCCCGCTGGCCGGCATCCGCCAGGCCGCCGCCCGGCTCGGGCTCGAACCGCCGGACATCACCGTCGGCATGCGCACCGGCGACACCCCGGCCGACGAGCGGCGCGCGTTCGGCCGCCGCCCCCCGGACGTCCTCATCACCACGCCCGAGTCGCTGTTCCTGCTGCTCACCTCGGCCGCACGGGAGTCCCTGCGCGGCGTCGAGACGGTCATCGTCGACGAGGTGCACGCCGTCTGCTCGACCAAGCGGGGCGCGCACCTGGCGCTGTCGCTGGAGCGGCTGGACGCCCTGCTGGAGCGGCCGGCGCAGCGGATCGGGCTGTCGGCGACGGTCCGCCCGGTCGAGGAGACCGCGCGCTTCCTGGGCGGCGCCGCACCCGTCGAGGTCGTCGCGCCGCCTACGACCAAGACGATCGAGGTGAGCGTCGAGGTCCCGGTGGAGGACATGACCCGCCTCGACGAGGCCGCCGACGAGGACGACCCCGACGGACCGCGCCGGGCATCGATCTGGCCGGCCGTGGAGGAGCGCGTGTGCGATCTGATCGAGGCGCACCGCTCCACGATCGTGTTCACCAACTCGCGGCGGAGCGCCGAGCGGCTGTGCGCGCGCCTCAACGAGCTGGCCGCGCAGCGGCACGGCGAGACACCGGCACCGCCCGGCGGGATGCCGGCGGAGAGCCGGCCGCCGGGCCGGATGCCGGCGGAGATCCCGCCTGCCGGCCGGATGCCGGCGGAGATCATGGCGCAGTCCGGCATGGCCACCGGCGCACCGCCGGTCATCGCCCGCGCCCACCACGGCAGCGTCTCCCGCGAGGAGCGCCGCCAGATCGAGGAGGCGCTCAAGTCGGGGCGGCTGCCGGCCGTCGTGGCCACGTCCAGTCTCGAACTGGGCATCGACATGGGCTCGGTCGACCTGGTGGTACAGATCGAGTCCCCGCCGAGCGTCGCCGCCGGCCTCCAGCGCATCGGCCGCGCCGGCCACCAGGTCGGTGCGGTGTCGCGCGGCGTCGTGTTCCCCAAGCACCGCGGTGACCTGCTCTCCTGCGCCGTCGTCAGTGAGCGCATGACCGCGGGTGCCATCGAGGAGCTGCGGTACCCGCGCAACCCGCTCGACGTGCTCGCCCAGCACGTCGTCGCGATGGTGGCGATGGAGCCCTGGTCGGTGCCGGACCTCGCTGCGGTGGTACGCCGCGCCGCGCCGTTCGCCGAGCTGCCGGAGTCGGCGTTCACCGGGGTGCTCGACATGCTCTCGGGGCGGTACCCGTCGACCGCCTTCGCCGAGCTGCGCCCCCGCCTGGTCTGGGACCGCACCACCGACCTGCTCACCGGCCGGCCGGGTGCCCAGCGGCTCGCGGTGACCAGCGGCGGCACCATCCCCGACCGGGGGATGTTCGGCGTGTTCCTCGCCGGCGCCGAGGCGGGGAAGGGAAAGCGGGTCGGCGAGCTCGACGAGGAGATGGTGTACGAGTCGCGCGTCGGCGACGTCTTCCTGCTCGGCTCGACCTCCTGGCGCATCGAGGACATCACGCCGGACCGGGTGCTCGTCTCGCCGGCCCCCGGCGCGGCGGCGCGCATGCCGTTCTGGAAGGGCGACTCGCCCGGTCGTCCGGTCGAGCTGGGCCGGGCGATCGGCGCCCGGCTGCGGGAGCTGACCCGACTCGGTGACGAGGCGGCCACGCCCCGGCTGCGCGCGGGCGGTCTCGACGAGTGGGCCGCCGGTAACCTGCTGGCCTACCTCGGCGAGCAGCGTGCGGCCACCCGGCACCTGCCCGACGACCGCACCGTGGTCGTCGAACGTTTCCGCGACGAGCTGGGCGACTGGCGGCTCGCCGTCCACTGTGTCCTCGGGGCTCGGGTCAACGCGCCCTGGGCACTGGCGATCGGCCGCCGCCTGGCCGAGCGGTACGGCGTCGACGGCCAGGTCCTGCCCAGCGACGACGGCATCGTGGTCCGCCTGCCCGACGTCGTCGACGGCTGGTCCGGGCTGCCCGGAGAGGGTGCGCAGGCCGGTCCGGGCGCCGAGCCGCCCGGCGCCGACCTGATCACCTTCGACCCCGAGGAGATCGCGCAGATCGTCGAGGAGACCGTCGGCACCTCGGCGATGTTCGCCGCCCGATTCCGTGAGTGCGCCGCCCGGGCGCTGCTGCTGCCGCGCCGCGACCCGCGCCGCCGCCAGCCGCTGTGGCAGCAGCGGCAGCGCTCGGCGCAGCTGCTCGACGTGGCACGCGAATACGCCGACTTCCCGATCACCCTCGAAGCGGCCCGCGAGTGCCTGCAGGACGTCTTCGACGTTCCCGGCCTGGTGGAGGTGATGCGGCAGGTCAGCGCGCGCAAGGTGCGCGTGGTCGAGGTCGAGACGCCACGCCCGTCGCCGTTCGCGCGGTCGCTGCTGTTCGGCTACGTCGGGGCGTTCCTCTACGAGGGCGACGCGCCGCTGGCCGAGCGACGGGCCGCCGCCCTCGCACTGGACACGACCATGCTGGGCGAGCTGCTCGGCCGGGTCGAGCTGCGCGACCTCCTCGACCCGGCCGTGGTCGCCGAGACCGAGCGCCGGCTGCAATGGCTGTCCGGCGAGCGGGTGCCGCGCGACGCCGAGGACACCGCGGAGCTGCTGCGCATCCTCGGCGACCTGACCGCCGCCGAGGCGGCCGAGCGCGGGGCCCGGCCGGAGTGGCTGGCCGAACTGGAGGCCGCGCGGCGGGCGATCCGGATACGCATCGCCGGCGCGGAGCGCTGGCTGGCTGTCGAGGACGCCGGCCGGGTCCGCGACGCGCTCGGCGCCGCGCTGCCGGTCGGGCTGCCGCTGGCCTACCTCGAACCGGTCGCCGACCCGCTCGGCGACCTCGTCGCCCGGTACGCGCGCACCCACGGCCCGTTCACCGCGGCGACCTGCGCCGCGCGGTTCGGGCTCGGCGTGTTCGTGGTGGAGCAGGCGCTCAAACGGCTCGCGGCGGCCGGTCGGGTGGTCTCCGGCGAGTTCTCCCCGGCCGGGGCCGGTTCGGAGTGGTGCGACGCGGAGGTGCTGCGCCTGCTGCGCCGGCGGTCGCTGGCCGCGCTGCGCCGCGAGATCGAGCCGGTGCCGCCGCGCGCCCTCGCCCGGTTCCTGCCCCGGTGGCAGCAGGTCGGCGGGGACGCGCGTGGCATCGAGGCGGTCGCCGCGGCGGTCGAGCAACTGCAGGGCGTCGCCGTGCCGGCCTCGGCGCTGGAGCGGCTGGTGCTGCCGGCGCGGGTGCGCGACTACTCGCCGGCCTACCTCGACGAACTGTGCGCGGCCGGTGAGGTCGTCTGGGCCGGTGCCGGCGCGATCCCGGGCGGCGACGGTTGGGTCAGCCTCGCGTTCGCCGACACCGCGCCGCTGCTGCTCGCGCCGCCGGACCCGCAAGGCCCCTCGTCGCCGGTGCACGAGGCGGTGCTCGACGCGCTCGACGGCGGCCAGGCGCTGTTCTTCCGGTCGCTGGCCGACCGCGTCCCCGGGGTACCCGACGACGACCTGCTCGCCGCCGTCTGGGACCTGGTCTGGGCCGGGCAGATCGCCAACGACACCCTCGCGCCGCTGCGGTCCCGGCTGGGCGGCGGCGGGGTGCACCGGTCCCGGCCGGCCGCGCCCCGCTCCCGGTACCGGCGACCCGGCCGGCCGGCGTCGCTGTCGGTGCTGCGGGCCGGCCCGCCGACCGCGGCCGGCCGGTGGTACCGGCTGCCCGAGCGGGACACCGACCCGACCCGCCGTGCCGCGGCGGCCGCGGACGCGCTGCTGGAACGGCACGGCGTGGTGACCCGGGGCGCGGTGGCGGCCGAGGGCGTGCCGGGCGGCTTCGCCGGGGTCTACCCGGTCCTCGCCGCGCTGGAGGAGCGCGGTGCCGCGCGGCGCGGGTACTTCGTCGAGGGGCTCGGGGCGGCGCAGTTCGCGCTGCCGGGAGCGGTGGACCGGCTGCGGGCGGTCGGCGACGGCGACGACGGGGACGCGCTGGTGCTCGCCGCGACCGACCCGGCCAGCCCGTACGGGGCGGCGCTGCCGTGGCCGGAGCGGGTCGTCGATGCCGGCGATCGCGCCGGTACGGGTCATCGGCCGGGGCGCAAGGCCGGGGCGCTGGTGGTGCTCGTCGGCGGTGAGCTGGCGCTGTACGTGGAGCGCGGCGGGCGCACTCTGCTGTCGTTCGTCGACGACCCGCAGCGGCTGGCAGCGGCGGCGAAGGCGCTGGCCGCGGCGGTGCACGCCGGGGCGCTGGGTGCCCTGTCGGTGGAGCGGGCCGACGGTGGGGGCATCCACGCCTCGCCGCTGGGTGACGCGCTGGCGGCGGCCGGCTTCCGGGCCACCCCGCGCGGCCTGCGGCTGCGCTCCTCCCCGTGACCGCCCCACCGGGCGCCGCACGGGAAAGGTGATCATGGGCGTCTCCTGTGACAGGGTGGAACGATGCGACTGGTTACCTTCATCGAGCCTCAGCAGGGCGCGTCGTACGACGACCAGCTCCGGGTCGCCCGGCACGCCGAGGAACTGGAGTTCGACGCGTTCTTCCGCTCCGACCACTACCTCGTCATGGGTGATGCGGACGGGCTGCCCGGCCCCACCGACTCCTGGGTGACGCTCGGGGCGCTGGCCGTGCAGACGTCCCGGATCAAGCTCGGGACCCTGGTGACCTCGGCGACGTTCCGCTACCCGGGGGTCCTCGCGATCAGCGCCGCGCAGGTCGACCAGATGAGTGGCGGTCGGATCGAGCTGGGTCTGGGCACCGGCTGGTTCGAAGCGGAGCACAAGGCGTACGGCATCCCGTTCCCGCCGGTCAAGGAGCGCTTCGACCGGCTGGCGGAGCAGCTGGAGATCATCACCGGGCTGTGGACCACGCCGGTCGGCGAGCGTTTCACCTTCCAGGGCACCCATTACCGGGTCGAGGACTCGCCCGCGCTACCCAAGCCGGTACAGCGCCCCCACCCACCGGTGATCATCGGCGGGCGCGGTCCGCGGCGCACCCCGGAACTCGCGGCCCGGTTCGCCGACGAGTTCAACGTGCCGTTCGCCCCGCTGGACGAGACCGCGCAGATGTACCAGCGGGTCACCGAGGCCTGCGAACGCGCCGGCCGCGCCGCCCCGCCGGTCTTCTCGGCCGCGCAGACCATCGCGGTCGGGCGCACCGAGGCGGAGGCGCGCAAGCGGGCCGAGGCGATCGGCCGGACGCCGCCGCTGTACGGCACGCCGGACCAGGTGGTCGACCAGATCGGGCAGTTCGCCCAGGCCGGTGCGGTCCGGCTGTTCCTGCAGATCCTCGACCTGTCCGACCTCGACCACCTCGACGTGATCGCATCGAAGGTCGCACCGCAGCTCGCGTGAGCCCGGCCACGGCCCGGGCGAGCCCGGCCGGGCCGATCGCACGGACACCCGGCGGCCGGTGGCGCCGCCGGGTGTCCAGGGTCACCGCTGGCTACTGCGTCGGGGTACCCAGACCCGCGATGGCCGCGCTGGGCCGGTTGAAGTCCCTGACTGGCTGATTGCGCAGCGCGTCCACCATGGTGTTCGCGACCGCCAGGTTCACCGATCCGGACACGCCATCGCCGACGGCGTCGTTGGGGTTGTCGGGGTTCACCGCGGTGGCCGCGGCGGCGATCTGCGGAGTGAAGGCTGCGAAGCTCTCGGTACTGGCGCCGTCGGAGGTACCGGTCTTACCCGCGACCGGCCGGCCGAGGACCGCCGAGATGTTGTCCGCGGTACCGCCGTTGCACTTGCCGTAGAACGACTGCTGTCCGATCGGGCAGCGCGCCGCGTCCGTCGCCGCCCGGGCGACGTCCTCGCTGAATGCCCGCTGGCACGACGGGGTGCCCTGGGGCAGGCTCCGCCCGTCCGACGTGGTGATCGACAGCACCGGCAGCGCCGGGCAGTACATGCCCTCGGCGGCCACCGTCGCGTACGCGTTGGCCAGGTCCACCGGCGTGGTCTGGGACACGCCGAGGGTGAAGGCGCCCCACTCGTTGATGCGCGGCCCGGCCAGCTCGGCATCCAGCGGGGTGCGGAACTGAATACCGATCTTCTTGGCCATCGCGACCGCCTTTTCCACACCGATCTGCTCCTCCAGCCAGACCCAGTAGGTGTTGACCGAACGCCCGAACCCGTCCCACATCGTTCGGGGGCCGTTCATCCATCCGGGGTTCGCGTTGGGCGGGCAGTAGCGGCCACCGCAGACGGCACCACCACCGCCGGGCCAGTGGGTCACCAGCGGGCTGGGCGCGTTGAACAGGGTGGACAACGGCTTCCCGTCGTCGAGTGCCGCGAGCATGGTGAACATCTTGAACGTCGACCCCGCCTGGTAGCCGGCCAGGTTGTCGTCACCGCCGACGAACTGGTTGACGGTGTTCGGATAGGGGGCGTTGTCGGGGTTCGGCGCGAGGCTGTAGTAGCGGTTGACCGCCATGGCGAGCACCCGCCCGGTGCCGGGCTGGACCACGGCCAGCGGCAGCGACCGCGGATTGCCGTACGGGTAGACCGCCAGTGACTCCCGCATGGCACTGGTCTGGATGCCCGGGTCGAGCGAGCTGACGATCCGGTACCCACCTCGCTTGAGGTTGCGCTCGCGCAGCGCGCTCGAGGCGCCGAACGCCTGCTGCGTCCGCCACCACTGGTGGAAGTAGTCGCAGAAGAAGCCCCAGTCGTTGTGTTCGGGTGTGACGTTGACGCACTTGTTGGGCGGTGCCGGGGTCGGGCGCAGATTCAACGGCTGCGCCTTCGCCTTCTCGGCCGCGGCGTGGGTGATGACCTTCATCCCGGCCAGCGCGTCCAGCACGTAGGCCCGGCGCGACAGCGCCAGGTTGCGGTTACCGTCGATGGGGTTGTCGACCTCCGGCGACTGCACGATACCCGCGATCATCGCCGCCTCGGGCAGTGTCAGCTCCTTGGCCGGCTTGGAGAAGTACGTCTGACTGGCCGACTCGATGCCGTAGGCGCCGGCACCGAAGTACGTGATGTTCAGGTACCGGTTCAGAATCTCCTGTTTGGACAGCTTCCGCTCCAGTTGCAGGGCGTACCGGATCTCCTGCACCTTGCGCTCGGGGGTCTCGACGGTCGCCAGTCGGCGCTGCTCCTCCGTCAGGGTCACGTCGGTCTTGAGGACGTTCCGGACGTACTGCATGGTCAGGGTGGACGCCCCCTGGGTGACGCGGCCGCTCCCCCGGTTGGCGACCAGTGCCCGGAGCACGCCCTTCAGGTCCACGCCACCGTGCTCGTAGAAGCTTCTGTCCTCGGCCGCGACGATCGCCTTCTGCATGACGGGGGCGATGTCGGCCAGTTTGACGTCGGTGCGGTACTCCTCGTAGAACGCGGTGATCAGGGTCTTGCCGTCGTTCGCGTACAGGTACGACGTCTGGGCGGGCGGCGGTGTGCGCAGGTTCTGCGGCAGCCTGTCGTACGACTCGTATGTCGCCTGGAGCACGTACCCGGCCCCCAGCGCCGCGGGGAGCATCGCGCACGCCAGGATGAGTCCCACCAGCATCGCGTTCGTGATCGCCGTAAGAATTTTGAAGATCCAATACCCCAGCACGAGCCCGCGCTACCGCCAGCCGAGGTCCACACCCGTCGGGGCACAAGACTGTTGGCAACCTCAAGGATGATTCAGAGCCTGTTCCCAGGTTGGTCACCGGCGTCGCGCACCGCGCCCGGACCGGCTGATACGGCGGATAGTCTCGAATCCATGCCCGGGTACGAGTGGATCAGCCTCACCACCGACTACGGCCTGTCGGACGGCTTCGTGGCGGCGTGCCACGGGGTGATCGCCCGGCTCGCGCCGCAGGTACGGGTCATCGACGTGACCCACCAGGTTCCGCCGGCGGACGTCGCCCGCGGGTCCGCCGTCCTCGCCCAGACCGTGCCCCATCTGCCGCCCGCGGTCCATGTGGCCGTGGTCGACCCCGGGGTCGGCACCACCCGCCGTGGGGTGGCGCTCGAGGCCGAGCGGGGCCTGCTGGTCGGCCCGGACAACGGCCTGCTGCCGGCCGCGGCCGACGCGCTGGGCGGCATCCGGCGCGCGGTCGTGCTCGATAACGCCGCCTGGTTCGCCGCGCCCGTCTCCCCCACGTTCCACGGCCGGGACGTGTTCGCACCGGTGGCCGCCCGGCTGGCGGCGGGCGCCGACCTCGCCGAGGCCGGTACCGCGCTGGACCCGGCGACGCTGGTACGGCTGCCGCAGCCGGTGGTCGTGGTCGGGGACGGCTGGCTGGAGGCCGAGGTGACGACCGTCGACCGGTTCGGCAACGTGCAGCTGGCGGCGTCCGGGGACGCCCTGGACCACCTCGGCGAGCGGCTGCGGGTCAGCGGGGTCGGCGCCCGGCGGGTCACCACGTTCGGCGACGCGGAGCCGGGAGCGCTGGTGGTCTACGTGGACTCGGCCGACCGGGTCGCCGTCGCCATCAACGGCGGTCGGGCCGTGGTGGCGCTGGCGGTGGCGCCGGGGGACGTCGTCCACATCACGGACGCGTGAGATCCCACTGCGCTCCCGGACCGGACCGACCGCGCCCGCGGATCAGATCCGGCTGCGCTCGTGGATCAGGTTGGCCCGCAGCAGCAGCTCGCGGTCGGCGAGGATCTCGTCGGGCGTACCCACCCGGCTGATGGTGTGGTCCTCGGCGAAGACCAGGCAGCGGTCGGCGATCGTCTCGAGCGCGTCGAGATCGTGCGTGGCGAGGACGACGGTCTTGCCGGCGCCGTTCAGCTCGCCGATCAGGTCGATCAGCCAGGCCTGGGTACGCGGGTCCAGGGCCGCCGTCGGCTCGTCGAACAGCAGCACCTCGGGGTTCATCACCAGGACCGACGCGATCGCCACCCGCTTCTTCTGCCCGCCCGACAGCTGGAACGGCGCCCGTTCGGCGAGGTCGGCGATGTCGAGCATCGCCATGACGTCGTCGACGCGGCCGGCCGTCTCGTCGGTCGACAGGCCGAGTTGGAGGCAGCCGAAGGCGATCTCCTCCCGTACGGTCGGGGAGAAGACCTGCGCGTCGGAGTTCTGGAACACGAAGCCGACCCGGGTGCGGAAGGCGGTCGAGAACCGCTCGTCTTCCAGGGTGTCCTCGGTGACCGCCTGGCCGAATGCGGTGAACGTGCCGCTGTCCGGGAAGATCAGCCCGGCGAGGAGCTTGAGCAGCGTCGACTTGCCGCAACCGTTCGGGCCGAGCAGTGCGAGCTTCTCGCCCCGCCGCACGTCCAGGGAGACGCCGGCCAGCGCCGGGAACCGGTCGAGGTAGGCGTAGCGCAGGTCACGGCAGGCGAAGACGACGCCATCGGCGGCTGCGAGGTCGGCGGACCGGGAGCCGGCGGCCGTGGAGCCGGCGGGCCGGGCGTGGAGAGCAGAGGGTCCGGCGGGCCGGGAGTCAGCGGCCAAGGAGCAGGTCACCTCCGTAGATCGCCACCGCGGCGGCGAGGACGACGACCGCCGCGACGGCGTCCACCGCCCGCAGCCGGAATGCGTGCAGCGTCCGGGGGTTGCCCCGGTACCCGCGAGCCACCATCGCCTGGTGGACCTCCTCGGAGAGGTGGCCGGCGCGGCCGAACAGCGCGCCGGCCGACGCGGCCACGAAGCGGCGCGAGGTCCGGTCGTGCGCCGCGGCGCCCACGGTACGGGCCTTGCGGGCCTCGTACATCTCCGTCACGACGCCCAGTAGCAGGAACACGTACCGGTAGGCCATGCTGACGATCAGGATGAAGATCCGGGGTACGCCCAGGGCGCGCAGCGCCGCCAGCAGCCTGGTCCACGGCGTGGTCAGGGTGAGCAGCACGACCAGCGACACCGACGTGGCCACCCGGCTCATCACGAGGGCCGCCGAGGTGAGCCCCTGGGCGGTGAACCCCTCAGGCGTCCCGTGCCAGTGCCACAGGGTCAGGACCACGTGGCCCGGTGTCACGATCGACAGCGTCGCCGGCAGCACCACGATGCCGGTGAAGAGCGGCACGAACAGCCACACCCGCTTCACGAAGAACGTCAGCGGCAGCCGCGAGGCCGCCGCGAGGACGAGCGTGCCGGCGTACGCGGCGACCAGCGTGCCCACGTGGTGGACCAGGCCGACGGCGACCAGCAGGACCAGCAGCGAGACGGCCTTGAGCCGGGGGTCGAGGCGCTGGAGCAGGCCCGGGCGACCGGCGACGTCGTCGGAGAACATCACCTGACGCAGCAGGCCCGCACTGCCGTCGAGGGTCTTCGCCACGAAGGAGCCCTTGCGGCGGGCTCCGGAACAGCCGCACGGGCCGAAGCCGGCCTCGCCGCGCAGTAGCCAGTCCGGCGTCCGGCGGGTCCGGTCGGCGGTGGCCGTGGCGTCGCCGGCCCGTACCGTTGCCGCGTCGCCGCCGGTCCGGACGGCGGTGGCGGGGTCGCCGACCCGTACCGCGGTGGTCATGCCGTCTCCGGTTCGGCCGTACCCCGCTCCGGGCCGGCCGCGCCGCGACGGCGGGTGACCCAGGTGACCACCGTGCCGACCGCGAAGATGGCGGCGCCGACGACGGCGATACCGACCACCGCCGACAGGATGTAGGCGAGGTTGGCGTGCCGGCCGTCGTGGAAGCCGTAGTCGCCGAGCAGGGTGTGGCTCCAGAAGCCGTTGTAGCGGGCCAGGCCGGCCGGGACGCTGCTCAGGCCGAACTGGCCCAGGTTGAGGTCCTCGGGAGCGTCCTCGCCGAACGCCCCGCCGGGGGCGAGCAGGCCGAGCGGGGTCAGCAGCACCATGAGGGCGACGAAGCCGAGCGACAGCCGGGCCGGGGTGAGCCGGCGGGCCGGTGGCGCGGCCGCGTCGCCGGTCTTCGGGGTGTCGCCGGCGGCCACCGGGATGTCGCGGTGCGTCACCGCCAGCCGACGCGCGTCGGCGCGGGCCAGGTACGCGAACACACCTCCGGTGAGGATCGCCTCGGCGGCACCGGCGATGGTGAGGTGCGCCAGCATCATCGCCGGGATCGTCTGAGACAGGTGGTACGGCGAGTACAGCGGGGCGCCGGAGGCGGTGTGGAACAGTTCGGGCTGGATGCCGAACTCGACGGCGGTGGCGAAGCCCGCCGCGTTGATGCCCGCGTACCCGGCGATCGCGGCGGCCACCATGCGCCGCCGCGACGTCAGCGGTGAGCGGCCGGCGACCAGGCGGTAGACCCCGTAGCCGAGGAACGGCATGAGGATCGCCATGTTGACCACGTTGGCCCCGTAGGCCAGGACCCCCCCGTCACCGAACAGCAGCGCCTGGAACAGCAGCGCCACCGAGACGGCGATGACCGCGGCCCACGGGCCTAAGACGATCGCGATGATCACCGCCCCGACGGCGTGGGCGGTGGTGCCGTCCGGGATCGGGATGTTGAACATCATGACCAGGAAGCTCAGCGCGGCGAGGATGGCCAGCGTGGGCACGTTGCGGGTCTTGACCACCCGGGTGACCCGGTTACTGGCGACCGCCCAGGTCGGAACGGCCACGACGTACGCCGCCGCGCAGGTCTGCGGGCTCAGGTAACCGTCTGGAATGTGCACCGTCGACTCCCTCTCAAGGTCGCTAATGCCGAGCCTACTTTGCTGCAAACGTTATGCAATAACAGGGTCGATGAATTTACGGTGGCGCTGCAGGTACGAGCATGCGGGCAGAAGACGTCAGGGCGTCGGCGCGGCGACACGTCAGTGACCGACCGGTCGTGGCCGCTCCGCCGGCGGCCGGTCGGGGGCGGGCCGGCGCCGGACCGGCCGCTCAGCGGGCGGTTGTCGGCGCGGCGCTCACAGCGCCATCTCCAGTTGCACGCTCTTGGGCGCGAAGCCGCTACGGCGGTACAGGGCGATCGCCCGCGCGTTCCCGGCGTACGCGGTGACCGACGCGATCCTGGCGCCCCGCAGCCGGGCCCACTCGACGAACGCGGCGATCAGCCCGTCGGCCACGCCCTGACCGCGGTACTCCGGCCGCACGTAGATGCTCTCCAGCTCCGCCACCCGGACCGGCCGTACGGTGGACTCCCGGCTGATCCGGCCCACCAGCGAGCCGGCGACCGCCCCGTCCACCTCGGCCAGCCAGCAGTGCGTGGTCGGCCCGCTCAGCAGGCCCCCGAAGTACTCGTGGCCCTCGCGCCGTGGCCAGTCCAGGTCGGTGTGGGGGTCGTACTGCCCGGCATCCTCGGCGAACAGCTCTGCCGACAACTCCACGACGACGTCGAGGTCGCGCCTGGCCGCGGTGCGGATCGTCACGCCCATGTGCACGATCGTAGAGTCGGAGGCTGTGCCCGAGGGTGACACCGTGTGGAACACGGCCCAGATCGTCGGTCGCGCGCTGACCGGCCAGCGGATCCAGCGCGGCGACTTCCGGGTACCCCGCCTGGCCGGCGCCGACGTCAGCGACTGGACCGTGGTCGAGTCCGCCTGCCGGGGCAAGCACCTGTTACTGCGGCTGGTCACGCCGGCCGACCAGCGGTACACCCTGCACTCCCACCTGCGCATGGACGGCGCGTGGCGGATCTACGCCGCTGGCGAGCGGTGGCGCGGCGGCCGGCCGCACACCATCCGGGTCGCCCTGTACACGGCCGCCCACGTGGCCGTCGGTTTCCACCTGCACGAGCTGGCGCTGGTACCGACCGCCGACGAACGCCGACTGGTCGGCCACCTCGGCCCCGACCTGCTGGGCGCCGACTGGGACCCGGCCGAGGCGACCCGCCGGCTGCGGTCGCGGCCCGACCGGGCCATCGCGGACGCGCTCCTCGACCAGCGCAACCTGGCCGGCATCGGCAACCTGTACAAGGCCGAGACGCTGTTCCTGCGCGGCGTGTCGCCGTGGACGCCGGTGTCCGAGGTCGACGACCTGGACGGACTCGTCGACCTGGCACAGCGGCTGATGGCGGCCAATCGGGGCCGGTGGGACCAGGCGACCACCGGCTCACTGCGCCGGGGCGAGAAGCAGTGGGTGTTCGAGCGGGCCGGGTCGCCGTGCCGGCGCTGCGGCACCACGATCCGGCGGGCCAACACCGGGGACTACGAGCGGATCACGTACTGGTGCCCGACCTGCCAGCCCGGCCCCGGGCCGGGCGAGGCCGGGCCGGGGCCGGGCTGGCAGGTCGGGCCGGGCTCCCTCCCGTGAACCCCGCGGGACGGATGGACCCGCGGGACGGAGCACGGGAAACCTACGAGTAGGCGCGCAGCTCGGACAGGCCGGCGGCGATCCCCCGCAGCAGGTCGGTGGCCTCCCGCAGCCGGCCGGCGGCGACGTTCTCCCCGACCGGCCGCCCGTCCTCGGCCACGTAACCGGCGGCCGCGCCGACCAGTTGCTCGTACGCCGCGACGCCCTCCTCGAACTGCGCCACCAGCTCGGCGTGGGCGCGGGTGAGCGCCTCACCGGGGGCGAGCCGGGCGGCCCGCTCCACCCCGGCCGCCCGCTCAGCCAGGTCCCGCAACGCCCGTTCGGCGACCGCGGCCTCCTGTACGGCGGGCTCGGCCGGCCCGTCGAGCCGGCCGGACAGCCCGGCGAGGACGGCGGCGGCCCGGTCCAGCCGCTGCCACGCGGGCGCGACCGCGGTGCCGCGCAGCCGTACCCGGTCACGCTGGCGCCGCACCTCGTCGAGCACGCTCTCCCCGGCGGGTAGCCGCCGGACCAGCGACTCCAGTCCCCGTCGGGTCCGTTCGGCGGCGAGCGCCGGGTCCGGCGGAGGCGGGGCGGGCAGCGCGGCGAACGATCGGACCTCCGCCCAGCGGAGACCGGCCATGGCGAGCGATCCGCCGGCCGCGGCCGCCCACAGCGCGTCGGGCAGCCCCAGCCCGTGGTACGGCAGGAGCACAGCGGCCGCGCCGGTGAACAGGCCGGCGCGGACCGTCCAGCCCCGCGCCGACCGGCGCAGCCGGTGCAACTGCCGGAAATGCCTCGCCCGCGGGTCCGCTGCTGCTCGCACGCCGCCCTCCTCGGTCTGCCCGGTCAGCCCGCCGAGGCGGCGTCGCCGGTCGGCTTGTCCTTGGACATGCTGGCCCGCAGCTGGTCCAGCCGGGCGACGCCGGCCGCGTCGCGGGCCGGCCCCTGCTCCACCGCCGGCTGCTGCGGCGCGCTGGCCAGCTGTTCACCGGCCATGCTGGCGCGGATCTGGTCCAGCCGGGACGCGCCCGCCATGTCCAGGCTCGACTTCTGCACCTCGAGCATGCGCCCCTCGACCGAGTTGGACGCGAGCTCGGCGCGGCCCATGGCGTTGGCGTAACGCCGCTCGATCTTCTCGCGGACCTCCTCCAGCGAGGGGGTGTTGCTCGGCGCGGCGAGCGAGCTCATCGACTCCAGCGAGCGGGCGACGGTCTCCTGCATCTTGGCCTGCTCGAGCTGGCTGAGCAGCCGGGTGCGCTCGGCGATCTTCTGCTGCAGGATCATCGCGTTGTTCTCGACCGCCTGACGCGCCTGGGTGGCGGCGCCCAGCGCCTGGTCGTGGAGGGTCTTCAGATCCTCCATCGACTGCTCGGCGGCGACCAGCTGGGTGGCGAAGGTCTGCGCGGTGTTCTCGTAGCGCGCCGCCTCCTGCTCGTCGCCGGAGGTCCGCGCCTTGTCGGCCAGTACGAGCGCCTGACGGGCCGAGCCCTGCAGCTTCTCCACCTCGGCCATCTGCCGGGACAGCTTCATCTCCAGCTGGCGCTGGTTGCCGATGACGGCAGCGGCCTGCTGGACGAGGGCCTGGTGCTGGCGCTGCGCGTCCTCGATCGCCTGCTGGATCTGCACCTTGGGATCGGCGTACTCGTCGATCTTGGCGCCGAACAGCGCCATCAGGTATCGCCAGCCCTTAGCGAACGGATTCGCCATCTCTGAAAGGTCCTCTCTGCGGCTTTGGTATCGCCGTGGTGCATCGCGGCCGACCCCGGCCGCTCCGCACGCCTCGTGCTGGTCACACGTCTACGTGTCGGCTCGACCGGTGCCGACCGCCGTGACGCGGGCGGTCAACTCGACCGTCCTTGACGCGGCGCCGGCAATTTTCTCTTGGAACGTGTCTCCATCGTCGCAGGCGGGCGCTAGAGCGTCACGGGCCCTGCGGGAGATCCCTGATTTGCAACCGAACATTTGCCCCAGACCGGACCACCCGGCCGGGTCTACCACCCCGGACCGGACCACCCGGCCGGGTAGCGCGCTCCCGACCGGACCATCCGGTCAGGCGCCGTCGACCGGAGTCCCCCCGGCGAGCGCCGTCCGGGACACCCGCTCCGCCTCCGCGAGGCCGGCCCGCATCCCTTCCAGATCGCCGGTCAGCTCCGCCAGCCGGGTCGCCGTCATCTGCTCGCCCCCGGTCGTGGCGTGCAGCGCGAGCAGTTCGGCCAGCCGGGCGACCAGCCCTTCCAGCCCGAGTGCGGCCGACTGCATCCGCGCCAGGAGCATCCGGTGGGCCTCGGTCAGCCGCTCCGCGACCGCCAGCTGGTCACCCACCGCCCCCAGGGCCCGCTCCTGCTCCTGCCGCAGCGGGCCCGCCGGTAACCCGCGCAGGCCCCGCTCGATCGCGGCGTGGTCGCGGCGCAGCCGGTCGACCGGGATGCTCGCCATCGTCTGCTCGAGCAGCGTCACCTGCCCGGCGAAGCGGCGCAGGTCGGCCAGCGCCCCGGCCGCCTCGTCGTCGACGCCGGCGATCTGACCGCGCAGCACCGGGTCACCGGACGACCGGGTCTGTTGCCGGAGCGTGCCGACCGCCCGTTCGGCCCGGCTCAGCCACTGCTCGGCCGGGCTGCCCCGGGGCGGCGTGGGCAGCCGCGGGTCGACCCACCCCGCGGGTACCGGTCGGGCACCGGAGTCGGTGAGCGCCCCCAGCCCCACCCGCACCGCGTACACCACACCCGCGACGCCGAGACCGACGGGTACGCCGACGAGCAACCCGCCGGGGGCCAGCGCACCGGTGACCGCCGCGCCGACCCCGCCGAGCAGCCCGGCGGCCACGATGCCCCAGGGCTCGGTCAACTGTTCCCGCAGAGCCATCCGCCGCCCCGTCAGAAGTTGCTGATCACGTTGACGAGAACGGTGTCGATGCTGGTCGGGTTGCGCGCGTCGTACGCCGCCGCCCGCGACGCCGACGAGATGCGCCGGAGCGTGTCCAGGTCGGCCTTGTCCCCGTACGCGATCGTGAACACCCGCACCGAGTTCTCCAGGTTGCTGGCGTCGAGGTCGCGCAGCAGGCCGTTCAGGTCGCTGTCCTTGGGGTACTCGTTCTTGCCGTCGGTCAGGACGACGACCGCGTTGATCCGGTCCGGGGCGGCGCTGGCCAGCAGCTTCTGCTGCGCCGCCCGGGTTGACGCGTACAGCGCCGTGCCGCCCTCGGCGGACAAGGCGTTGACGACCTGCGTGATCCGCCCGGAGTTGCCCGACACCGGCCCGATCGGCACCCGCTCGGTGTACGGGGTGGTCGCCCCACGCTGCTCGGTGGAGAACGTCCACAGTCCGACCTCGTCGTCGGCGGCGAACAGCCCCATCGACCGCAGCACCGCCTGCTTGGCCAGTTCGAGTTTGGACCGCCCGCCGGCCGCATCGTCGGCCATCGAGCCGGAGACGTCGAGCACCAGCAGCACCCGGGCCCGCTTGCGCTGGATGTCCCAGGTGCCGAGCGCCTTCGCCAGGACCGCCGATGCGGGCGGGTCGAGCACGTCCACCTGCTGGTCCGGCAGGACCCCGTTGGCCTGCGACAGCGCCGGGCCCGGCTTGCCGTCGAAGGTCCGGAAGGCGGCCTCGGTGAACCGCTTCTGCTGCTGCGACTGCTGGAGGTACGCCAGGAAGTCCGCCGCGGCGGCCTTCTGCTCGTCGCTCGCGGTGGCGAGCACCACGTACGGGTTGTCCGAGACCAGCGTGCCTTCCTTCGGGTAGACCGCGACCAGCGGTACCCGCGGCTTGCGGCCCTTGCCGGCGAGCTTCGGGTCGCCGGTCGGGTTGCCCTGGTTGTAGTCGTAGACCGACTTCTCCTCGACGGCGACCGCGCTGATGTAGTTCATGCCCCGGCCACGCGCGTCCTCATCGGCGAGGTTGGCCAAAAACGTCAGCGTCGTGTCCCCGTAGTGGACGACACCGGCCTCGACGCCCTTGACGAAGTCGAGCACCTTCGGGTCGGCCAGGTCGGCCTCGGTGAGGTCGCCGGATCGCCCGGTGGCCGCGACGTACGATCCGACGGTCGCGTGGAGACCGGACGTGGAGAAGTGCGGGTTGGTCTTGCCGAGCCGGAAACTGCCCCACTCGGGGTGGCCGACGGCACCCCAGCCGTTCGGGTCGTTGGTCAGTCCGAGAACGTCCGACCAGCCCAGCCGCTTGCCCGGCCAGCCGAGCGCCTCGGCCATCGGCTTGGGCATCGCGAGGACCAGCGGAGACTGCGCGATCGAGGCCGGCTTGGTGTCGTCGACGAGGGTGCCCTTGTCGGTACTGGCGACGCGCTGGCGCAGCAGCGACACCCAGGACGAGGACGCCGGGCTCCACACCTGCGGCGCGGGGCCGCCGTCACGCCCGGCGTCCCAGCCCGCGGCGAGCGCCTCCATCGCCGCGCCGGACGCCTTGCTGACGACCTTCACATCGGCGCACGTGCCGCCGAAGGTCCGGCCGCTCCCGTTGTACCCGGCGGCCAGGTCGGACAGCAGCGCCGACTTCTCGCTGGACGCGGCGACGGTCAACGCGACGCAGTCGCCACGGGCGGCGGTGGACCGGCCGTCACCGGACGGCTTCAGCACCAGGTAGATCCCGATGATCGCAACGAGGCCGATGACGACGGCAATGACGAGGGGCAGCGGGTTACGCCGCCGCGGCGAGGTGTCGAGTACCACCAGCATCGCCTCCGAGGGGACCTGGCCGGCGCACGCCGGCCGATGGAGAGCCCTCAGTGTGGCAGGTGGACGCGAAAAAGCCGATCTCAGGGCGGGGGACGACGATCCTGTCCGACTGCGCGGGCGAGCCGGTCAGGCGGCGCGGACGACGTCGCGGTCGGACTGCTGCCGGCCCGCGCGGGTCGCGCGCAGCGTGGTCTTCAGTGGACCATCGTGGCGTACCGCAACGGAGACCTCACCATCGGTGATCTTCGCCTTGGCGGGGCGCGCCGTCGCCCTGGCGACACGGGCCGCCGGAGCCGGCGTCGTGTCCGGCTTCGCGACCGTGGCAGCGCCGTCCGCAGCCGGGCCGCCGACCGGCACGAGCACGTCCGCCATCTGCTCGGCGAGCGCCAGGGTGTCGCTGACCTCGCGCAGCACCTCGGAGAGCTGGGCGCCCAGGGCGTCACAGATCGAGGAGAGGAGTTCGCTGGAGGCTTCCTTCTGGCCCCGCTCGATCTCGGACAGATAGCCGAGACTGACATTCGCCGCGGTCGACACTTCACGGAGGGTGCGCTGCTGGGACTGGCGCCGCGCCCGGAGCGCATCGCCGATCACCCGACGGAGCAGGACCATCGCACCCCCTTTTATCGACAACCCAGATGTTCGGGGCGAACCCAGTCATGCAAAGGTACCCGGTTTACGCTCCGGCGACACCCTCCCTTGGCAGACCCGTACCGAAAAGGGGGAGGCCCCTCAGGACGTGCCGCGGAGAGTTCCGGCCAGCAGGTCGAGGGCTGCCGCTACCGCACCGGCGCGAACGTCGGCACGGTCACCCTCGAACGTCATCCCCCGCACCTCTCCCCCGGCCGGACCGCGACAGGCCAGATAGACGGTGCCGACGGGCATCCCGGCCTGCGGTTCCGGGCCGGCGACGCCGGTGGTCGCCAGCCCCCAGTCGGCCCCGCAGGCCCGCCGGGCCCCGTCGGCGAGCGCCAGCACCACGTCCGGGTCGACCGGCCCACGCTCGGCCAGCAGCTCGCCCGGTACGCCGGCCAGTGTCCGCTTGAGATCGGTCGCGTACACCACCAGACCGCCCCGGAAGACCGCGCTGGCGCCCGGTACGTCCACGATCGTGGCGGCCAGGAGGCCCCCGGTCAGGGACTCCGCCACGGCGAGTGTCTCCCGCCGCTCACCCAGCAGCCGCAGCACCGGTCCGGCCAACTCCGTCATGGCACCCCCCGCCTCACACCCGCTGCCGACATCATGCCCGCCCGGGCCATCGACCAACCGCCCGGTACGCCACCCCGCCGCCCGGGCGGCGGCCACCGGGGTCAGCCGGCCCGGCGCAGCCGCATGGCGCGCAGGACGTAGTCGACGCCGGTGACCACGGTCACCACGACGGCCAGCGCCATCACCCAGTCGCCGACCCACGCCACCGCCCCGGACAGCGGCAGCAGGTAGCAGGCGATGGCGAGGATCTGCAGCGCGGTCTTGACCTTGCCGCCCCGGCTCGCCGGGATCACCCCGTGGCGGAGCACCGAGAAGCGCAGCACGGTCACGCCGATCTCGCGTACCAGGATGATGCCGGTGATCCACCAGCTCAGCCGGTCGTACGCGGACAGCAGGAGCAGCGCGGTGCCGGTGAGCGCCTTGTCCGCGATCGGGTCGGCGACCTTGCCGAACGAGGTCACCAGGTCCCAGGTACGCGCGATCCAGCCGTCGACGAAGTCGGTCACCGACGCCACGCAGAACGTCACGCAGGCGGCGATCCGCCAGCCCGGCCGGGTCATCTCGGAGGTGACGGTGACCGCGAGGAAGACCGGCACCAGGACGATCCGCAGGCCGGTCAGGGCGTTCGCGACGTTGAGCAGCGGCACCCGGCGGGCCGGCACCGGCGTCGGCTCGGCCGTCACGAGACGCTCGCCGGCGACAACACCTTCTCGGGTACCGCTACCAGATCCACCCCCGAGCTGCCGGTGACCCGGGCCGCGACGAGGTCGCCGGGGCGCAGGGTCGAAAGCTCCAATCCGCCGTCGACCAGCGTGGTGGAACCGTCCACTTCGGGTGCCTGGTGCGCCGCGCGACCCTCGACCCCGTCCTCGTCGATACTGTCCACCAGCACCTCGACGACCGAGCCGACCCGTTCGTCGGCGCGCTGCGCGCAGAGCTGCTCGACCAGGTCGGTGACTTTCTGGTACCGGCGCCGGACCGTGTCCGCGCGGACCTTGCCCGGCAGCGTGGCCGCCTCGGTGCCGTCCTCGTCGCTGTAGGCGAACACGCCGACCGCGTCCAGCCGCGCCGCCTCCAGGAAGCGCACCAGCTCGTCGACGTCGGCCCGGGTCTCGCCGGGGAAGCCCACGATGAAGTTGGACCGGGCACCGGCCTCGGAGTCGAGCGCCCGGGCCGACGCGAGCAGCTCCAGGAACCGCTCGGTTGAGCCGAACCGGCGCATCCGGCGCAGCACGGGCTCGCTGGCGTGCTGGAAGGACAGGTCGAAGTAGGGCGCGACGCCGGGCGTGGTGGCGATCACCTCGACCAGTCCGGGGCGCGTCTCGGCCGGCTGGAGGTACGACGCGCGCACCCGCACGATGCCGTCGATCGCGGCGAGCTGCGGCAGCAGCTTCTCCAGCGCCCGCGG
Organism: Planosporangium spinosum; assembly: GCF_049999945.1. Lineage (NCBI taxonomy): Bacteria > Bacillati > Actinomycetota > Actinomycetes > Micromonosporales > Micromonosporaceae > Planosporangium > Planosporangium spinosum. The sequence goes on along the minus strand of NZ_JBLYUB010000004.1, from coordinate 216,106 downwards.
GTCACCCAGGTCCTTGCCGTACGACGTGGAGTTCTCGCTGACCAGGACCAGTTCCCGGACGCCCGAGCCGGCCAGCCACTCGGCCTCGGCGAGGATCTCGTCGGGGGTACGGGACACGAACGCGCCGCGGAAGGACGGGATCGCGCAGAACGCGCACCGCCGGTCGCAGCCGGACGCCAGCTTGAGCGAGGCCACCGGCCCGTTGTCCAGCCGCCGGCGCAGCACCCCGCGCAGGTGCGCCGGGGTGTGCTCGTCGACGGTCAGGTGGCCGGGTACCACCACGTCGGTCGTCGCGCGCCGCTCCACCGGGGTCAGCGGCAGGAGGGTACGCCGGTCGCGGGGCGTGTGGGACTCGATCTTCCGTCCTTCGAGCACCTCCGACAGCCGCGCCGAAATGTCCGGGTAGTGATCGAAGCCCAGTACCGCGTCGGCCTCGGGGAGGCTGTCGGCCAGCTCCCGGCCGTACCGTTCGGCCATGCACCCGGTCGCGACCACCTTCGCGCCGGTGTCGGAGGCCGCCAGCAGCGTGTCGATCGAGTCCTGCTTGGCCTGCGCCACGAAGCCGCAGGTGTTGACGAGCACCACGTCGGCGCCCGCGCCGTCGGTGCTCACCCGCCAGCCGTCGGCCGCCAGCCGGGCGGCCAGTTCCTCCGAGTCGACCTCGTTGCGGGCGCAGCCCAGGGTCAGCAGGGCCACGCGACGGTCGCCAGCGGGATTTTTCGACATGTTCCGAGGGTACCGAGGTCGCCGCGCGCCCCCGGTACCCCTACTCCTCGTGATCACGGAAATGTCTCTGTGATCACGGCCAGGAGCGATCAGGAGTCCTCGCCGCGCAGGTTGGCCAGGATCTCGGCCAGCTCGTCCGGCTTGACCAGCACGTCGCGGGCCTTCGACCCCTCCGACGGGCCGACCACCCCACGCGTCTCCATGAGGTCCATCAGCCGGCCGGCCTTGGCGAAGCCGACGCGCAGCTTGCGCTGCAGCATCGAGGTCGATCCGAACTGCGACGTGACCACCAGTTCGATCGCCTGGAGCAGCAGGTCGAGGTCGTCGCCGATCTCCTCGTCGACCTTCTTCTTCTCGCTCTCCTTCGGGGCGGTCACGTCCGGACGGAACTCCGGCTCCCGCTGGTCCTTGCAGAACCTGACGACCGCGTTGATCTCTCGCTCGTCGACCCAGGCGCCCTGTACCCGGATCGGCTTGGACGCGCCCATCGGCAGGAACAGCCCGTCGCCGCGGCCGATCAGCTTCTCCGCGCCGGGCTGGTCGAGGATGACCCGCGAGTCGGCGAGGCTGGAGGTGGCGAACGACAGCCGGGACGGCACGTTCGCCTTGATCAGACCGGTGACGACGTCGACGCTCGGCCGCTGGGTCGCCAGGACCAGGTGGATGCCGGCGGCCCGGGCGAGCTGGGTGATGCGGACGATCGAATCTTCGACGTCACGGGGCGCGACCATCATCAGGTCGGCCAGCTCGTCGACGATCACGATCAGGTACGGGTACGGGCGGATGACCCGCTCACTGCCCGGCGGGGCGGTGATCTGCCCGGCCCGTACCTTCTTGTTGTAGTCGTCGATGTGGCGCACGCCGTTGGCGGCCAGGTCGTCGTAGCGCATGTCCATCTCGCGCACGACCCAGTCGAGGGCGTCGGCGGCCTTCTTCGGGTTGGTCACGATCGGCGTGACCAGGTGCGGGATCCCCTCGTACGCGGTGAGTTCCACCCGCTTCGGGTCGACCAGCAGCAGCCGCACCTCGTCCGGGGTGGCCCGGCTCAGCAGCGACACCAGCAGCGAGTTGATGCAGGACGACTTACCGGCACCGGTCGCACCCGCGATCAGCATGTGCGGCATCTTGGCCAGGTTGGCCGTGACGTACCCGCCCTCGATGTCCTTGCCCAGCCCGACCAGCAGCGGGTGGTGGTCGGAGACCGCCTCCCGGGAGCGCAGCACGTCGCCGAGGGTGACGTTCTCCCGGTCGAGGTTGGGGATCTCGATGCCGACCGCGCTCTTGCCCGGGATCGGGCTCATGATCCGCACATCGGGCGACTTCACCGCGTACGCGATGTTCTTGGTCAGCTGGGTGATCCGCTCGACCTTGACGCCGTGGCCGACCTCCACCTCGTACCGGGTGACGGTGGGGCCGCGGGTGAACCCGGTCACCGCGGCGTCCACGTTGAACTGCTCGAACACCCCCTGAAGGGACTGGATCACCTCGTCGTTGGCGCGGGTGCGTGCCTTCGGCGCGTCACCCTTGGCCAGCAGGGTGGGCGGCGGCAGCTTGTAGTCGGTGTCGGTGAGCGCGAGCTGCTCGGCCCGGGTCGGCAGCGGCGAGTGCTCCGGCGGCGGCTTGGGCCGCTTCTCCTTGGGCTTCTCGGTCCGCGACAGGGCCACGGTCTCGTACGCCGCGAGGCTGTCGCCGGTCGCCTGCCGCTCGGCCTCGTCGGCCATGGCCGCGTCCAGCGCGGCCTCGGCGAGCAACGGGTCACCGGCCGGCGCGGCGCTGCGGCGGCGGGTGGAGCGGCGCTTGAGCCCGGCGCCGTGCTCGGCGTCGGCCTCGTCGTCGCGCAGATCCTCGTCGATCATCTCGTCGGCCGGCGGGATGCCCATGGCGAGGTCGCGCATCTGCCGCAGCCGCTCGGGGATCTGGTTGACCGGCGTCGCGGTGACCACGAGGATGCCGAACAGGCTCAGCATGATCAGGAGCGGGACGGCCACCCAGGGACTCACGGCGGCGGCGATCAGGCCACCGCTGGCGCGGCCGAGCAGGCCGCCCGCCTTGTCCATCTGCGACGGCGCGGTCGGCTGGCCGAAGCCGAGGTGGAACAGGCCGGCGACGCCGAGGAAAATCGCGGTCCAGCCGACCACGACCCGACCGCGGCCGCTCTCCTCCTCTTCGGCGGGCGTACGCATCATCCGGACGCCACCGACCACCAGCAGGAACGGCAGCGTGAGCGAGACCGAACCGAAGAGGGTACGGGTGACGCCGGACAGCCACTGCCCGACCGGCCCGCCGGAGTTGCCCCAGATCGCGACGCCGAGCACCAGCGCCAGCCCGATCAGGGCCAGGCCGCCGCCGTCGCGTCGGTGCTCGGGGTCAAGTTCCCTGGCGCTGGCCGCCTGCCGGCCGATGCTGCGGGCGACCCAGCCGAACGCATGCGCCAGGCCCATCCACAGCCCGACAACCGCCCTGGCGATCAGGCCGAAGCCGGCCGGGTTCCCCCCGCGGCGGCGGGCCGCGGCCCGCCGCGGCCGGGCCGCCGCGCGGGCCTGCGTGGTGCGGCCGCGCGCCGTGGCGCCCCGGGTCGAGGCGGCGCGGCCGGTGCTCTTCGCCGCGGTGGCACGCTTGGGCGAGGCGCCGCGCGCGGAGGTGCCCGTGCGCCGGTTCGTCTGAGAGGTACGGCTCGCCACGGTGCCACCGTAGCGGCGTCGGTCCATGGACGGGGTGAGACGCGCCGGGCGTACCGACGTGAGACGCACCCCGGTCACCGGGTGTACCGGCGTGAGACGTGCCCCGGTCACCGGGTGGCGGAGCCGGCGCCCACCACCGCGCGCCCCGCCCGCCACCTGCGGTACGCCAGCAGCCAGGTGCCGGCCACGACGACCGCGACGAGCAGCCGCAGCAGCTCGGTGTAGCGCGCCGGGTACAGCACGCCCTCGATGTAGCGATCGATGAATCCCCTGGTCAGCCCGGCCTCGCCGGCTTGACGCCGGGCCCAGTCCTCGGCTGCGGTCAGCGGGCAGGGCAGCCGGAACGCGGTGACGGCGAACCCCCACGCCACCGCCGCGAGGTGCGGCCAGAACAGCCGCGGCCAGCGGATGGCCGGCAGGCCGCCGAGCACCACGTACGCCAGGTACCCGAAGTGCGTGACGAGGATCGCGGTGACCAGCAGCCGATAGGCCATGGATTCAGGGTAGGCCCCGCCACGCGTGGGCGATCGACGTCCACCGGTCGATACGGCCGCCGTCCGACTCGTCACGAGCGATCCGACGGCGCGCCCGGCTCACCGTCGGAACCGGCGCCTTCCAGCCGCTTCTTGAGGTTGCCGAGGCTGATCGGCGCCCCGGCCCGGGTCTGCCGGCGTACGAGCGGCAGGAGCGGGACGCCGATTCCGTGTCCCTCGTAGTCCAGCGCGAGAGTGATCCGGGAGCGGGTGCCGTCGCCGCACGGTTCGACGGTGACGGCCGCGTGGGGGCGGACGGGACCGTCCACGCCCCGGGCGGCCCAGCGTCGCGACGGGTCGATCTCGGTGATCTGCTGGGTCATGGTCCGCTCGGCGCGGCCGATGCGGCGGGTCGTGGTGAACCGGGCACCGACGCGGGGTGGTTGTCCATCTACCATCCGCACGCCGACCACGTCCTTCTGCCACTCGGGGAAGCGCAGGACGTCGGTGACGTACGCGAAGACGCCGGTCGGCGGGAGAGCGATCTCGATGGTGAACACGATGGGTGCCATGCGTTGTCCGTCCTCGTCACATCGGTGGGGATCCGTCCGTCATCGCTATGACGGACCGCGACGGAGGGGTTGTGACAGTGGACGACGGGGACGGGCTCGCCCGCCGGTTCGAGGCCCATCGCGAACGCCTGAGGGCGGTGGCGTACCGGATGCTCGGCTCGCTCAGCGAGGCCGACGACGCCGTTCAGGAGGCGTGGCTGCGGCTGAGCCGTACCGGCACGGACGGCGTGGAGAACCTCGGCGGGTGGCTGACCACGGTCGTCGCCCGGGTGTGCCTGGACATGCTGCGCACCCGCAGGTCCCGACGGGAGGAGCCGCTGGAGGCCGGCGCGTCGGACCCGGTACCGGACGGTGCGGGTGGCATCGACCCGGAGCGCGAGGCGCTGTTGGCCGACTCCGTCGGTCTCGCGCTGCTCGTGGTGCTCGACCGGCTGACCCCGGCCGAGCGGCTCGCGTTCGTGCTGCACGACCTGTTCGACGTACCGTTCGGTGAGATCGCCCACATCGTGGAGCGGTCCCCGGCGGCGGTGCGGCAGTTGGCCAGCCGGGCGCGCCGCCGGGTACGGGCGGTCGACCATCCGGCCGGCGACCCGGCCCGCCAGCGGGAGATCGTCACCGCCTTCCTCGCCGCCTCCCGGGACGGGGACCTCGACGCTCTCGTCGCGCTGCTGGACCCCGACGTCATGGTCCGGGCCGACGCTGCCGCCGCGCCCACCGCGACGCCCGTCGAGGTACACGGCGCGGCGGCCGTGGCGCGGCAGGCACTCACCTTCGCGCGGGGCGCCCGGTACGCACGGCCCGCCCTGGTCGACGGGGCGGCCGGCATCGTGGTGGCCCCGCAGGGCCGGCTGTCCACGGTCCTGACCTTCACGATCAGAGTTGGGAAGATCATCGGCATCGAGGTGGTCGCCGATCACGACCGGCTGCGCCGGCTCGACGTCGCCGTACTCGACGAGTAGCGCCACGCCGGGGCGTACACCTGGAAGTCGGTCCCCATCACCACGCGTCTGCGATGGTGGGCCTGCTGACCTCGGTGACGTTGGCGGCTGCCGCTAAGCGTCGGAGTCTGCCGTCCGGTCAGCGACGAACACGCCTTTGCCCTGGCGGCGAATCACGACACCGTCGAGTTCCAGCATCCACAAGGCGGTTTTGACCGGCTGTAGAGACGTTCCGTAGTGCGCGGCCAACTCCTGTTGCGTCGGGATCTGGACACCCGGCGCCCACTCGCCCGCGCTGATGCGGCGGCGCAGGTCGGCACGGATGTTCTCGTAAAGCGGTACGGCAGGCATGGCGACAAGGCTCCCTGGCCGACGCAAGGATTCGATCAAGTTCGACAAGCCCCCAGCGACGATCAAGGGGAACTATTCCTGCGCTCGCTCCGCGACGAACACCCCAACCCCCGGTACGCCGGCCAGTACACCGGTCGCCTTCAGGTAGTTGACCGCCCCACGCACCACGGTGATCGACACGCCGTGCTTCTCGCGCAACTTGGTCGCACGGGGGATCGTGTCGCCCGGTTTCAACCGGCCCGACTCGATCTCACCGCGCAAATAGTTGACCAGGTTCTGGGTCTTCGAGACGGCGGGCATCACGAAATACTCCTGGCTCCGTACCCCGGGGGTGATCACGGCTACGCGGCGGCTGTGGCTATGGCCGAAAATCCCCGGCCCGGTCGGCGACGAACACGCCTTTCCCCTGGTAACTCACGATCAGCCGGTCGACCTGTTCCAGCAGCAGGAGAGCCTGGCGGACGGGTTGGACGGAGACGCCGTAGTGGGCGGCAAGCGCCGAATGGGTCGGCAGTTTCGCGCCAGGCGCCAGCTCGCCGCTCTCGATTCGGCGGCGCAGCTCGTCACGGATGCGTTCGTACGCGGGCTCGGTCATGGTCGCGGAACTCCCTGGTCGGCACAAGGATTCGACCACGCCGCGACGTCCTGGATCAAACACGCTGCACAGGTCCGCAAACTTTGCATGCAAAGCCGTTGAACTCTGCATGCAAAGTAGTGCAGACTCCCTCGCGAGAGCGGGCCGCGGTCCTGGTCGGCAACCTCGGACTTCGCCCGCTCTCAGCCCTCCCGTCCCCGAGCACCACCCGGGGCTGAGGGAACGGTCCAGGGCTGGCGCCCACCGGCTCGCTTCCCCAGGCCTGTCAGCCCCGCCGGCTCTGGACCTCGACATCCCCGTCCCCGGCGCACCGGGAAGGTTCCGACGTGGACCAGCGCGACATCAACGGCATGCTCCGGCGGCACCGTCGCCAGTGGTGGCGACCGTGGCGGTGCCGCTGCGGACTACGCCATCCCTGCCCGCCGCGACGGCTCGCTCGCGAGGAGCAGGTCAAGCTCGACACCCGCGCCCGCATGGAGATCGTCATGCAACAACTCCGCGAACAGGCCGGCCGGGAAAGCCCTCATCCCCTACCCACGGAGACAGGACGTGCAGACCGCTGACGACGACCCCGTACCCCCGTGAGCCTCGATCGGGACGGCTTCGGGGCAGCCGTCGAACACGCCGACGACGGCCGACCGGTCCTGGTCGTGCACGAGAGCCAGACCGTCAAGGTCAGATTCCTCGGTACCGGCGACCACGACGCGACGCTGGCCGGGCTGCGCCGGCTCGTCGACGGGATCTGGCGGTACCAGCAGGCCGTGGCGGCCCTGCGGTACGAAGAGCGCCGCGCGGCGGATGACGGTCGCCGTCGGGGGACGCCGTGACGATCCGATCCGATGGGACCGCGAGCCACCGCGCCGGGCGGACCCGCGCGGCCCGGTGCATACTCCCGGTGGGGAGGTGAGTACCTGTGGCGACGTCCGGACGGCACCCCGCGTGGCCACGACCACCGTTCACCGTGGACACTCTGTTCACGTTGCCCGACAACGGGCTGCGTTACGAGGTCCTAGAAGGTGAGCTGGTCGTGTCGCCCGCCGCGCAGCCACGGCACAACCTGGCCGCCGACCGCCTGCGTACGCTCGTCGCGGCCGCTCTGCCTCCCGAGGTCGAGGTGATCCGCAACAGCGCGGTCCGGCTGCCCAACGGCGACGGCACCACCCCCGACCTGCTGGTCACCACGGCCGACCCGGACGAGGTGCCGCGGGGCGTCCCGGCGGCGCTGGTACACACCGTCGTCGAGGTGGTGTCACCGCCGTCGGTGACGACCGGCCGGGTCACGAAGAACTGGCTGTACCCGGCCGCCGGCATCCCCTGCTACTGGCGGGTCGAACTGCAGCCGTGGTGGGAGCACCTGTGCCCGGTCCCGGCGATCGTGGTGCGGATGCTCGGCGAGGACGGCAACTGGCGTACCACCCTGTACCCGGCCGGCCAACCCGCGTCGCTGCCGCTGATGGTCGGCCGCCGGGAGCTGCTGACCGTCGAGCTGGACCCGGCGTGCCTGGTCGGGCGGCGTACGGCCGACCAACGCACGGATCTTGGACACCTGGCGGTGCGATAGGCCCGCCAGGTGTCCAAGATCCGCAAATACCGGCGTTACACCTCGACGACCGTCGGTACGATCATCGGCCGGCGCCGGTACTTCTCGTTGACCCAGCGCCCGACGGTCCGGCGGACGATCTGCTGGAGCTGGTGCGGGTCGCTGATGCCGTCCTGAGCGGCCCGGTCGAGCGCCTCGGTCACCAGCGGCAGGACCGCCTCGAAGACCGCCGGGTCCTCGGAGAAGCCCTTCGCCGACACCGTCGGGCCGCCGACGACCTTGCCGTTGACCGAGTCGACCACCACGGTCGTCGCGATGAAGCCGCCATCGCCGAGGATGCGCCGCTCGGTCAGCAGCGACTCGCCGACGTCCCCGACCGCGAGGCCGTCGACGTAGACGTACCGCGACTTGATGTGCCCGGCGAGGCGCACCTTGCCGTTGACGAGGTCGACCACGTCGCCGTCCTCGCACAGCACCACCCGGTCGGCGGGTACGCCGGACTCGATCGCCAGCCGGGCGTGCGCCCGCAGGTGGCGCCACTCGCCGTGTACCGGCATGAAGTTGCGCGGCTTGATCGTGTTGAGCAGGATCAACAGCTCACCGGCGGCGGAGTGGCCGGAGACGTGCACCTTCGCGACGTCCTTGTGGATGACGGTCGCGCCGGCCCGGGACAACTGGTTGATCACCCGGTACACGGCGGTCTCGTTGCCAGGCACGAGTGAGGACGCCAGCACGATGGTGTCGCCGGACTCGATGGTGATGTGCCGGTGGTCGCCGGTGGCCATCCGGCCGAGGGCGCTCATCGGCTCGCCCTGCGAACCGGTGGACATGAACACGATCTCGCCGTGCGGGAGGGTGGTGGCCTCGTCCAGCCCGACGACGAGGCCGGGCTCGATGCGCAGCAGGCCCAGGTCGCGGGCGATGCCCATGTTGCGGACCATGGACCGGCCGATCAGGGCGACCTTGCGTCCGTGCGCCGCGGCGGCGTCGAAGACCTGCTGCACCCGGTGGACGTGCGAGGCGAACGACGCCACGATGATGCGGCCCCGGGCCTGGTCGAAGATCCGGTCGATCACCGGGCCGATCTCCCGCTCCGGCGTGACGAAACCGGGAACCTCGGCGTTGGTCGAGTCCGACAGCAGCAGGTCGACGCCCTCGGCGCCGAGCCGGGAGAAGCCGGGCAGGTCGGTCAGCCGGCCGTCCAGCGGCAACTGGTCCATCTTGAAGTCGCCGGTGTGCAGGACGGTGCCGGCCGGTGTCGTGATCGCAACCGCGAGCGCGTCCGGGATGGAGTGGTTGACCGCGAAGAACTCGCACTCGAACGGGCCCAGCCGCTCTGTCTGCCCCTCGCGTACCGTCATCGAGTACGGCTGGATGCGCCGCTCCGCGAGCTTCGCCTCGACCAGCGCCAGCGTGAACTGGGAGCCGACCAGCGGGATGTCCTTCTTGTGCGCCAGCAGGTACGGCACGGCACCGATGTGGTCCTCGTGGCCGTGGGTGAGCACGATCGCCTGGACGTCGTCGAGCCGGTCGAGGATCGACGAGTAGTCCGGCAGGATCAGGTCGACGCCGGGCTGGTCGACGTCGGGGAAGAGCACCCCGCAGTCGACGATCAGCAGCTTGCCGTCGTACTCGAACAGGGTCATGTTGCGGCCGATCGCACCGAGGCCGCCGAGTGGCGTGACGCGTAGCGCCCCCTTTGCCAGCGGCGGTGGCGGAGCCAGGTCGCGGTGTGCCTCGGTCACTCGGTTACTCCCAGATGATGTGTCGTCGACGCGTGCGACTCGATGACCGCCGCGCGGGTGGCGTCGCCGAGCGTCAGGCCGGCCGCGGCGCAGTCCTCGCGCAGCCGGGCGATCTCGGCGGGGCTGGCCTCGCACAGCGGCGGGCGGACCGGACCGGCCGGCAGGCCCTGGAGCATGAGCGCCGCCTTGGTGAGGATGACCCCCTGGGTACGGAAGAAGCCCTCGAAGACCGGCAGCAGCGCATGGTGGAGTTCGAGGGCCCGCGTGACGTCGCCCGACTCGTACGCGGAGATCATCTCCTTGGTACGGCTGCCGAACAGGTGGCTCGGCACGCCGACCACCCCGACCGCACCCACCGACAGCAGCGGCAGCGTCAGCTTGTCGTCACCGGAGTACACGGCCAGGTCGGTGCGCCTGGTCACCCAGGCGGCCTCGGTGAGGTCGCCCTTGGCGTCCTTGACGGCGACGATGCGCTCGTGCTCGGCCAGCCGGACCATCGTCTCGGTCTCGATCGGCGTGCCGGTGCGGCCCGGGATGTCGTACACCATCATCGGCAGGCCGCACTGGTCGGCGACGGTCCGGAAGTGGTAGAGCACGCCACTCTGCGGCGGCCTGTTGTAGTACGGCGTGACCACGAGGGTGGCGTGCGCGCCGGCCTTCTCGGCGGCGCGGGCCAGCTCCACGGTGTGGCGGGTGTCGGCCGTGCCGACCCCGGCGATGACGTGCGCCCGGTCGCCGACGGCTTCCAGGACGGTCCGCAGCACGGCGTCCTTCTCGGCGTCCGTGGTCGTGGCCGACTCCCCCGTCGTGCCGTTCACCACGATGCCGTCGTTGGCCTGCTCGTCGACAAGGTAGGTGGCCAACCGGGCGGCACCGTCGAGGTCGAGCGAGCCGTCGGCGTGGAACGGCGTCACCATGGCGGTGACGAGACGGCCGAAGGGGCGGCGCGGGTCCGGAGCACTGCGGGTCATAGCACACAACCTAGCGTGCCGTCGTAGCCGTTGATCTCTGCCCTCGAAGTCCTCACGACCGATCACGCCTCCCACGCGTACGGGCTCGCCGCGATCTGCGTACCGTCGGCGAGCGTGGAGATGGCGAAGTCACCGAACGCGTTCGGCGCCACGCGCTGCAGCTCACGCAGGCACGCCACCGCCACCTGGCGCATCTCCACATCGGCGTGCTCGGTGGCCCGGGCGGCTACGAAGTGCCGCCAGGCCCGGTAGTTGCCGGTGACCACGATGCGGGTCTCCATGGCGCCGGGGAGCAGCGCTCGCGCCGCCTGTCGGGCCTGCTTGCGCCGCAGAACCGCACCCGTCCCGTCGGCGAGCTTTCGCTCCAACCCCTCCAGGATCTCATGGTAGGCGCGGACGCTCGCCTCCGCCGCTTCCACGAACGCCTTGTGCAGCTCCGGGTCGTCGGCGACGGCCTCCGGTTCCACGATTCCGGCCTCCGGCTCGGCCAGGTAGCGCGGCGACAGCTCCGAGTACGACAGGTGCCGGTGCCGCACGAGCTGATGGGTGAGAGCCCGGGAGACCCCGGTGAGGTAGAACGTGGCGACGGCGTGCTCAAGTACCGACAGGTGGCCGACCTCGATGAGGTGCCGCAGGTAGCCGGCGTTCGTCGCGGTCGCCGGTACGGGCTTGGACCAGGACTGGTAGCAGGACCGGCCGGCGAACTCGACGAGCGCCTGTCCACCCTCGGCGTCGGTGGCCCATGGCACGTCGTCGGGCGGTTCGAAGTGGGTCCACCCGACCATTCGCACCTGCGGCGACACGACCTCGGCCACGACTGCCTCCTTCTCGGGCGGACAGAACCAGGCTAGTCGCTCGGCCTGTGGCCTGATCGGTCGACCTGTGAGCTGGGCACTCGGCCCCCGAGGCGGACATGACGCCGCCCTGGCGCTTGACTGACGTCATATTTGACGTCATAGTGAAGTCATGGATCTGAGCCCGTATCTCGAAGCGCTCCGCCGCGACCTCGCCGCAGCCGCCGCCCCCGGCGGTCCCGACGTCACCCGCGCCGCCGACCTGCTGGCCGGGTCGCTGGAGGCGTCCGCCCGGCTGTGCCTGCTGGAAGCGCTGTCCGATGCCACCGCCGAGATCACCACGCGGCTGGACTCGGCGAGCGTCGAGGTGCGGCTCCGCGGCCGGGAAGCCGACCTCGTGGTCACCGAGACGCCACAGGTCGCCACCCCCGCTCCGGCACCCCCGCCGGCCACCGACCCGGCTGATCTGGCGCGAGTCACCCTCCGGCTACCCGAGCAGCTCAAGGGACAGGTCGAGCGTGCCGCCGCCGCCGAGGGCGTATCGGTCAACGCCTGGCTGGTCCGCGCGATCGGGACCGCCCTGCACACCGGCCCGGTCAGCGCCGGGCCCACCCGGCCGCACCGCGGCCGCCGCATCACCGGTTTCGCCCAGTCCTGAAGCCCCCTCCAAGGAGACCATCATGTACGAGTTCGACTGCCCCGAGCCGGTCACCCTCTCGCTGCGCATCGCCGGCGGAGCCGCCGAGATCGTCGCCGAGGACCGCCGGACCGCGACCGTGGAGGTCGCCCCCTACGACGGCAGCGACGCCGCCCGCGACGCGGCCGCCCGGACCCGCGTGGACCTGCGCGACGGCACCCTCGTCGTGGAGGCTCCGGAGTGGACCGGCTGGCTGTTCCGGCGCGGCCCCCGGGTCCGGGTCACCGTACGGCTGCCGCAGGACGGCGTCCTCGCCGTCAAGGTGGCCTCCGCCGACGTCCGGGCGTCCGGTCGCTACCGCTCCGCGAGCCTGGCCACCGCCTCCGGCGACCTCGCCCTCGACCACGTCACCGGTGACGCGTCGGTCCACGCGGCCAGCGGCGACCTGCAGGTCGGGCGGGTCGACGGCGACCTCAAGCTCAACAGCGCCTCGGGCGACATCACCGTCGGGTACGTCGGCGGCGACGCCACCGCCCACTCCGCCAGCGGCGACATCAGCCTCGACCACGCGGGCGGGTCGGTGCGCGCCACGACGGCCTCCGGCGACCTCCGGATCGGCACCGCGACGACCGGCACGGTACGGGTGAACTCCGCCTCCGGCGACGTCACCATCGGGGTCGCCACCGGGATCGGGGTGTGGCTCGACCTCAGCTCGGTGTCCGGTGGAACCCGCACCGACCTCGCGATGCCGGGCGACCAGGACGAGCAGGCGACCCCGTCCCTCACGCTCCAGGTGCGCACCGTCAGCGGCGACATCGACGTGCACCGCGCGTCGCTGCCCGCCGCCGCGTGAGTCACACCGGGGCGCGGAGGCCGGTCCGCGCCCCGGTGTGGCCAGGCGTCGGGCCGGACGATGAGGCCGAGCCCGGTGATCAGACGTAGAACCAGGTGAACGGCGCCCAGGGCAGGTTCCGCAGCACCGAGAAGCCGAACCAGACGGCCAGGAACACCGACAGGGTCAGCGGCGACAGCCGGAAGGTGGGCAGCACGTCCCGCTTGGCGATCAGCTTGGCCGTCCACGCGACGTACATGTACAGCAGGAACGGCACCGCGAACACGAACAGCGCGTGGTTGCGGGCGGCCTGCGGCAGGTTGCCGTGGATCAGGTACCAGAACGCGCGGGTGCCGCCGCAGCCGGGACAGTCGAACCCGGTGGTGAGCTTGAGCAGGCAGGTCGGTGCCGAGAAGGCGTCCGAACTCGTGGGATCGGTGGCCAGGACGTAGCCGACCGCGCCACCGAAGCAGACGGCGATGGCTGCCGGGCCGGCCCAGACGGGCGTCCGGTCGGCGAACCGCATGACAAACCGGGTAAACCGACCTGGCGCGGGCACCGCGTACGCCGGTGGCGCCGGGTAGGCGGCCGCGGGTTCGCTCGTCAGGCTCATCACTGCCTCGTCGAGGTCGAAGGGGTCGGGTGCACCGTGGAGATCTTCTTTACGGTACACCGGCCGCCTCGGGCGCCGGTGCGGCCGAGGCGTCCAGCCCGACCGGTCCGGCCGGCCCGGCCGGCGCCGGGGCGCACAGCGCCGCCCGCAGCGGTACCGCGAAGTCCCCGCCGTCCGGTGGCGCGACCGCGTCCAGCTCCAGCCACCCGGCCAGCCGCCGCAGCTCGGCGGCCAGCGCCTCGGCCACGTCGCCCGGTGCCGGGTGGCCGCGCCCGGCCCGGCCCGCCGGCGCCGGCTCGACCCAGGCGGCGGGCACCCGCAGCACCCCCGCCTGCCGGTCGGCCTTGAGGTCGACCCGCGCCACGAGGCGGTCACCGAGCAGGAACGGCAGCACGTAGTAGCCGTGCACGCGCTGGGCGGCCGGCACGTAGATCTCGATGCGGTAGCGGAAGCCGAACAGCCGCTCGGTGCGTGAACGCTCCCACACCACCGGGTCGAACGGGCTGACCAGGGTCGCCGCGTCGATCCGGCGCGGCAGCCGGGCATCGGGGTGCAGGTAGGCCGGCTGTGGCCAGCCCTCGACCGCCACCGGCAGCAGCTCCCCCGCCTCGACCAGGTCGGCCACGGCGGCGCGGGTGGGCTCGGCCCCCAGCCGGAAGTAGTCGCGCAGGTCCTTCTCCGCCGCCACGCCCAGGGCCCGCGCGGCCACCCGGACCAGCTCGCGGTGCGCGTCGGCCGGCGTCGGGGTCGGCGTCTCCAGCACCGCCCGGGGCAGCACCCGCTCCGGCACGTCGTAGACCCGGGCGAAGGCGCCGTTGCGCCGGGCGGCCAGGACCTCGCCGCGCCAGAACAACCACTCCAGGGCGGTCTTCACGTCCGTCCAGTTCCAGCCCCAGTGCTCGCGGCGGACCGGGACGTCGTCCTCTATCTCGGCCGCCGTCAGCGGCCCCTTGGCCCGCACCTCGTCGAGCACCCAGCGGACCAGGTCGGGCCGCTCACGGTTGATCCGCGCGACGCTGCCCCACTCGTGACCACCCGCCATCCGCCACCGCAGCGCCGGCTGCAACGACACCGGCAGCAACGACGCCTCGTGCCCCCAGTACTCGAACAGCTCGCGCGGCGCCCGGTAGGCGGCGCGGTCGAGCAGCTCGCGCGGGTAGGGCCCGAGCCTGCTGTAGAGCGGCATGTAGTGCGCCCGCATCAGGACGTTGACCGAGTCCATCTGCAGCAGCCCGACCCGGCGCACCACCCGGCGCAGGTGCCGCAGGTCGACCGCCCCGCCCGGCCGCCGATCGGCGAAGCCCTGCGCCGCCAGTGCGATCCGGCGGGCCTGTGCTGGTGAGAGTGATTCGACGACCATCAGCGGCGAGGGTAGCCGCCGGGTCCGACGAAAACCCGTCGACCGGTGCGACAACCGCTGATACAACGGCGTCCATGGATGTGGTGAGGGTCCGGCCGGCCACGGTGGACGACGCCGACGCGATCGGGGCCGTGCACGTCCGGTCCTGGCAGGCCGGCTATCGCGGGCTGATGCCCGAGGCCGTCCTAGCCGGACTCGACCCGGCCGACCGGGCGGCCCGCTGGCGCGAGTTGCTGGCCCGACCGCAGCCCGGCGCGGTCGTGTTCGTCGCCGTGCGCGACGCGGCGGTGCTCGGATTCGCGTCGGCCGGCACCTACCGGGACGGCACCGCCCGCCCCGACTCCCCCGACGCGGGCGAGGTTTACGCGATCTACGTCGACCCGCCGCACTGGGGTGGCGGCGTCGGGCGAGCGCTGATGGACGCCGCGGTCGGCCACCTCACGGGTACCGGCCGGCGCCCGGTACGGCTGTGGGCGCTCGACGGCAACGACCGGGCGCGCCGGTTCTACGAGCGGTACGGGTTCGTCGCCGACGGCGCGGCCGGATCACATCCGGTCGACGGCGGGGTCGAGGTCCCCACGATCCGGTTCACCGTCGATCCCGCCTGATCACGCGGACGGCGCCGGCCGTACGCTGTCCCACCGTGGCACTCGGGTACGTCCGGCCGGCGCGCCCAGACGAAGCCGGCGACATCGCGCGCATTCAGCTCACCACCTGGCGGGTGGCGTACCGCCGGCTCATCCCCCGGCAGGTACTCGACGACCTGGACCCTGAGTGGCTCACCGCGCGGTGGCGGGAGGCGATCACCGCCCCGCCGTCGCCACGGCACCGGGTACTGATCGCCTTCGAGCAGGCCGACAGCGGTGACCGGCCGGCCGAACTGGTCGGCTTCCTGGCCACCGGGCCGGCCGACGAGGCCGCGCTGGCGCCCGACGAGGAGCCGCTGCCCGCCGACGTCGCGGCGGTCACCGACCTGCTCGTCGAGCCCCGGTGGGGACGGCGGGGCCACGGCAGCCGGCTGCTCTCGGCCGGCGTCGACCTGTGGCGCGCCGACGGCTTCCGCACCGCCGTGGCCTGGGCGTACGAGCGTGACCCGGCCACCCGGAACTTCCTCGGCTCGGCCGGCTGGGAGCCCGACGGCGCGCGCCGCGCCCTCGACGTGGACGACCTGCTGGTACCGCAGCTACGGCTGCACGTCGACCTGACGGCCGACCCGGCGGCCGTACCGCCCGCCGACGCGGCCGGGCAACCGGGCTGACGGGCGCCGGCCGGTCAGCCGCGCGTCGCGCGGTCGGTTTCCGCGGTCAGCCGAGCGTCGCGCGTGCGACGGCGCCGACGTCGGTCCCCGCCCGGGTGACCATGGTGCCGTCGGGTGCCCAGATGCCCGAACAGCCGGCGGCCCGGTCGAAGCCGCCACCGGTCGACCCGGCGAAGCTGGCCACCGCCACCCAGACGCCGTGGTCGGTCGCGACCCTCCGGGCGCGCTCCTCGATGACGGCCACCTCGTCGGCGCGGTGCAGCACGCCGGCGACGTAGGCATCCATGCCGAGGGCGGCGGTGTCGGCCGCGTGCTGCGGGACGCCGGTGTCCCGGCAGATGGCCAGGCCGAGGCGCCAACCGTCGACGTCGATGACGACCGGCTTGCCGCCCGGCGAGAACCGGTCGAACTCGTCCCCGTGCAGGTACCGCTTGCGGTAGGCCACGGTGGCGCCGGTGCCGTCGACGGCCATCGTCGCGATGGACGCGCGGCCGTCGGCGTCCCGCACGGGGGCGCCCACCAGCGCCAGCGAACCCGTGTCGACGCAGGCTTCGACGAGGGGCGCCAGCGCCGCGTCCCCGGTGCCGACCGCCGGGGCGTCCAGTTCGTACCCGGTCAGGGAGAGCTCGGGGAAGACCACCACCCGGGCACCCGCCGCCCGGACCGTCGCCGCGTGCGCCGCGACGTTGACCGCGACGTCGGACGACCGGCACGGGGGCTGGGTGGCCGCGATGACCAGGGGCGCGCGGCCACCCGCCGGCGCGCGGCGGTCGGACCCAGCCACCTAGTCGAGCAGCGGGCCGAGGCCGACGGTCAGGCCGGGACGCTGGACCACCTGGCGAACGGCCAGCAGGACGCCGGGCATGAACGACTTGCGGTCGAACGAGTCGTGGCGGATCGTCAGCGTCTCACCCTCGGTGCCCAGCAGCACCTCCTGGTGGGCGACCAGGCCGGTGGCGCGCAGCGAGTGCACCCGCACGCCCTCCACCAGGGTGCCGCGGGCACCCGCCATCTCCTCCTTGGTGGCGTCGGGCATGGGCGGCATGCCGGCCCGTGCCGCCGCGATCATCTCCGCGGTGCGGACCGCCGTGCCGCTCGGCGCGTCGATCTTCTTCGGGTGGTGCATCTCGACGATCTCCACCGACTCGAAGTGCCGCGCCGCGCGGGCGGCGAAGTCCATCATCAGCACCGCGCCGATGGCGAAGTTCGGCGCGACGACGACGCCGAGGTCCGGCTTGTGGGCGAGCCACGAGCGCACCCGCTCCAGCCGGGACTCGGAGAAGCCCGAGGTACCCACGACGACGTTGATGTTCTGGTCGATGCACCAGTGCAGGTTGTCCATCACGACGTCGGGCGTGGTGAAGTCGACCACCACGTCGGCGCCGGCGTCGGAGACGTTGAACAGCCAGTCACCGTCGTCGACCATCGCCACGAGTTCCATATCGTCGGCGGCGTCGACCGCCTTGCACACCTCGGTGCCCATCCGGCCCCGGGCGCCGAGTACACCTACCCTGATGGGCTCACGCTCGTCGTCCACGATGCCAACCTAATGCACGGCGCTGTCGGGGGCCTATTCGACGACGCCGGAGAAGTCGTGATCGTCGAACGGGCCGATCACCGCCAGCGACGCTGGATTGACCAGTACCTCTGCGGCCACCGCCCGGACATCGTCCGGGGTCACCGCGTCGATGCGGGCCAGCAGGTCGTCCACCGAGAGCATCTCCCGGTAGAGCAGCTCCCCCTTGCCCAGCCGGCTCATCCGCGAACCGGTGTCCTCCAGGCCCAGCACCAGGGCGCCCTTCAGCATCCCCTTGCCGCGGGCGACCTCGGCGTCCGTGACGCCCTCGGCGGCCACCCGCGCCAGTTCGTCCCGGGTCAGCGCCAGCACCTCGTCGACCTTGCCCGGCGCGCAGCCGGCGTAGACGGCGAACAGACCGGAGTCGGCGTACTGCGACGTGTACGAGTAGACCGAGTACGCCAGGCCCCGGCGCTCCCGGATCTGCTGGAACAGCCGGCTCGACATGCCGCCGCCGAGCACGTTGTTGAGCGCGCCCAGCGCGAACCGCCGGTCGTCGTTGCGGGTCAGGCCGGCGCAGCCGAGGACGACGTGCGCCTGCTCGGTGTCCTTGTTCTCCACCTTCACCTGCCGCGCGGCGACCGGCACGATGCCGTCGCAGCGCCGCTGGGGCGCCGGCTCGCCGATGCCGTCGAAGTACCGGCTGCGCCCGAAGGCGGCCGCGACCCGGTCGACGACCTCGGCGTGGTCGAGGTTGCCGGCGGCGGTGACCACGACCGTCGGCGCGCCATAGCGGCCGCGGTAGAACGCCATGATCTGGTCACGGGTCAGCGCGGCGATCGACTGAGGAGTCCCGGAGATCCGCCGGCCCAGCGGGTGGTCGCCGTACACGGCGTCGGAGAACAGGTCGTGCACCTCGTCGCCGGGCTCGTCGTCGACCATCGCGATCTCTTCGAGGATGACGCCCCGCTCGGTCTCGACGTCGGCCTCGGCGAGCACCGAGTCCGCGACCAGGTCGCAGATGACGTCGATGGCCAGCGGCAGGTCCGCGTCGAGCACCCGCGCGTAGTAGCAGGTGTACTCCTTCGCCGTGAACGCGTTGGTCTCGCCACCGACCGCCTCGATCTCGGCGGAGATGTCGAGCGCGCTGCGCCGGCGGGTGCCCTTGAACAGCAGGTGCTCGAGGAAGTGGGACGCGCCGGACAGTTCCGGGGTCTCGTCCCGGGAGCCGATCGACACCCAGATGCCGAACGAGACGCTACGGGTGCCGGGGATCGCCTCGGTGAGTACGCGCAGACCGCTGGGCAGCACGGTACGACGTACCGTGCCGCCCAGCGCGTCCGCCACAGGCGTGTGCGCCATGCCGGCGTGGATCAGCTGTGCCGCTGGCGCCGACGGCGCGGCTCGCCGCCGCCCTCGCCGCCGCCCTCGCCATCACTCTCGCCCGCGGCGCTGTCGCGCTGCGGACGGTCGCCCCGCTCGCGGCCCGGGCCGCGCTCGGCGCGCTCACCGCGGTCGCGCGGCCCCCGGTCGCCCCGGTCCCGGCCGGCGGGACGCTCGCCGCCCTCGGCGGCGGCCGGCGCCTCCTCACCCTCCGGACGCACCTTGTCCAGGTAGATCTTGCCGCGCTGGTCGATGTCGGCGATCTGGACCTCGACCTTGTCGCCGACGTTGAGGAAGTCCTCGACCTTCTCGACCCGCTTGCCGTTGCCCACCTTGGAGATGTGCAGCAGGCCGTCGCGGCCGGGCAGCAGCGACACGAACGCACCGAACGGAGCGGTCTTCACGACCGTACCGAGGAAGCGGTCGCCCACCTTGGGCAGCGTCGGGTTGGCGATGGCGTTGATCCGCTCGACCGCGGCCTCGGCCGATGGGCCGTTGGTCGCGCCGACGTAGATCGTGCCGTCGTCCTCGATGGTGATGTCGGCACCGGTCTCGTCCTGGATCGCGTTGATCATCTGACCCTTCGGGCCGATGACCGCGCCGATCTTGTCGACCGGGATCTTCACCGTGGTGACCCGCGGCGCGTACTCCGACATGCCGGCCGGCGCGGCGATCGCGTCGTCCATCACGTCGAGGATCGTCTGCCGGGCGTCGTGGGCCTGCTGGAGCGCGCCCGCCAGGACGTCCGACGGGATGCCGTTGAGCTTGGTGTCCAGCTGCAGCGCGGTGACGAACTCCCGGGTACCGGCGACCTTGAAGTCCATGTCGCCGTACGCGTCCTCGGCACCGAGGATGTCGGTGAGGGTCACGTACGTGGTCTTACCGTCGACCTCGTCCGAGATCAGACCCATCGCGACGCCGCCGACCTGCGCCTTCAACGGCACACCGGCGGACAGCAGCGACATCGACGACGCGCAGACCGAACCCATCGAGGTGGAGCCGTTGGAGCCGAGCGCCTCGGAGACCTGGCGAATCGCGTACGGGAACTCCTCCCGCGACGGGAGCACCGGGATGAGGGCCCGCTCGGCGAGCGCGCCGTGGCCGATCTCGCGCCGCTTGGGCGAGCCGACCCGGCCGGTCTCACCGGTCGAGTACGGCGGGAAGTTGTAGTTGTGCATGTAGCGCTTGCTCTTGGCCGGGGAGAGCGTGTCGAGCGCCTGCTCCATGCGCAGCATGTTGAGCGTGGTCACGCCCAGGATCTGGGTCTCGCCGCGCTCGAAGATGGCCGAGCCGTGCACCCGCGGCAGGACGCCGATCTCGGCGGTCAGCGCGCGGATGTCGCGCGGGCCGCGGCCGTCGATGCGCACCTGGTCGCGCAGCACCCGGCTGCGGACCTCCTGCTTGATCAGTGAGCGCAGCGCGGGGCCGATCTCCTTCTCACGCCCCTCGAAGCGGGGGGCGACGGCCTCGAACGCCTTCTCCTTGATCCGGTCGAGCGCGTCCTCCCGCTCCGCCTTGCCGGCGATGCGCAGCGCCTCGGCGACGTCGGACCGCACGGCCTCGGCGACCGCGTCGAAGACGTCGTCGGAGTACTCCAGGAAGACCGGGAACTCCACGGTCGGCTTGGCGGCCACCGCGGCCAGCTCGTCCTGGGCCCGGCACAGCTCGCGGATGGCGGGCTTGGCCGCCTCCAGGCCGCCGGCGACGACCTCCTCGGTCGGCGCCGGAGCACCGCCCGCGACCAGGGCGACGGTGTTCTCGGTCGCCTCGGCCTCGACCATCATGATCGCGACATCGCCGTCGGGCAGCATGCGCCCGGCGACGACCATGTCGAAGGTGGCCCGCTCCAGCTCCTCGTGGGTCGGGAACGCCACCCACTGGCCGTCGACGTGGGCGATCCGGGTCGCCCCGATCGGGCCGCTGAACGGCAGGCCGGACAGCTTCGTCGACAGCGACGCGGCGTTGATCGCCACCACGTCGTACGGGTGGGACGGGTCGAGCGCGAGGATCGTCTCGACCACCTGGACCTCGTTGCGCAGGCCCTTGACGAAGCTCGGGCGCAGCGGGCGGTCGATCAGGCGGCAGGTGAGGATCGCGTCCTCGCTGGGACGCCCCTCGCGGCGGAAGAACGAGCCGGGGATGCGGCCCGCGGCGTACATCCGCTCCTCGACGTCGACCGTCAGAGGGAAGAAGTCGAACTGCTCCTTGGGCTGCTTGCTGGCGGTGGTGGCAGAGAGCACCACGGTGTCGCCGAGCTGAGCGGTCGCGGAGCCGGCGGCCTGGCGGGCGAGTCGTCCGGTCGAGAAAACGATCTCGCGGGTACCGAAGCTGCCGTTGTCGATGACGGCCCGGCTACTCTGAGTGCCGAGGTTGCTACCGTCAGTCATGGTGAGTTTTCACTCCTCACGGGTCGTGGTACACCCGCTAGGGAGCTGGTCCGCGGCCGGTCTTCGATCGAAGCTCTCGGGTGGTGGAGCTGATCCCCCGGAAGCCACTACCGAGGACCGGTGCGCCGACGGGTCCCTGCGGCTTTCGTACCAGTGTGACATTACAAGTCGGGGGAGCGACCGGTAATCACCTCGGTTCGCTCCCCCTGACGACCTGTTACCGGCGCAGACCGAGCCGCTCGATCAGCGAACGGTACCGCTGGATTTCGGTCTTCTGCAGGTAGTTGAGCAGCCGACGGCGCCGGCCGACCAGCAGCAGCAGGCCGCGCCGGCTGTGGTGGTCGTGCTTGTGCGTCTTCAGGTGCTCGGTCAGGTCCTGGATGCGCTTGGTGAGCATCGCGACCTGGACCTCGGGCGAACCGGTGTCACCCTCCGAGGTCGCGTACTCCTTCATGATCTGCTGCTTCACAGCGGCTTCGAGCGCCATGATCTCCCTAACGGTTGAGCGGTAGGCGGTCCGCACCCGCGGCGTCGTGCAGGCACGCGGACCCACGCCAGTCGCCTGGCGTTCCACTAGCGTAACAAACCCAACCGCGACCGGCTCACGACGGGCGCCGATGCGGTACCGGCACCCGAGCCGGGGGACGGATCAGCCACCCGGGGGCGCCCGGAGCGCCACAGCGGCCAGCCCACGGCGACCGCGAACACGACCGCGCAGAGGTGCCCCACGGAGGCGACCTGGAGGGTCGGCAGGCCGAGGAACGCGTTCGGGGCGAACAGCCCGAAGCACACCACGGCCGGCAGCCGCTGCGCACCCAGGCCGTACAGCGCGCCGGCGACGAGGGCACACGCCACGACGTACGACGGGCCGACGTCGACGATGGACCGGTCACCGACCGGCGCCTGGCCGCCCGCGATCCGGTACGCCAGGATCCCCTGGCTGATCAGCGTGCCACCGACGTGCGCACCCGCGATCAGCGCCGCGGTCCGCCAGTTGCCCAGGGCCCAGTTGGTGACACCGAGGCCGACCGCCGCCGTCAGCGCCCAGCCCACCAGGCCACCGTCGCTGAACAGGCCGGAGACGACGAGCGACCGCAGCGGATGGTCGCCCAGGTTTTCCAGGTTGGTACTGGTCCACGCCAGCCAGGCGCGGCGACCGTCGGCCGGCAGGCCACGGAAGAGCAGCGTCGTGGCGATGAGGGCGACGACGTACCCGATGGCGACCCCGGCGCGGGCCGGCAGTTGACGAATCAGCCGGTCCGGCGCCGGCCTCATCCGCGCAGGACCTCCCGGGTCTGCGCCACGTCCTCGCCGATCTGCGCCACCAGCGGCTCGATCGCGGAGTAGGTGCGCTGCTCGCGCAGGTGCGCGACGAAGTCGAGCGCCAGCCGCTCGCCGTAGAGGTCGCCGTCGAAATCCAGCACGTACGCCTCGACCCGGCGCTCCTGGCCGGAGAAGGTCGGGTTGGTGCCGATCGAGACCGACGCGGGCAGCCGCTCGCCGCGGCCCCGCACCAGCCAGGCGGCGTAGACGCCGTCGGCCGGGATCGCCGCGTGCGGGCCGGTGAGCAGGTTGGCCGTCGGGAAGCCCAGTTCACGGCCGCGCCGGTCACCCCGGACCACGACCCCCTCCACCCGGTGCGGGCGGCCCAGCGCCCGCGCCGCGGCGGTCACGTCACCGGCGTCGACGCAGGCGCGGATGTACGTGGACGAGAACACCGTGGCGTCGTCGGTGAGCAGCGGCGCCGCCTCGACGCCGAAGCCGAAGGTACGGCCGAGCCGCCGCAGCAGCGCGATGTCGCCGGCCGCCCGGTGGCCGAACCGGAAGTTCTCCCCCACCACGACCAGCGCGGCGTGCAGGTGCTCGACCAGCACGTCGTGCACGAACTCCTCCGCCGGCAGGCGGGAGAAGTCCGGCGTGAACGGCTGCACGCAGAGCACGTCGACACCGAGCTCCTCGATCAGCTCCGCCTTGCGGGCCGGCTCGGTCAGCACAGCCGGGTGCGACCCCGGCCGTACCACCTCGGAGGGGTGCGGGTCGAACGTCACCACCACCGACTGCACGCCCAGCTCACCGGCCCGCTTCACGGCGTGCCCGATGATCTCCTGGTGCCCGCGGTGCACCCCGTCGAAGACCCCGATCGTGACGACCGCGCGACCCCAACCGCCGGGGGCCGCGTCATATCCCCTCCACCGCTGCATGTGCCAAAGACTATCCGGCCGGAGCGGGGACGATATGCGCCGACGCCTATCCGGCCGGTGCGAGGACGATTTCGGCTTTCGCCCGGCCGCCGCGCTCCACCACGACCGCGATCACCTCACCGTCGGGGCCGAAAACCGCGTAGGGGCCGGCCATCCCGATCGCGTCCAGCGGTCCGCCGTGCCCGAGCACGCGCGCCTCGGCGGCGTCGGCGTCGCGGCGCGGGAAGAACCGCGCGGCCGCCACCGACATCGGCAGGGTGACCGGGTCGTCCCGCTCGGCCAACGCCTCCAGCGTCTGCGCCTCGGCGAGGGTGAACGCGCCGACCGCGGTACGGCGCAGCGCCGTCAGGTGCCCGCCGACCCCGAGGGCCGCGCCGAGGTCGCGGGCGATCGCCCGGATGTAGGTACCCGACGAGCACTCCACGTCGATGTCGAGGTCCAGCCGGTCGCCGTCGGCCGGGCGCAGGTCGCCGAGGACCAGCCGGGACACCGTCACCGTGCGGGCGGCGAGCTCCACCTCCTCGCCGGCGCGTACCCGCTGGTACGCCCGCTGGCCGTTGATCTTGATAGCGCTGACCGCGCTGGGTACCTGCTGGATCTCGCCGGTCAGGTTCGCCAGCTCCGCCCGCACCCGGTCCTCGGTGACCCCGGCGGCGCTGGCACGCGCGGTGACCTCACCCTCGGCGTCGTCGGTGACGGTGGACTCGCCCAGCCGGATGGTGGCGCTGTAGCGCTTGGTGCTGCCGATGACGTACGTGAGCAGCCGGGTGGCCCGCTCCACGCCGATCACCAGCACCCCGGTCGCCATGGGGTCGAGTGTGCCGCCGTGGCCCACCCGACGGGTGTGCGCCAGGCGCCGCACCCGCGCGACCACGTCGTGGGAGGTCATGCCGCCCGGCTTGTCGACGACGACGAGGCCGCCCGGCCCCGGTGGTTGCTTGCTCACGGGGATCCAGCCTTCCAGATCGTCGGCGCGCCCCGCCGACCACCGCCCACCCGGTCGCCGGTGCCGCC
Source organism: Planosporangium spinosum (assembly GCF_049999945.1). Taxonomy (NCBI): domain Bacteria; kingdom Bacillati; phylum Actinomycetota; class Actinomycetes; order Micromonosporales; family Micromonosporaceae; genus Planosporangium; species Planosporangium spinosum. The sequence goes on along the minus strand of NZ_JBLYUB010000004.1, from coordinate 191,519 downwards.
CCTCCGACCGTCAGCGCCCCACGCCCACGACCGCCCACCGGCCGGACCGCATCCGGGCCAGCAGCGCCACGAGACGGATGACGATGAACAGGGTCAGGCCGGCCCACACCCCGCCCAGTCCCAGACCCAGGCCGTACGCCAGCCAGATGGCCGGCAGGAAGCCGCCCAGGGTCGCCACGACCGTGAGGTTGCGCATGTAGCGCACGTCTCCGGCACCGATGAGCACCCCGTCGAGCGCGAACACCACGCCGGCCAGCGGCAGCATGCCGACGAACCACGGCCAGGCCCGCATCGCCTGCAGGTACACCTGCGGATCGGTCGAGAACAGCTTCGGCAGCGGCCCGGCTCCGCCACCGATCACGATCGCGAACGCGGTACCCGAGGCGAGGCCGATCACCACGATGCGCCGGGCCAGGCTCCTGGCCTCGCCCGCCTCGCCTGCGCCGAGATGGGCTCCGACCAGCGACTGCGCCGCGATCGCGACCGCGTCGAGGACGAGGGCGGTGAAGAACCACAGCTGCAGCGCGATCTGGTGGGCGGCCAGGGCGGCGGACCCGAACCGGGCGGCGACCGCCGCGGCGGAGATGAAGCAGGCCTGGAACGCCGCTCCCCGCAGCAGCAGGTCCCGGCCGAGGACGAGCTGCCGGCGCAGTACCGCGGGCCGCGGGCGCACCGACACCCGCTCGGTGACCAGGGCGCGGACGAACAGCGCGCCGGAGACCGTCTGGGCGGCGACGTTCGCGACGGCGGATCCGGTCAACCCCAGGCCGGCGCTGTACACGAGCACCGGGCACGCGACCGCGGACAGCAGGTTGGCGCCGAGCACGTAGTACATCGGCCGCCGGGTGTCCTGCACGCCGCGCAGCCAGCCGTTGCCGGCCGTGGCGAGCAGCAGGCCGGGCGCGCCGAGCGACGCGATGCGCAACCACCGCGCGGCAGCCGCGGCCACCTCGGGACTGTCCCCGGCGAGGAGGCTGGTGAGCGGGCCGGCGAGCACCTGCGTCAGGACGATGATGACCACACCGGCGGTGAGGGCCAGCCACGAGGCCTGTACCCCTTCAGCGACCGCGCCGGCCCGGTCCCCCGCGCCGTAGCGGCGGGCGGACCGCCCGGTGGTGCCGTACGCGAGGACGGTGCCCAGCCAGGCGGCGACGGTCATGACGTTGCCGCCGATGGCCAGCGCGGCCAGCTGGGTGTAGCCCAGGTGCCCGACGACCGCCGTGTCGACGAGGACGTACAGCGGTTCGGCGGCGAGGACGACGAGCGCCGGCAGCGCGAGCGCGGCCACCCTGCGAAGGTCGGGCACGGTACCGGCGGGAGAGCTCATCGCCCCGGATACTGGCACGGTTCAGGTAAGGCTGGCAAGCCGACCTGCTACTTACAATCCGGGACGCGGGAGCCGACCGCCGGACGGGCGACCGGACGCATGGCCCGCGCGGTCGGCGAGGACGGACACCCGGTGCGCCCGGCTGGACGTGCCGGGCTCGGCGCACCGGGGGGTGATGACGCCGCGGTCACCGACACACCGCGGCGTCACCACGACGGCTGGTCAGCCGCGCCGGTCCATCGACATCTGCAGTGCCGCACGAGCCTGGTCGCGGATGTCCTTTGTGGTCGGCTGGGGCTTGGGCTCGGCCTTCTTCTGGTCAGACATGACAGGTCCCCTCGGACGTCGTTGCACGGCTGGTTCGTCGGGCCCACCGGACCGGGGTCGCCGGTCGGGGTGCTGCCCCACGGGAGCCGAGTCGACGGGGTGGGTCGACCCTCATGAACCGAAGTGACGGTATTGCCGTGCGCACCTTCGCCTCGCTCCCCGGCCGCCTGCGGGCGGATCTCCTCGGCCAGCGCGGAACACCCGCGGCGGGGAGCTGGCCTGTCAGGAGCAGGCCCCGCCGCGGCGGCGAAGGATGAGTACGGGATGCGTCACGCTGTCTAAGTTAACGTTCAGTTTCAGGATGTGCCCGCCATTCTCAAAATCCAGGACACAGACATCCCGAGAGGGCGGCTCAGCGGGCCAGGAAGTGCCAGCCCAGCCACCACCAGAAGCTGAACATCACGATCCGGCCGACCGGCACCCGGCGGATCCGGTACCGCATGACGAAGCCGCACAGCGTGCCGAGGGTCGGCAGCGTGGAGCCCGGTCGCCGTGCCGCCCATTCCATGCCGATGGCCAGGACGAACCCTGACAGGAAAGCCACGATCGCCAGATCCCGTGCGACGATCACCGGCGCACCAGTCCCCAGTACCCGGTGAGCCAGCCGAAGTACGCGGCGGCCCGGGCCGGATACCCCTCCAGGATCGGATCGAGCAGCCGCGACAGCGTCGGGGCGTGGTCGGTCGAGCCGGCCAGGAAGTTGACCGCCTCCACAATGCCGATCGCGAGGGCCGGTACCAGCCACCAGTTCGCCCGCCTCGACAGCCGCCGCACCGGGTCCCGGCGCGGCAACCGGGTCGACATGCCCAGCCAGAACAGCGCGCCACCGACCGCCAGGATCAACGCCTCGGCGCCGAAGGAGAACGAGGGAAAGAGCGCACCGACCAGAGAGATCAGCGCGAACACCGGCACGAGGACCAGTGGCCGCGCCCACCCGCTCGGCGCATCGACGGTCATCTGCGAGGATTGATCCATCCCCGCATTGTCACCGGCGCGCCGAGCGCACCGTAAGGGGTTGTGCTCCCTGAGTTACCCCTGAATTCAGCTCTGGTCGCGACTGGCGAGGATCTCCTGGTCCTCGTCGTCGCTCTCCTCGACCCGGTACGGCTGCGGGTCGCCCGCGTACTTCGCACCGGCCGCCCGGCGCTGCACCTCGGCGTCGGCGTTGCGCGCGGCCGCCAGCAGTTCGTCGATGTGCTTCGCCTGATCCTGCACATTGTCGAGGACGAACGTGAGCGCCGGCGAATGACGCAGACCCAGCGCCTTGCCCACCGTGCTGCGCAGCAGGCCCTTGGCGCTCTCCAGCGCGGCGGCGGTGCCCGCCTCGGCGGCGGTGTCACCGAGCACCGTGTAGAAGACGGTGGCTTCGCGCAGGTCGGCGGTGATCCGGGCGTCGGTGATCGTGATCATGCCGAGTCGCGGGTCCTTGATCTGCGTACGCACCACCGAAGCGACGAGTTCCCGCACTCGTTCGGCGTGCCGGCGCACCCGGGCCGGGTCCGTCATGTCGCTCACCTCCGCATGTCCACCAACGTCTCGACCTTACCCGCGCCGCACCCACGCGCCCGGGCAGTACCCGCCGCACCGGGTCTCCTGGGCACCACCTGGTACCCGGGCCGCGGCGCGACCTACACGACCTAGTCGTCCTCGCCGTACAACCGCCGCCGCACCGACAACAGCTCAATCTCGGGGCGGCGCACGACCGCCTTCTCGCACGAGTCGAGGACCTCGGCGACGTGACCGGCGTCGGCAGCGACCACCCCTACACCGATCTCGGCCCGTCCGTGCAGGTCCAGGGCGCCCACCTCGGCGGCCGACACCTCGAACTTGCGGAGCGCGGCGATGATCGGCCGCACGTACGACCGCTTGGCCTTCAACGAATGACAGTCGCCGGGCAACAACATGTCGAAGACCGCGGTTCCGGTGTACACGCTCAAAGTCTAGATCTTGATACGCCGGGCGGCTAACGGTTATCCGCACCGACCACGCCGGGCCGGCGGGCGTCACCAGCCTGCGACCGTCGGCGGCCGGCCGCGGGCTTCACCGGCCCGGCGGTACCGGCCCGGAAGGCGGACCGGCCCCGGGATGGTCGCCCCGGGGCCGGTCCGCGTTACGAGGTCGTCAGCTGCGCGGCTTCTCGCGCATCTCGAACGTCTCGATGACGTCGCCGACCTGGATGTTGTTGAAGCCACCGAGCGTGATACCGCACTCGAAGCCCTCGCGGACCTCGGTGGCGTCGTCCTTGAACCGGCGCAGCGACGCGATGGTCGCGTTCTCGGCGACGACGGCACCGTCGCGGACGACCCGAGCCCTGGCGTTGCGCCGGATGAGACCGGAGCGGACCAGGCAGCCGGCAATGATGCCGACCTTGGAGGAGCGGAACACCTCGCGCACCTCGGCGGTACCGAGCTGCGCCTCCTCGTACTCGGGCTTGAGCAGCCCCTTGAGCGCGGCCTCGATCTCCTCGATGGCCTGGTAGATGACGGTGTAGTACCGCATCTCCACGCCCTCGCGGTCGGCCAGCTCGCGGACCCGCTCGGCGTGCCGCACGTTGAACCCGATGATGATCGCGTCCGACGCACTCGCCAGGTTGACGTCGTCCTGGGTGATCGCACCGACACCGCGGTGGATGATCTTGAGATGCACCTCGTCGGAGACGTCGATCTTGACGAGGGCGTCCTCGAGAGCTTCCACCGAACCGGACACGTCGCCCTTGATGATGAGGGCCAGCGAGGTCTTCTCGCCCTCCTTCATCTGCTCGAACAGCGTCTCCAGCGTCGCCCGACCGCGCGAGTTCGCCATCTGCGCCGCGCGGCGGCGAGCCTGCCGCTGCTCGGCGATCTGGCGGACCGTCCGGTCGTCGTCGGCGGCCAGGAAGGTGTCACCCGCTCCCGGCACCGCGGTCAGACCGAGCACCAGCACCGGACGGGACGGGCCCGCCTCGGACACCGGCTGCATGTTCTCGTCGAGCATGGCCCGGACCCGGCCGTACGCGTTGCCCGCGACGATCGAGTCACCGACCCGCAGCGTGCCCTTCTGGACGAGCACCGTGGCGACGGGGCCCCGACCGCGGTCGAGGTGGGCCTCGATCGCGACACCCTGGGCGTGCCCGTCGACCGGCGCCCGCAGTTCCAGCGACGCGTCGGCGGTGAGCAGGATCGCCTCGAGCAGGTCGTCGATGCCGATACCCGGCTTCGCCGCGACGTTGACGAACATCGTGTCGCCGCCGTACTCCTCGGCGACCAGGCCGTACTCGGTGAGCTGCTGACGCACCTTGTCCGGGTTGGCCTCCGGCTTGTCGATCTTGTTGACCGCGACCACGATCGGCACCTCGGCCGCCTTGGCGTGGTTGAGCGCCTCGATGGTCTGCGGCATCACGCCGTCGTCGGCCGCGACGACCAGCACGACGATGTCGGTCACCTGGGCGCCACGGGCACGCATGGCGGTGAACGCCTCGTGACCCGGGGTGTCGATGAACGTCAGCGCCCGCTCGGTGCCGTCATGCTCGACCGCGACCTGGTAGGCACCGATGTGCTGGGTGATGCCACCGGCCTCGCCCGCGACCACGTTCGCGTGCCGGATCGCGTCCAGCAGCTTGGTCTTACCGTGGTCGACGTGGCCCATGACGGTGACCACCGGCGGCCGGACGACCAGCCGCTCCTCGTCAACATCGGCGTCGAGGTCGATGTTGAACTGCGCGAGCAGCTCGCGGTCCTCGTCCTCGGGGCTCACGATCTGCACGTCGAAGCCGAGGTGCTCGCCGAGCAGCAGCAGCGTGTCGTCGGAGCACGACTGGGTCGCCGTCACCATCTCGCCCAGGTTGAACATCTCCTGGACCAGCGAGCCGGGGTTCGCGTTGATCTTGTCGGCGAAGTCGGACAGCGAAGCACCACGCGACAGCCGGACAACCTGGCCCTGACCGCGCGGGGCGCCCGAGCTCATCTGCGGAGCAGACAGGTTGTCGAACTCTTGACGCCGCTGCTTCTTCGACTTGCGACCACGCGTCGGCCGGCCACCGGGGCGCCCGAACGCACCGGCTGTGCCGCCACCGCGACCACGACCGCCGCCGCCACCGGGACGACCCGCTACGCCGGCACCAGCGCCAGGAGCGCCGCCACCGCCGCCGGGACCGCCACGGAAGCCACCGCCGCCGCCGCCACCACCGGGACGGAAGCCGCCGCCACCGCCACCGCCGCCGCCACCGGGACGGAAGCCGCCGCCACCGGGACGACCGGCGCCGCCACCGCCGCCACGGAAGCCACCGCCACCGGGACGACCCGCACCGCCACCCGGGCCACCCGGACGGACCGGACGCTGGCTGGGCATCTGGGACGGGTTGGGCCGCGGCGGCATGTTGGCCGGGTTGGGCCGCGGCGGCATGTTGGCCGGGTTGGGCCGGGGCATGCCGGCCGGCGTGGGCCGCGACGCACCGCCGCCGCCACCGGCCGGGTTGATTCCGAACGGGTTGTTGCCACCGCTACGCGCCGGGGGACGCGCACCGGGGCGAGCCCCGGCGGGACCGGGACGCGGAGCCGCGGGCTGCGGGGCCGCGGGACGCGGGCCCGGGCGCGGACCCGGAGTCGGCGCACCGCCGGCCGGGGGTTCCCGACGAACGGTCTCGCGCTGCTGAGCGGCCTGCTGGGCGGCCTTGACCTGGGCCTCCTGCTCGGCCTTGAGCGCGGCGGCACGCGCCTCGGCGGCCGCCACTTCGATGTCGTGCGCGCTGGCCGGCTTGGTCACCGGCTGCTGCGGACGCGGCGGACCGGGGACCGGTCCCCGCCGTACCGGCGGAGCCGGCTGCGGCGCGCGCTTGGGAGGCGCCGGACGGGCCGACACCTTGGACTCGCCTGCGGGCGCGGCGGGAGCCGGCGCCGAGGGCGCGGCGGGGGCGGCCGGGGCGGATGGCGCCGCCGACCCCGCTTCGAAGGCCGCCCGCAGCCGGCGGGCGACGGGCGCCTCGACCGTGCTGGACGCGGACTTCACAAACTCGCCCATCTCCTTGAGCTTGGCGAGTACGTTCTTACTTTCGACCCCGAGCTCTTTGGCGAGCTCGTGTACGCGGGCCTTGCCTGCCACTGCACTCCTAACTCCGAGGCCGGCAGCGGCGAACCCGCGCCGACCTCACTCGTGCACTAGAAGCCTGATCATGTCAGTGACTTCATCGTGTGCTCATGTTGGTCGTCCTACCTTGCTGGTCCGGGTGGGGCGGGACGCTCCCACCATCGGTGGTTCCGAGTGGACCGGGATGGGCGCCGACAGCCTCGGCTAGCGGCCCGATGTCGATGACACCGGAGACGCGAAGCGCGCGCCCGAAGGCGCGGCGACGCTCCGCCAGCGCGAGACATGCCGGGTCAGGATGCACATGTGCGCCCCGGCCCGGCCGTCTGCGTGCCGGATCGGGCGCGAGGCTGAACCGGTCAGCACCGTTCTCGATCGCGACTACCCGCAGCAACTCGGAGGCTGGCACGCGCTTCCGGCAACCGACACAAGTGCGCACCGGCCGGGCAAGCCCGACCGTCACCGGAAGTGCGCGACGTACCACTGAACAAGTCTACCCTCTGGCGCAGAGTGGAAGTCAGCCCACCTCGCCCGCCCGCTCCGAGGCCGACTGCGCCACCGTCTCGGTGTCCGGCCGGATGTCGATCCGCCACCCCGTCAGCCGCGCCGCCAACCGGGCGTTCTGCCCCTCCCGGCCGATCGCCAGCGAGAGCTGGAAGTCGGGCACGGTCACCCGGGCCGCCCGGTTGACCGGGTCCACGACCTCCACCCGCAGCGCCTTGGCCGGCGAGAGTGCGTTGCCGACGAACGTGGCCGGGTCGTCCGACCAGTCGATGATGTCGATTTTCTCACCGTGGAGTTCGCTCATCACCGCGCGGACCCGGCTGCCCATCGGCCCGATGCAGGCACCCTTGGCGTTGACCCCGGGTGCGGTCGCCCGTACCGCGATCTTGCTGCGGTGCCCGGCCTCCCGCGCGATGGCCGCGATCTCCACCGTGCCGTCGGCGATCTCCGGAACCTCCAGCGCGAACAGCTTCTTGACCAGGGCCGGGTGGGACCGCGACAGGGTGATCTGCGGACCCCGGAAGCCCTTGGCGACGTGGACGACCACGCACCTGATCCGCTGGCCGTGCTCGTACACCTCCCCCGGCACCTGCTCGGCGGCCGGCAGGCTCGCCTCCAGCTTGCCCAGGTCGATCTGGACGATGCCCTTCTCCGCCCGCGCCTCGTGGGCCTGAATCACACCTGTTACCAAGTCCCCGTCACGGCCCGCGTATTCCCCGAAGTGCGCCTCGTCCGTGGCTTCGCGCAGCCGCTGCAGGATGACCTGCTTCGCGGTCATGGCCGCGATCCGGCCGAAGTCGTGCGGGGTGTCGTCGTACTCCCGCAGGATCGTGCCGTCCGGCCCCAGCTCCTGCGCGTACACCGTCGCCGCTCCGGTCCGGCGGTCGATCTCGACCCGGGCGTGCGGGTTCGACCCGTCGGTGTGGCGGTACGCGGTCAGCAACGCGGTCTCAATCGCGGCGAGGATCGTGTCGAACGGAATCTCCCGCTCGCGCTCCAGTGCGCGGAGAGCCGCGAGGTCGATGTTCACTCCTCGTCGCCTTCTTCCTCGTCGTCGATCTCGTCGAGCTCGGAATCGGTGAGCTCGGTCAGCCTGTTGAACTCGATCTGTACTCGGCCGGGCCCGAGCTGCGCGTACTCCAGCCGGTGCGGCTGGCCTTCCACCTCGAGGTCGACACCGGCGTCGTCGGCGGCGGTGATCCGGCCCACCACCGACCGGTCGGCGGCGGTCACCTTCACCAGGCGGCCGACGTTGCGTCGCCAGTGGCGCGGCAGGGTCAACGGCCGGTCGACCCCCGGCGAGCTGATCTCCAGCTCGTACTCCCCCACGACCAGGTCGTCACCGGACTCCTCGGCCTCGTCGAGCGCCGCCGAGACGTTGCGGGACAGCTCCGCGACCGTGTCGAGGTTCACCCCGTGGTCGCTGTCGACCGTGATCCGGACCTGGTGGCGTCGGCCGACCCGGGTGAGGGACAGCCCCTCCAGGTCGTAACCCGCCGCCGTCACGATCGGTTCGACGACCACCTGCAGCCGGGAGCGCCGCGCGGCGAGGTCACCGCTGGCCGCTGGCCGGGGCCGGGCGGTCGCGCGCTCGCTGGCATGGCGGCGGCGCTGCTGTGGCATGTCCACACCCCTCCCCGGTCGTCGTCACGACGTCACCAGCAGCGACATCGTAGGCAGCTGAGCCTCCACCCACGTCGCGACGCGGGTGGCCTGTGGCCTGAGCGTAACGCGTGGCCGTGCCGCGTGTACCGGTGCCGCTCCGATCGGGGACACGGAGTACTCCGCACGGTGCGATCACCAGGACGTGGAGTACCCCGGGCCGGCGCGCCCGCCGGGCGCGGAGTACGCACCCGCCGCCACGCCGACGCGCGGGGTGGCGGCGAGGACCTGACGGTTCCGGTTGAAGCCATGGTGTTGACTGTGCCGGTGCACAACGGCGATGAGCGTCGCGGATACGACCGGAGGCGCGAGGGGTACACCCGGCGAACGGTGTTGCGGGCGACGGCGGGCGGCGTGGCCGCCGTCGTCGCCCTGTCCGGCTGCGACGGCACCCAGCGCGAGGGCCGGCCGCCGGTGGCACCCGACCCACTGAACCCGTTCTACCGCGACACCGCCGCCCTGCTGGCCCGGTACGAGGCCACGCTCACCGCGCAGCCGGCGCTCGCCGATCGGCTCGGTCCGCTGCGCGACACCCACCGCGCGCACCTGGAGGCGCTGGCCCGCGAGATCGGCCCCGGCCTCGACACCCCGCCGGCGTCGAGCAACGCCGCCGCCGACTCACCCACCGACCCGGCGGGCGCGCTGGCCGCGCTGCACAGGGCCGAGAAGGATGCCGCCGCGGCGGCCCGGACCGCCTGCCTGTCCGCGCCGTCGTACCGGGCCGTACTGCTCGGCTGCATCGCCGCCGCCCGCGCCAGCCACGTGGAGGTGCTGTCGTGACCGTGGATCACCGCGTGGTCCGGCCCGGCGGAGCGGGCCGGTGAGCGCCGGCCGACTGGTGGACGCCCTGCGCGCCGAGCATGCCGCGATCTACGCGTACGGGGCGCTCGGCGCCCGCCTCGACGCCGCGACCGCCCCGGTGGCGGTGGCCGGCGAGTCGGCCCACCGCTCGCGCCGGGACAAGCTGACCGAGCGCCTGCGCGCCCTGCGGGTCTCGGCACCGCCGGCGGAGCCCGCGTACGCGCTGCCGGAGCCGGTTCCGGACAAGGCCGCCGCGCTGCGCCTCATGGTCACCGTCGAGGAGCGCTGCGCGGCGATCTGGCGGCAGGCCCTGCCGGAGGTCACCGGCGACGACCGGGCCCTGGCCGTTGACGCCCTGGTCGACTGCGCGGTCCGCGCGGCGAAGGCACGGACCCTCGCCGGGGTGAAGCCGGCCACCGTGCCGTTCCCCGGCCGGTAGCGTCCGGCGCCGTTCTCACGCCCCCGCTCCCGACGGCGCCACTCTCCGGGAATCCCGCTCCCCGGCGTGGCAGCTTGCGTCGACCATACTCGGTATACATACTCAGTATTTATGTCGATCAAGTTCGGCCTGCTCGCCCTCCTCGAACGCGGGGCGATGTACGGCTACCAGCTACGCACGGCCTTCGAGGAATCCACCGGAGGCACCTGGCCGCTCAACATCGGCCAGGTCTACACGACGCTGTCCCGCCTGGAACGCGACGGCCAGGTGCGCCCGTTGCCGGAGTCGGAGGCCGGCCAGCGGCCGTACGAGATCACCGACGCCGGGCGGGCGGAGCTCGCGGTGTGGTTCGCCACCCCGATCAGTCGCGCCGACCGGCCCCGCGACGAGCTGGCGATCAAGCTGGCGCTCGCGCTCACCACCCCCGGCGTGGACGTCCGCGCGGTGGTGCAGACCCAGCGCACCGCGACCATGCGGACCCTGCAGGAGTACACCCGGCTCAAGGCCGGCTCGGACGCCGCGACCGACCTGCCCTGGCGGCTGGTCCTCGACGCGATGCTGTTCCAGGCCGAGGCCGAGCTGCGCTGGCTGGACCACTGCGAGGCGAGCCTGGTGCGGCACCGGCCCGCACCACGCGCGGCGGCCGTCCCGCCGGAGCCTGCCCCGTCCGAGGCGGAGGTGCGGCAGCGGTGACTGTGCTGGAACTGCGCGACGTCCACCGCACCCACGGCGACGGCGACACCGCCGTACACGCGCTGCGGGGACTCTCCCTGAACGTGCGCCCCGGTGAGCTGGTCGCGGTCATGGGGCCCTCCGGCTCGGGCAAGTCGACGCTGCTCAACCTGGCCGGCGGCCTCGACCGCCCCACCAGCGGCGAGGTCGCGGTCGAAGGCCAGGTACTCGGGACGATGTCCCGCCGCCGGCTGGCCGAGGTACGCCGCCGGAGCATCGGATACGTCTTCCAGGCGTTCAACCTGCTGCCCAGCCTCACCGCGGCGGAGAACGTGGCGCTGCCGCTGGAGCTAGACGGCGTCGGAGTGCGCAAGGCCCGGCGGGAGGCCCTGCGGTCGCTGGCCGAACTGGAGCTGACCCACCTGGCCGACCGGTTCCCCGACCAGATGTCCGGCGGCCAGCAGCAGCGGGTGGCCATCGCCCGCGCCCTGGTCGGACCGCGCCGACTGGTTCTCGCCGACGAGCCCACCGGCGCGCTCGACTCCGAGACCGGCGAGGCCGTCCTGCGGGTACTGCGGGCCAGGATCGACGCCGGCGCGGCGGGGGTGCTGGTCACCCACGAGGCGCGCCATGCCGCCTGGGCCGACCGGGTGATCTTCCTGCGCGACGGGGTGGTCGTCGACTCCTCCGGCCCACTCGCGCAGCCCGAGCAGCTGCTGGCCGCACCGGGGGCCGGCGCGTGAACCGGTGGTGGAGCGGATGGCATGCCGCGCTCCGGGTCGCCCGCCGCGAGGCCCGGCGCGGCAAGGGCCGGTCGGCGCTGGTCATCGCCATGATCGGGCTGCCGGTCGCCGCCCTCGCCTTCGCCGCCGCCACGGTGGACATGTTCACGCTGCGGCCGATGGAGAAGCTGGAGCGCACGGCGGGAGCCGCCGACGCCCTGGTGATCCGGGCCGCCGACGGACCGGTACACCAGGAGCCGGACCGGCTGATCTGGGCGCCGGACGACCTCGACCCCGACCCGCCGGCCGACCCGGACGCGGCCGCGGCCCGGGACGCCGTGCGGGCGGCGCTGCCGTCGGGGACCCGCCTGGTCTCCGAGGTCACGTTCGCCGTACAGGTGCACACCGCGACCGGCGTCGGCGACCTGGAGGGACGGGCCCTCGATCTGACCGACCCGATCACCCGTGGCATCGCCGAGGTGCGTCACGGCCGGGCCCCGCACGGGCCCGGTGAGGTGGCGCTGTCGCGGGCGGCCGTCGCCCGTACCGGGGCCGGCGCGGGTGGCACGCTGCGCCTGTCCGACGGGCAGCCCTACCGGGTCGTCGGGGTGGTCGAGTTCCCCGACCAGCTCCGTGAGATCGCGCTCTTCGACCCGGCGCATGTGCCGTCCGGCAAGGCCGTCTCGAACGCCGGTGAACGCTGGCTGGTGGACACCCCCGCGCCGCTGCGGTGGTCCGACGTCAGGCAACTCAACCGGCGCGGCGTGGTGGCCCTGTCCCGGGACGTGATCCGCCATCCACCCGCGGCGAGCGACGTCGTCCCGGTGGTTCAGGGCGGTTCCACGACCGTGGAGACCGTGTCGCTGGGCGCGCTCGTGGTCGGCATGGCGGTACTGGAGATCGTCCTGCTGGCCGGGCCGGCGTTCGCCGTCGGTGCCCGCCGCCGCCAGCGGGACCTGGCGCTACTGGCCGCGAACGGCGCGACGCCCGCGCACCTGCGCCGGGTGGTGCTCGCCGACGGGGTGGTGCTGGGAATCGCCGGCGCGCTGGCCGGCATCGCCGTCGGCATCGTGGCCGCCTTCGCCGCCCGGTGGCCGCTGGAGGAGTACCTGGTCCACGCCCGTGCGGGTGGTTACCGGGTCTTCCCGTCAGCGCTCGCCGGCATCATCGCGTTCGCCCTGTTCACGGCGCTGCTCGCGGCGGTGGTACCGGCGTTCGTGGCGGCGCGGCAGGACGTGGTGGCCGCGCTCGCCGGCCGCCGCGGCGCCACCCGGTCGCGCAAGCGATGGCTCGCCCTCGGCGCCGGAGTCGCGGTGTCCGGCGCGGCCCTCGGCACCCTCGGCGCCTGGCGGGTATCGACGTCGCTCATCCTCGCCGGGCTGGTCGTCGGCGAGTTCGGCCTGGTGCTGTGCACCCCGGCGCTCGTCGGGCTGGTCGCCCGGATGGCCCGGGTGCTGCCGCTCTCGGCGCGTGTCGCGCTGCGCGACACCGCGCGCAACCGCGCCGCTGCCGCCCCGGCGATCTCCGCGGTGATGGCCGCGGTCGCCGGCAGCGTGGCGCTCGGGGTGTACCAGAGCGGCGTCGACCTCCAGCAGCGCAACCAGTACGTGCCGACCCTCCCGCACGGGTACGCGAGCGTGTCGTTCGACGACGGCCCGGGCAACGCCGGCACGGTGGCGGCACCGCCCGTCGCCGAGGTGACCGACGTGCTTCGCACGAGCCTGGCCGCCCGGGACGTCGTACCGGTGGTCGGCGCCGAGTGCCGGCCCACCGCGTCCGAGGAGGCCTGCGTACCGAGCCTGCGGGTACCGCTCGACCGGCGCTGCCCGTTCACCGGCGAGGGCGAGCAGCGGCAGCTGACCAGCGCCGAGCAGCGGGCCGCCGCCCGTGATCCGCGCTGCCGGACCAAACTGTCGTGGTCGTACGCGGTCGTCAGCGCGCCGTTCGTGGTGGACGACGGCACCCACCTCGCGACGCTCACCGGCGCCGGCGGGGACGGGCTCCGCCGGGCCGTCGAGACGCTGCGGGCCGGCGGGATCGTGGTCTTCGACCGTGACTTCGTCGAGAACGGCGAGGTGACGATCGACCTCGCGGTCCACCCGCGCGCCGAGGTCTCCCCGGCGCCACCGGCGCTGCTGGCATCGGTGCGGGCGCGGGCGTACGCCCTCGACGGCGGGCCGGCCACCGCCCAGGCGGTGATCTCCCCCGTGGTCGCCCGGCAAGCGGGCCTGGAGCAGCAGGTGAAGGGTCTCGTGGCGGCGACGACCCACGTACCCACCCAGGCCGAGCGGGACCGGCTGACCGCCGGCCTGCGGCACCTGGACGACCACTACGCGTGGAGCGTGGAGGACGGGCCCGGCAGCGACCTCAGCCTCATGATGATTGTGCTGAGTGCCGCCGCGGCGGTGATCGCGCTCGGCGCGGCGGGGGTCGCGACCGGGCTGGCGGCCGCCGACAGCCGACCGGACCTGGCCACCCTCGCGGCCGTCGGGGCGTCACCGGGGCTGCGACGGCGGCTGTCGCTCAGCCAGAGCGGTGTGATCGCCGGCCTCGGTTCCCTGCTCGGCGCCGGTGCGGGGCTCGGCGCGGCGGTAGCGGTGCTGGCCGCGCTCAACCGGCGCAACGCCGACACCTGGCCGGCCCCGGCGCCGTACCCGATCACCGTGCCGTGGCTGAACCTGGCGGTGGCGCTGCTGGTCGTACCGGCGGTGGCGATGCTCGGGGCCGGGCTGCTCACGCGCTCCCGGCTACCGGTCGAACGGCGCCTGTGAACGGCGCGGCGGTGGCCGGGTCTTCCCGGCCACCGCCGTCGTCACGGATCGTCCCCGGCCGCCGTCAGCCGACCGTGGTGCCGATCCCCTTGCCGATCATGAAGGTGATCCCGGCGGCGGCGATGCCGAAGACGAGCTGGCGCAGGCCGCTGCTCCACCAGGTGCGGTTGGTGAACCGGGCGGTCAGCGCACCGGCCACGAACAGCCCGATCGCGCCCGCCACCAGCGCCGGCCACAACGCCTGCGCCCCGAGCAGGTACGGCAGCAGCGGCACCAGCGCGCCGATCGAGAAGCACACGAACGACGAGATCGCCGCGGTCCACGGGCTCGGCGTCTCGTGCGGGTCCACGCCGAGCTCCTCCTGCGCGTGTACCCGTACCGCCTGGTCGATGTCGCGCCCGACCGCGGTGGCGACCTCGTGGGCCAGTTCGGGCTCCAGTCCGCGCGCGATCCAGCGCTCGGCCAGCTCCCGGGCCTCGGCGGCCGGGTTGCGCTCCAGTTCCCGGCGCTCCTTGGCCACCTCGTGCTCGACCTGCTCGTTCGAGGTACGCACGCTGGTGTATTCGCCCAGGGCCATCGAGATCGCGCCGGCGACCAGCCCGGCGACACCGGTGAGCACGATGTTGCGCGCGCCGACCCCGCCGCCGCCCACACCCGCGATCAGTGCGATGTTGGTGACCAGGCCGTCCATCGCGCCGAACACCGCGGCGCGCAGCCAGCCGCCGGAGACGTCGGCGTGGTGCGCCTCGTCGTGTGCCGCCGGGACGGCATCCGCGTCGCGCAACGGCCGCCGACCGGCGCCGGGCACCATGCCGGGGGCCAGTCGCAGGCCCGTGGTCGATTCCTCCGGGGTGTCTGTCACGTACCTGCTCCTAGGGAAGCGTCAGAATCTCACACCCATCTTCGGTCACGACCAGTGTGTGCTCGAACTGGGCGGTCCACTTACGGTCCTTGGTCACGATCGTCCAGCCGTCGCGCCACATCTCGTACTCATGCGTACCGAGGGTGATCATCGGCTCGATGGTGAAGGTCATCCCGGGCTGCATGACGGTGGTGAGCTGCGGGTTGTCGTAGTGCGGGATGTAGAGGCCGGAGTGGAACGTCTCGCCGATGCCGTGGCCGGTGAAGTCGCGCACCACGCCGTAGCCGAAGCGCTTGGCGTACGACTCGATGACGCGCCCGATCACGCTGATCGGCCGGCCGGGGGCGACGGCCTTGATGCCGCGCATCATCGCCTCGTGCGTGCGCTCCACCAGCAGGCGCACCTCCTCGGAGACGTTCCCGACGCAGAACGTGGCGTCGGTGTCACCGTGCACGCCGTGGATGTACGCGGTCACGTCGACGTTGATGATGTCGCCGTCCTCGATCACCGTCGAGTCCGGGATGCCGTGGCAGATGACCTCGTTCAGCGAGGTGCAGCAGGACTTGGAGAAGCCCTTGTAGCCGAGCGTCGAGGGGTAGGCGCCGTGGTCGCAGAGGAACTCGTGGACCACCCGGTCGATCTCGTCGGTGGTGACGCCCGGCTTGCAGTGCTCGCCGGCGAGCTGGGTCGCCTGAGCGGCGAGACGCCCGGCTATCCGCATCTTCTCGATCGTCTCCGGGCTCTGGATGTCGGAGCCACGGTGTGGTTTCGGCCCCTTGCGTCCGACGTATTCCGGGCGCTCGATGTGTGACGGCACCTGCCGCCAGGGGGACTGCTTACCGGGGGTCAGCGGGGCACGGACGGTCATGTCCACCAGACTATCCGCAGGCCGGCCGCATCGACCGGTGCCATCACACCCGGCGCGGCAGCCGGGCCACCGGGCGTGGCAGGCGGCGGGTCAGGGGGTCAGGGCGGGCAGGCCGTCCACGCTGGCGGCGTTGCGGGTCGCGTGATACCTGGCGAGCTCCTCGTCGGTCTTGCGGCCGTTGTGGCGGGTCAGCAGGTCGCGGTCGCCGACGTACTCCATGAGCGGCACCGCGTACCCGCAGGAGTCGCTCACCCGGGTCACGTCCACGGCGATGATCGAGCGCAGGCCGGGCTGCGGCGGCTCGGCGAACTCCGTCACGAGCGCGGCGAAGCCGGGGTCGGCCGGGCGCACCACCTCACCGTGGCCGTGCAGGCGGACGACCTTGGGCGGCCCGTCGAAGGCACAGAACATCAGCACGATCCGGCCGTTGTCCCGCAGGTGGGCGATCGTCTCCGCCCCGCTGCCGGTGTAGTCGAGATAGGCCACCCGACGGTCACCGAGGACCGTGAAGCAGCCGGTCAGCCCCTTCGGCGAGAGGTTGACGTGGCCCTCGGCACCGCTGGGTGCGGTCGCCACGAAGAACACTCTCTGGGCCAGCAGGAAATCGCGCAGCCGGTCGTCGATCGCCTCATACACCTTGCCCATACGGGCATGATCCCAAGCCGGCCGCCCGTTGCCCAGGGAATGTCATCCCGCGGACAGCGCGGCCGCCACGGCCACCAAGGCCACGAAGAGCCGCAGGTCGGCGGTCTCCTCCGGGTGCCACTGCACGCCGACGACGAACGTCCGGTCCGGATCCTCGACGGTCTCGATCAATCCGTCCTCCGGGCACCACCCGGTGGGTCGCAGCCGCCCGGCGTCCCGGACCCCCTGGTGGTGGAAGGAGTTGACCACGACCGACCCCCCGAGGATCCGGTGACACGCGCTGCCCGGTACCAGGTTCACCGGATGCTCACCGAACCTGGGGCCGCTGACCGGCCGGTGGTTGTCGTGGCCGAACACCTCCGGCAGGTGCTGGTGCAGCCGGCCGCCGTACACCACGGTCAGCAACTGCATCCCCCGGCAGATACCGAGGACCGGCAGGTCGGCGTCGAGCGCCGCCCGCAGGAGCAGCAGCTCGGCGGCGTCCCGCTCCGGTTTGACATAGCTCGTCGGGTGCGGCGGCTCCCCGTAGAGCGCCGGGTCGACGTCGGAGCCGCCGGTGAAAATGATCGCATCCAGGCCGTCGAGCGCGTCGACGTCGGGCGCGTCGGGGGTGATGAGGACCGCGCGGCCGCCACTGGCGTGCACGGACCGGACGTACGACAGCGGCAGGACCGCGGCGACCGTGTCGTTGAGCCCGAACCGGGCCTCCTCCGCGTACGTCGTCAGTCCGATCACGGGTCGCCCCATGCCGGTCAACCTCTCACAGCGGGGTGACGTACGCACCGGTGATACCGCCGTCCACCACGAACGCCGCGGCGGTCATGAACGAGGCGTCGTCGCTGGCCAGGAACGCCACCGCCGCCGCGATCTCGGACGGCTCGGCGAACCGCCCCATCGGTACGTGTACCAGCCGGCGGGCCGCCCGCTCGGGGTCGGACGCGAACAGCTCCCGCAGCAGCGGGGTGGAGACCGGGCCCGGGCACAGCGCGTTGACCCGGATCCCCTCCCGGGCGAACTGGACCCCCAGTTCGCGGGTCATCGCGAGCACCCCGCCCTTGCTCGCGGTGTACGCGATCTGCGACGTCGCCGCCCCCATCAGCGCGACGAAGCTCGCGGTGTTGATGATCGATCCCTTACCCTGCCGGCGCATGTGCGGCAGGACGTACCTGCAGCACAGGTACACGCTGGTGAGGTTGACCCGGTGCACCCGTTCCCAGGCGTCCAGCCCGGTCGTGAGGATGGAGTCGTCGTCGGGCGGCGAGATACCGGCGTTGTTGAACGCCACGTCCACCCGCCCGTACCGGTCGGCCACGCCGTCGAAGAGCCCGGCCACCGACGCCTCGACCGACACGTCGCACGCGACGAACTCGCCGCCGACCTCCTTGGCCGCCGCCTCGCCGGAGGCCGCGTCCAGGTCGGCGACGACCACCTTCGCGCCCTCCGCGGCGAACCGGCGGGCGGTGGCCAGCCCGATGCCGCTGCCGCCTCCCGTGACCACGGCCACCCGGTCCCGCAACCGATCCACTGGGCCCTCCCCTATCCCGTGATCCTGAAGGATTTTCCGTGCTGGGACACGGAAAATCCGTCAGGATCATGATTCCGTCGAGATGAAGACGTTCTTGATGTCGGTGAAGGAGGCCAGGGCGTCGGGGCCGAGTTCGCGGCCGAGGCCGGACTGTTTCATGCCGCCGAACGGCGTCCAGTAACGCACCGAGGAGTGCGAGTTGACGCTCAGGTTGCCCGACTCCACCCCCCGGGCCACCCGGATCGCCCGGCCGACGTCCCGGGTCCAGATCGAGCCGGACAGGCCGTACTCGGTGTCGTTGGCGATCCGGACGGCGTCGGCTTCGGAATCGAACGGCAGCACGGAGACGACCGGGCCGAAGACCTCCTCCCGCCAGTGCGGTTCCCGGCCGTCGCGGGCGAGCAGGACGGTCGGCGGGTACCAGAAACCGCGGCCGTCGGGTGCGGAGCCACGGAACGCCACCTCGGCACCGTCCACGTAGGAGGCGACGACGTCCCGCTGCCGGGCCGAGATCAGCGGGCCCATCTGCGCCGACTCGTCGGCCGGGTCGGTGACCCGGAACGCCGTGACGGCCGGCTCCAGCAGTTCCAGGAAGCGGTCGTACACGGCCGCCTCGACCAGGATGCGTGAGCGCGCGCAGCAGTCCTGGCCGGCGTTGTCGAAGACCCCGGCGGGCGCGGCCGCGGCGGCGGCCGCCAGGTCGGCGTCGGCGAACACGATGTTGGCGCTCTTGCCGCCCAGTTCCAGGGTCACCCGCTTCACCTGGTCGGCGCAGCCGGCCATGATCTGCCTGCCGACCTCGGTGGAGCCGGTGAAGCAGACCTTGCGGACGCCTGCGTGGGTGACGAACCGCTGCCCCACCACCGAGCCCTTGCCGGGCAGGACGGTGAAGACGCCCTCCGGGATGCCCGCCTCGAGGGCCAGTTCGGCCAGGCGCAGCGCGGTCAGCGGGGTCAGCTCGGCGGGCTTGAGCACGACGGTGTTGCCGGCGGCCAGTGCCGGCGCGAACCCCCAGCCGGCGATCGGCATCGGGAAGTTCCACGGCACGATCACCCCGACCACGCCGAGCGGCTCGTGGAACGTCACGTCGAGGCCACCCGGTACCGGGATCTGCCGGCCGGACAGCCGCTCCGGCGCGCCGGCGTAGTAGTCGAGCACGTCGCGGACGTTGCCGGCCTCCCACCGGGCGTTGCCGACGGTGTGCCCGGAGTTGCGCACCTCCAGGCCGGCCAGCTCGTCGAGGTGCGCGTCGACGGCGGCGGCGAACCGGCGCAGCAGCCGGGCCCGGTCGCCCGGCGCCACCGCCCGCCACGACTCGAACGCCCGCGCGGCCCGGTCGATCGCGGCGTCGGTGGCCTGCGGCCCCGTCGCCTCGACGTCCGCGACGACCTCCTCGGTCGCCGGGTTGATCACCTTCATGGCCTACAACCTCTCGAAGCCGCGGTAGAGCTCCCAGTCGGTGACGGCCGCGTCGAAGGCGGCCACCTCCACCCGCGCGGCGTTGGCGTAGTGCGCGACCACGTCGTCGCCGAACGCCTGCCGGGCGACCTTTCCCGACTCCCACAGCCGTGCCGCCTCGCGCAGCGTGCCGGGTACCCGCGGCGCGGTGTCGTCGGCGTAGGCGTTGCCCACGAACGCGTCCTCGAGTTCGAGGGCGTTCTCCACGCCGTACCGCACCCCGGCGGCGATCGCGGCGATGGCCAGGTACGGGTTGACGTCGCCGCCCGGTACCCGGTTCTCGAAGCGCAGCGCGTGCGGGGCATGGCCGACCACGCGCAGCGCGCAGGTGCGGTTGTCGGTACCCCAGCGCACCGCCGTCGGGGCGAACGAGCCCGGCTGGAACCGCTTGTACGAGTTGATGTTCGGCGCGTACAGCAGGGTGAACTCCCGCATCGTCGCGAGCACCCCGGCGAGCGCCTGTTTCATCAGCGTCGACATGCCGTGGCCGTCGCCGAAGAGCGGCTCACCGGTGTCCGAGCGCAGCGAGAAGTGGATGTGGCAGGAGTTGCCCTCGCGCGCGTTGGGCTTGGCCATGAAGGTCAGCGCCATGCCCTCCTGCGCGGCGATCTCCTTCGCCCCGTTCTTGTAGACGGCGTGGTTGTCGGCGCAGGTGAGTGCGTCGGCGTACCGGAAGGCGATCTCGTGCTGGCCGAGGTTGCACTCGCCCTTGGCGCTCTCCGGGGCCAGCCCGGCGCCGGCCATCTCGCGCCGGATGCGGCGCAGCAGCGGCTCGACCCGGGCCGTGCCGAGCAGCGAGTAGTCCACGTTGTACAGGTTGGCCGGTGTCAGGTCGCGGTACCCGGTGCGCCAGGCGTCCTCGTAGGAGTCGCGGTAGGCGACGAACTCCAGTTCGGTGCCGGTGTACGCGACCAGCCCGTGCGCGCGCAGCAGCGCCAACTGGTGGCGCAGGATCTGGCGGGGCGAGGCGGCGACCGGGGCGCCGTCGAACCAGGTCAGGTCGGCCAGGACCAGGGCGGTGCCGGGCTGCCAGGGTGTCCGGCGCAGGGTGTCGAAGTCGGGCACCAGCGCGAAGTCTCCGTACCCGTTCGACCAGCTCGACATCGCGTAGCCGTCGACGGTGTTCATGTCGACGTCGACGGCCAGCAGATAGTTGCAGCCTTCACTGCCACCGGGTACGACCTCGTCCAGGAAGTGCTGGGCGTGGAACCGCTTGCCCTGCAGCCGTCCCTGCATGTCGGTGGCGGCGAGGGCGACCGTGTCGATCGTGGACTCGGCGACGGCGACGCGCAGCTCCTCGAGCGTGAGCATCCAGCCTCACCCCAATCAAAGGACTAATAGCGAACCATTAACTGAGCAGGCCGCGCAAGAGCGTCGCGGTCGCGTCGCAGTGCTCCTCCATGGCGGTACGGGCCCCGGCCGGGTCGCCGGCCAGGATCGCGGAGACGATCCGGGCATGCTGGGCGTCGGAGTGGTCGAGGTTGCGGCTCAGCACCGGGATCGCCGCGAGCAGCCGGTCCAGACGCAGCTGCACGTCGGCCACGGCCTGGGCGACCGACGGCGACCCGCTCGCCGCGGCGATCGCCAGGTGCAGCCGGGAGTCGGCGGTACGCCGTACGCCTGAGTCCCGGTCCCGCGACGCGGCCAGGCAGCCCACCAGGTGCGCCCGGTCGGCGGCCGACAGCGCGCGGGTGGCCGCGAGCATCGCCGCTCCCGGTTCGAGTACCCGCCGGAAGTCCAGCGCGTCGTGCAGCGTCTCGCCCATCTCGCGGGCCAGGACCGCCGCGTCCGGACGGTCCTGGTCCGCGCCGGCGGACACCACGAACGTGCCGCCGGCCCGGCCCCGCCGCGACTCGAGGTAGCCGGCCTCGCGCAGCGCCCCGATCGCCTGGCGCAAGGTCACCCGGCTGACCCGCAGCTTCTCGGCCAGTTCGCGCTCCGGCGGCAGCCGCTCCCCCGCAGCGACCATGCCGAGCCGGATCGCCTGCGCCAGCCGCGCCACCGTGATCTCGAAGGCATTGCCGCCCCGCACCGGCCGCCACACCGGCATACCGGTCCCGTCCCCCGCCTGCTCCGGCATCGGCCTCCTCCTTCGCGCGCCGCGGACCGGCCGGTCCCGGGACGCTCGCCCCGGCGGCGGCGCCCACCGGACCGGCCCCCCTCACCGCTCGGCCGGTGCCGCCGGCCCGGCCGGTGCGTCGACGAGGTGGCGCGGCCCGGTGAACCAGGCCCGGGCTCCGAGGATCCACCACAGCCCGGCGCCGAGCAGCACGACCCCCACCGCCACGATCGTGTAGTTGAAATTCTCCAACTCGATCGGGCTGGCCGTCGGGAGCACGAACAGGACGCAGATGACCGCCACCCAGACGATCGCGGTCCAGCCGACCAGGCCGCTCCACCGGCCGAGGTGCCACGGGCCGGGCTGGAAGTCGGGATTGCGCAGCCGCAGGTACACCGGGGCCACGTAGGCGATGTACAGGCCGATCACCGCGATCGACGTGACCGCCAGGTACGCGGTGGTGTTCACCAGCGACGGCAGTACCAGCACCGTCGAGCAGGCCACGCACAGCCAGATCGAGTTGGTGGGCGTACCCGTGCGGGGGTTGACCCGCTTCCACAGCCGCGAACCGGGCAGCGCGCCGTCGCGGGCGAAGGCGTACGACATCCGGGAGTTCGCCGTCACCGACGCCATGCCGCAGAAGAACTGCGCGACGACGCAGACGAACAGCAGGAGCTTGCCGGGCGCGGGACCGGCCGCGTCGATGAAGATCTGCGCCGGTGGCAACCCGAGCGGGGTGGCCGCCTCGGCGTCGTAGTCCTGGATCGACCAGGTGATCGCGAACAGCAGGAAGAATCCGGCGACCACGGACACGACCACCGACGCCACGATGCCGCGCGGCGCGCTGCGCGCCGCGTCGTGGGTCTCCTCCGCCACGTGCGCGCTGGCGTCGTAGCCGGTGTACGTGTACTGCGCCATCAGCAGGCCGATCAGCACGGCGTAGACCGTCGCCCCGCCGAAGGTGAACCCGGTGGCGTTCCTGACTTCGAAGAACACCTCCGGAACCGGCTTGTGCTGATCGGGTACGACCGCGAGGACGCCGACGATCACCGCGACCCCGACGAGGTGCCACCAGGCACTCACGTCGGAGAGGATCTTGACCAGGTTGACGCCGAACGTGTTGAGCAGGCCGTGCGCGACGATGATCACGATGAAGGCGCCGAACACGCTCCACTTGGTGACCTCGACGCCGGTCGTCAGGCTCAGGAACGCCATCGTCGTGGTGGCGGCACCGAAGTCGATGGCCGCCGTCACGGCGACCTCGCCGAGGAAGTTGAACCAGCCGACGAACCAGGCCCAGGCGGCGCGGTTGCGCCGGGCCAGGGCGCTGGCCCACCAGTACAGCGCGCCCGCCGTCGGGTAGGCGGAGCAGACCTCGGCCATGGCCAGCGCGACCAGGGTGACCATGCCGCCGACGAAGAGCCAGCCGAGAGTGATCGACAGCGGGCCACCGGCGTTCATGGCGATGCCGTACGAGGTGATCGCACCGGCCAGGATCGAAATGATCGAGAACGAGACCGCGAAGTTGGAGAAGGTGGACAGCCGGCGCCGCAGTTCCTGCTTGTACCCCAGGCGGGCGAGCAGGGCCTCGTCGGCATCGTCGGTGGCCGGTGCCACGGCCGGCTCGGGAGCGGTGGCGCTCATCGGCGACTCCTCATGAAGGTGAGGGCAGTGGCACGTGTCACTGCGCATCCGATGATTCGTCAGCATCGATGCACTGTCAACGGATCCCGATCAGGCAAGTGGGTCCGCATCAGACCTTTTAGAGGTCCAGCGACGGCGGCAGTCGCAGCGGGATGGCGTCGACGACCCGGCCGGTGGTGAACCGGGGTCCAGTCAATGCGTGACGCGATGCCCGGACCCGTCGGTTACATACTGTGACTGCGGGTCCACACCGAGGAGGTGCCGTGACTTGTGGATGAAGAGTGGTTTGCTGCGGGCACGCGAACGAGCTTGAGTCTCCGGTAAGGGGAGGCCTGAAGGTGAGGGCATGGACGGCGGCACGCTGTACTCGATCGGGGACCTGGCCCGGCGGACTGGACTGACGGTCAAGGCCATCCGGTTCTACTCCGACTGCGGACTCGTGCCGCCGACTATCCGCAGCCCGGCCGGCTACCGTCGCTACGGCATCGATGCGGTCGCACGCATAGACCTCGTGCGAACATTGCGCGACCTTGGGCTGGACCTTCCGACGATTCGGAAAGTCCTGGACCGGGAGACCTCGCTTCCCGAGGTCGCCGCAGCACACGCCGAAGCGCTGGAGGTGCAGATCCGGACGCTGCGCCTGCGCCGCGCAGTGCTGATGGCGGTGGCCAAGCGCGGGTCGACCCCTGAGGAGATGGATCTCATGCACACGTTGGCCAAACTCTCCGAGGAGGAACGTCGCCGCCTGATCGGCACCTTCCTCGACACCGCCTTCGGCGGCCTGGACGCCTGCCCCGAATTCGTCGGGATCAGGCGTTCGCTGACCCCCGAACTACCCGACAATCCCGAGCCCGAGCAGGTCGAGGCATGGGTCGAGCTGGCCGAACTGTCTCAGGACCTCGATTTTCGCGCCAGCACGCGGCGAATGGCTGAGCAGTATGCGGCCGAGCACGCCCAGGACAGCGCCATGGGCGTGCGTCGTGACGCTGTCGCGATCGTCCGCGATCAGGCCGGCGCAGCCCTGGCCGCCGGCATCGACCCCGCCTCGCCTCGGGCTGAGTCAGTGGTCGTGTCGGTCATGGCTCATTATGCGCACGCCGTAGGCCGCTCCGACGATGTCGCCCTTCGGCGTCGGCTGCTGACCCAGCTGCAGACCGCGAACGACCCTCGCAGGGAGCGCTACCTTCAACTGCTCTCAGTGATCAACGGCTGGTCGGCCCCGGAAAGCCTGGCACCGATGCTCGACTGGTTCATCCAGGCGTTGCGTGTCCGGCTACCGGGGTAGCGGACCGATCAGTGCCGCGTCGCGCCGGTAGGCGGCGCGGCGTTCCTGCTGCGGGCGATCCCATTCGCTCACGTTGTCTCCCGACGTGCAGTCGCCGTACCCCCGGGGCCGGCGCGGGGTTCGGGCTTGCGCACCTTGAATCTGGCGATGTTCTTGGTCGTGGTCCGGGCAACCTCGCCGATCAGCCGGTCGCCGTGGTAACCACGGCAGCGGCGGTCAGAACAGCACGGTGGCGAACGTGCCGGCCCGGCGGAACCCGCAGCGGTCGTAGACCCGGCGGGCGGGCTCATTGAAGTCGTTGACGTAGAGCGTCACGGTCGGCGCCACCCGGCGCAGGGCGTCCCGCACGACCGCCGCCATGCCCGCCGTCGCCAGGCCCTGACCGCGCCACCGGGGTGCCGTCCACACCCCCTGCACCTGGGCGGTGTGCGGGGTGATCACCGCCAGCTCCGCCTTGAAGGCCACCTGGCCGTCGATGAACCGGGCGTACGCCCGGCCGCCGCGGACCAGGTCGCGCACCCGGTTGCGGTAGCCGTCGTCGCCCTCGACGACCGGCGAGACACCCACCTCCTCGGTGTACATCGCCACCGCGGCCGGGTAGAGCAGGTCCACCTCGCGTGGCTTCACCAGGCGCACCTGCGGGTCCGGCGCCACCGGCGACGGCTCGGCCGTGACCAGCAGCGGCTGGCACTCGCGGACGTCCCGGGCCTCGCCCCACACCGGACGCAGGCGCTGCCACATCCGCAAGACGGCGGCGGCGTCCCCCACGATCGACGAGCAGGTCCGCATCTCCGCCGAGACCAGGTCGGCGAAGGCGTCGGCCGCGGCCGTACCCGCGTGCACCGGGATCAGGTTTGCGCCGAGCCAGCACAGCGCCTCGAGCTGGTGGCGGGCGCCGTAGCCGAAGATCCGTGCCTCCTGCCGGCGGCGCGACAGACCGGCGAGCGCGACCCGCTCGGCGACCTGGGCGCCGGTGTACGGCTCAAGATCGAGGACCCGCTCGGCGGCACGGCGGTCGACGTCACCGAGCAACCGGACGGGCACCGTGAGCATGTGCTCCAGCGTGCCAGATCGCTTCGTCCGATAGGAGGGCGCCGGTCGGATTTCCGGGCGTCGGGCCCGGACCCGACGGCCGGGGCGCCACGGACGCGGGTCTCGCCACGCGGCGGTGCCCCGAATGGACTGTGCCCTCACCACGCGACGGTGCCCGGAAAGGACGGTGTCCCGGAAAGGACGTGCCCCCGGAAAGCGTGCTTTCCGGGGGGCACCTTTGCGGTTCAGGTCAGTGCACGGTCACCGACGGAGCCAGGCCGCGCAGCTCCTCCGGCAGCTCGGCGCCCATCTCCTCGGCCAGCCGGAGCGCCTCCTCGATCAGGGTCTCCACGATCTGCGACTCCGGCACGGTCTTGATGACCTGTCCCTTGACGAAGATCTGGCCCTTGCCGTTGCCGGACGCGACGCCGAGGTCGGCCTCCCGGGCCTCACCGGGGCCGTTGACGACGCAGCCCATGACGGCGACCCGCAGCGGCACCGGCAGCCCCTCCAGGCCCGCGGTGACCTCCTCGGCGAGGGTGTACACGTCGACCTGGGCCCGCCCGCACGACGGGCACGAGACGATCTCCAGACCACGGTCGCGCAGGCCGAGCGACTCCAGGATCTGGGTGCCGACCTTGACCTCCTCCACCGGAGGCGCGGACAGCGAGACCCGGATGGTGTCGCCGATCCCCTCGGCCAGCAGCGCGCCGAACGCGACCGCCGACTTGATGGTGCCCTGGAACGCCGGCCCGGCCTCGGTCACGCCCAGGTGCAGCGGGTAGTCGCAGCGCTCAGCGAGCTGCCGGTACGCCTGGATCATGACGACCGGGTCGTTGTGCTTGACCGAGATCTTGATGTCGCGGAAGCCGTGCTCCTCGAACAGCGAGCACTCCCACAGCGCCGACTCGACCAGTGCCTCCGGCGTCGCCTTGCCGTACTTGGCCAGCAGCCGCTTGTCCAGCGAGCCGGCGTTGACGCCGATCCGGATGGGGACACCCGCGTCGGACGCCGCCTTCGCGATCTCCTTGACCTTGTCGTCGAACTGCCGGATGTTGCCCGGGTTGACGCGCACCGCGGCACAGCCGGCGTCGATCGCCGCGAAGACGTACTTCGGCTGGAAGTGGATGTCGGCGATGACCGGGATCTGAGACTTCTTCGCGATCGCCGGGAGCGCCTCGACGTCGTCCTGGCTCGGCACGGCGACCCGGACGATCTGGCAGCCCGCCGCGGTGAGTTCGGCGATCTGCTGGAGCGTGGCGTTGACGTCCGCGGTGAGCGTCGTGGTCATCGACTGGACGCTGACCGGCGCGCCACCGCCGACCGGCACCGGACCGACCATGATCTGCCGGCTCTTCCGACGCGGGGCGAGTGGCTGCGCAGGGGCGGACGGCATACCGAGATTAATAGCGGTCACGATGCTCTCACTTGGGAAGGGTGATGGGGTTGACGACGTCGGCGGTCATGGTCAGGACCACGAAGACGCCGAGGACCGAGATCACCGCGAGGGTGATCGGCGTCAGCTTCATGTAGTCGACGCGACCGGGGTCGGGACGACCCCGCCGCACGGCTATCCACGAACGGACCCGCTCGTACCAGGCGATCGCGATGTGACCGCCGTCCATCGGCAACAGCGGCAGCAGGTTGAAAATGCCGAAGAACAGGTTGAGCACGGCGAACAGGCTGAGCACGCTCACCCAGTCGCCGACCGAGATCAGCTCACCGCCGATCCGGCTGGCGCCGACCACGCTGACCGGGGTGTTCGGGTCACGCTCGGCGCCGAAGATCGACTTCACCAGCGCCGGGATCTTCTCCGGTATCTGCTTGAGCGACTCGAAGGTCAGCACGACCGTACGGCCCATCTGACTACCCGCCTCGCCCACGGCCGAAACCGGGCCGACCGTGGTCAGCGGCATCGCGGCCGTGACGCCGAGCATGCCGGCGCGCTCCAGGTCGGCGTCGGTGATCTGGTCGGCCGTCTTGGGTCCGATGTTCTCCTTGAGCCGCAGGACGGCCGGGATGGCGACCGTGGCGGTGTGGCTCTCGCCGTCCCGGGTGTACGTGATCTTCGCGTCCTGGCCGCCCATCCGCTGCACCACCTGGCGCATCTCGGCGTAGGTCGAGATCTTCTCCCCGTTGATCGAGGTGATCACGTCACCGCGCCGCAGCCCCGCCTTCGCCGCCGGACTGGCCGGGTCGGTGCCGGGCTTGCAGGCCGCCTGCTGCTTGGTCTGCGGGTCGATCTTGAAGTCGCTGACGCAGGACGAGACCGAACCGACCGTCGCCGGCGAGGTACCGATCCGGTCCGGGTCGGGCACACCGATGAAGGCGAAGAGTGCCCACAGCGCCACGAACGCGAGGATGAAGTGGGTGATCGAGCCGGCGGACATGACGACCGTGCGCTTCCACACCGGGAAGCGCCACATCGCCCGCTTCTCGTCCCCGGGCTCGACGTCGTCGTCCTGCGGGGTCATCCCGACGATCTTGACGAAACCACCCAGTGGCAGCGCCTTGACCCCGTACTCGGTCTCACCGCGCCGGAACGAGAACAACGTCGGCCCGAAGCCGACGAAGTAGCGGGTGACCTTCATGCCGAATGCCTTGGCCGTACCCATATGACCGGCCTCGTGCAGGCAGACCGATATCAGGATGCCGAGGGCGAAGACGACGATCCCGAAAACCAGCGCCATCAGGCTCCTTCCACCGCCGCGATGAGGTCGCGGGCACGCGAACGCGCCCACGACTCCGCCGCGAGCACGTCCTCGACGGTACCCGGTTCCGCAAAATCCGGTGAATCATCCAGCACCCGGGCGACCGTATCGACGATCGCGAGGAACGGCAGGCGGTGCGCCACGAACGCGGCCACGCACTCCTCGTTGGCGGCGTTGTAGATCGCCGGCCGGCACCGGCCGGCCCGCCCCGCCGCCTTGGCCAGCGCGACCGCCGGGAACGCCTCGGCGTCGAGCGGAGACAGCTCCCAGGTGTGCGCCCGCGTCCAGTCGACCGCCGGCGCCGCCGCCGGGACCCGGTCCGGCCAGCCGAGGGCGAGCGCGATCGGCAGCCTCATGTCCGGCGGGCTGCACTGGGCCAGGGTCGACCCGTCGGTGAACTCGACCATGGAGTGAATCACCGACTGCGGGTGGACCATGACCTCGATCCGGTCGTACCCGACGCCGAACAGCTCGTGCGCCTCGATCACCTCGAGCGCCTTGTTGACCATGGTGGCGCTGTTGATCGTGACGACCGGGCCCATGTTCCACGTCGGGTGCGCCAGCGCCTGTTCGGGTGTCACGCCGGCCAGCTCTTCGCGCCGGCGCCCTCGGAAGGGTCCCCCGCTCGCCGTCAGCACCAGCCGGGCCACCTCGTCGGCGCGCCCGCCGCGCAGGCATTGCGCGAGCGCCGAGTGCTCCGAGTCGACCGGCACGATCTGGCCGGGCCGGGCCGCGTCCCGCACCAGGGAACCACCCGCCACCAGGGACTCCTTGTTGGCCAGCGCAAGGGTACGGCCGGCGCGCAGCGCCGCGAGGGTCGGCGCGAGGCCGAGCGAGCCGACGACGCCGTTGAGCACCACGTCGCACGGCCACTCGGCGAGTTCGGCCATCGCGGTGGGGCCGGCGAGGATCTTGGGGATCCGGAAGTCCCCGGTCGCGTACCCCCGCTTGCTGGCCTCGGCGTAGAACGCCAGTTGCAGGTCCTGCACGGCGCTCGATTTCGCCACCCCGACGACCTCGACGCCCAGTTCGAGCGCCTGCGCGGCGAGCACCTCGACGTTGCCGCCACCCGCACCGAGACCCACCACCCGGAACCGGTCGGGGTTGCGCCGGACGATGTCGACGGCCTGGGTGCCGATGGAGCCGGTCGAGCCGAGCAGCACGATGTCACGGGGGCTGGTCACCGGTTCATTGTCCCTGATGAGGCAGACCGGCCGCGGTGAGGATCTCGGGAAGAACCCGCACCGCGTCGCCAGGTCACCGTCTGAACGCGTTCCGGCCACGGCGGCCCGATCAGAATCTGTCGAAGCGGGCGGTAGGGCGAGACCGCGTCGAGCCGCCGGCGCAGCTCCCTGTCCAGCGACACGTCGAACTCGACCCGCATCCTCGACCTCCCCGGGTCAGTGGAGCGTTGATCTTACGGACGCGATGCCCCGCCGCGCCCGCGGGTCACCGTCCACGAGGCAACGTACCCATGATCAGCCTTGCCGGGCTAGCCGGCGGTGAGCCGGAACGCCTCCACCTCGACGCCGTACCAGCGGGTCGTACGACCCAGCGGGGTCATGCCCAGCCGCCGGCACACCGCCATCGACGGCTCGTTGTCCGGGCGGACCACGGCGTACACCTCGGTCAGGCCCGAGGCGAACCCGCGCTCGACCGCGCCGCGCGCGGCCTCGGTCGCGTACCCGTGACCCCACGAGTCCGGGTGCAGGTGCCAGCCGACCTCCACCTCGCCGTCGCCGCCGGGCAGGGGCGTGAACAGCACCGAACCCACGACGCGCGGCTGCGGTCCTCGCGAGCTGCGGTCCTCGCCCGGCGCGGAACCGGCGGCCACTCCGCCGTCGCGGACCTCGATCGCCCAGCACCCGTACCGGTCGTCCCGCGCGGTGAACTCGGCCCACCGCTTGGCGACCGCCGCCGCCTCGGCCCGGTCGGCCATGGCCCGTGGCTGTGCGCCGAGCCAGCGCGCGACGTCCCACTGCGAGTAGATCGCGAACACCCGGTCGACGTCGGCCGGCTCGTCGGTCCACGGCCGCACGGCCAGCCGGTCGGTGACGTACAAGGGTTTCACTCGGCTTCCTCGCCCGATGCCTTGCCGCGAGCGTCGAGGACGGCCGCCTCCTCCGGGGTCGGCGCCGTACCGCCGAGGTGTGCCGGCTGCCACCACCCGTCCGCGGGCCCTTCGGGCTTTTCCGGGTACTCCCGCTGCGCCCGGTCCAGCAGCGCGGTCATCCTCGTCCGCAACTCGGCCATCACCTCGTTGCCGTTGTCGCGGGGACCCGGCCGCAGCGGTTCGCCGATCAGGATCGAGATCGGCAGGTGCCGGCGGGTGAGCGTGCGGGGCCGGCCCTTGGTCCACAGCCGCTGGGTACCCCACACCGCCATCGGGATCAGCGGTACCCGGGCGGCCGCCGCCATCCGCGCGGCGCCGGACTTCATCTCCTTGATGGTGAACGACCGGCTGATCGTCGCCTCCGGGAAGACGCCGACGACCTCGCCGCCCTTCAACGCGTTCAACGCCTGCCGGTAGGAGCCCAGCCCGGCGGCGCGGTCCACCGGGATGTGTTTCATGCCACGCATGAGAGGACCGGAGACCCGGTTACGGAAGACCGACTCCTTGGCCATGAACCGCACCAGCCGCTTGGCCGGGTGCGCTCCCAGGCCACAGAAGATGAAATCGAGGTAGCTGACGTGGTTGCTGGCGAGGACCGCGCCCCCGGTACGGGGGACGTTTTCGGCGCCTTCGACCCGGATACGCAGGTCGAGGAGCCGGAACATCGTCTTGGCCGCGACGATGACTGGCGGGTACACGATCTCCGGCATGACTAGACGCTACCGGACCGTCCGACCTCGGGCATTCGAACCACGCGGCCCCGGCTCCGCGGTCGCCGCGCGCCCGGCCCGGCCCGCGCGCCGACCCGGCGTGCGCTGGCCGCCACCGTTGCCGGCCCGGCCACCGCTACCGGCGCCGTTGCCGCCGCCGGGGTTACCGCCGCCGTTGCCGCCGCCGTTGCCGCCGCCGGGGTTACCGCCGCCGTTGCCGTTACCGCCCCGACCCCGGCGCCGTGCCCCGGCCGCCGGCTGTGCCTGCGGCTGCACCGGAACCGGCAGGGTCACCGGTACACCCGACGGCGTACGGGCACCGGTGATCTCCGCCAGCTCGGAGCCACCCGGCCGGACCCGTACCGATCGTGCCGCGACACCGGCGGTCCTGAGCAGCCGCTCCAGGTCCTGGCGCTGCTCGGGTAGGACGAGGGTCACGACGGTGCCGGTCTCGCCCGCCCGTGCCGTCCGCCCGCCCCGGTGCAGGTAGTCCTTGGCCTCGGTCGGCGGGTCCACGTTCACGACCAGGTCCAGCCCGTCGATGTGGATGCCGCGGGCGGCCACGTCCGTGGCGATCAGCGCGGTGACCACGCCGGTGCGGAACTGCTCGAGGGTACGGGTGCGCTGCGGCTGGGACTTCCCGCCGTGCAGGGCCGCGGCGGGTACCCCGGCCGCCAGCAACTGCCGGGCCATCCGGTCCGCCCGGTGCTTGGTACCCATGAACATGATCACACGGCCGTCACGCGCCGCGATCGAGGCGACAGCGTCCTGCTTGTCGGCCAGGTCGACGTGCAGGACGTGGTGCGCCATGGTGGTGACCGCCGCGGCGGGCGGGTCCACGCTGTGCGTGACCGGATCGACCAGGAACCGACGGACCAGGCGGTCGATGTTGCTGTCGAGCGTGGCGGAGAACAGCATCCGCTGGCCGCCCGGCCTGACCTGGTCCAACAGCCTGGTGACCTGCGGCAGGAAACCCATGTCGGCCATCTGGTCGGCCTCGTCGAGAACGGTGACGGCGACCTCGGCGAGCCGGCAGTCGCCCCGCTCGATCAGGTCGTTCAGCCGTCCCGGCGTGGCCACCAGCACCTCGACGCCACGGCGCAGCTCGTCGATCTGCCGCCCGATCGACACGCCCCCGAAGACCGTCGCCACCCGCAGGTCGACCGCCGCGGCGTAGGGCGCGAGCGACGTGCTGACCTGCTGGGCCAGTTCCCGGGTCGGTACCAGGATCAGCGCGAGCGGTTGGCGCGGCGCCGCCCGGCGCCCGGCGGTACGGGCCAGCAACGGCAGCCCGAACGCGATGGTCTTGCCCGAACCGGTCCGGCCCCGGCCGAGGACGTCCCGCCCGGCCAGCGAGTCCGGCAGGGTGGCCGCCTGAATCGGGAACGGGGTCCGCAGCCCCTGCCGGTCGAGGACCTCCAGCAGGGCGGTCGGCAGCGGCAGTTCGCCGAACGTCCGGGCGACGGCCGTCGGGGCCGGTGTGGCCGGCGCGGCAGGGGCGGTCCTGGCGGGCGCGGTCGGCGCGCTCTGCGCGCGCTTGACGGGCGCGGTCGGCGCGCGCTTGACGGACGCGGTCTGCCCGTTCGTGGCAGCCATCGGTGTCGTGACCGAACGGCGACGCCGTCCGTCGGTACGGGATGGGTCGGATCGTCTCAAGGAACAACCTTCCTCGCGTGCGGCGCGTGTCGAGGAAGGCCCGGGAGCCGTTCGCGGCCCGGAGCTCACCGGAACGAGCCGAGGGTGAAGCCGGCCGGCGACAGCGCCGGTCGGATCGAAAGCCATGCGCACCGCGGCGGGCCGTACACACCGCGGGTCGTGCACACCGCAGCGGGGCCGCGGGTCGTGCACACCGCAGCGGGCCGCGCTTTCCGGCACGGCCCGCCGCGGTGTCTACGCGACCGTGTCTACGCGACCGTCAGATCGCGGACACGAACGTCAGATGACAGCTCAGATGACGCGGATGTTCTCGGCCTGCGGGCCCTTGCGGCCCTGCCCGACCTCGAACTCGACGCGCTGGTTCTCCTCCAGCGTGCGGAAGCCGTTCGACTGGATCGCCGAGAAGTGAGCGAAGATGTCGTCGCCGCCTTCGTCGGGCGCGATGAAGCCGAAGCCCTTTTCCGCATTGAACCACTTGACGGTACCCACAGCCATGTCTTTCTCCTTCACGGGCTGATGGCGGGATCCACACGTCGCAGATCCCATTCGCCGCAATGCGCACCCGATCCGGAAAACAAGCCCGGGTAAACCAAAAGCGCCTGTGCCAGGATCTCACAGGCGCCTACACAGTTTCTGGGAACCACAATCGCAACGCCAGCCACGCTAGCACAACGGACGTGTGCGGCGACCGGAACCGGTGATACGCCCGGTGTGACGAACGACGTCTGTGACGAACGCGGTCAGGTCAGCGACGTCACCGGACGAACGACGCCACACCGGGCGGGGCAGCTCTCGACTAGGGGGCCGGCTGCGCCTCCGGCGCCGGCTCGTCGGCGCGCCGCGCCCGGACCTTGTGCCCGACGCTGGTCAGGCACTTGCCGCTGGCGAGGTCGAACTTCCAGCCGTGCAGCTGGCAGGTGAGCACCCCGTCGTCGATCTTGCCGAACCGGGTGAGGTCGGCCTTGAGGTGCGGGCAGCGGCGCTGCACCACCCAGCCACCCAGGGTGACGTCCTCGGCGTCGGTGGTCCGCTCGTGCTCGTCGTACCAGCCCTCGGCGTACTGCAGCCGCTCCTCGGACAGGCACTTGAAGAACGCGTAGATGAACTCGTTGTACTGGCCGATGCGCGCCGCCGAGAACCGGCACGACAGGAACAGCGAGTTGACCCAGTCGCCCTCGTCGACGTAGATCAGGTGCTCGATCAGCTCCCGCTGGGTGCGGAACCGGTAGCGGACCTTTTCATCGGTGTACGGCCGGACCTCCTTGCCGAGGAAGTCCACCACGATGGATTCGACGCTCTCGCCGTCGTAACTGACCAGGTCGAAGCGGACCGGCCCGCCCACACCCTTGGCCAGGTAGATCGACTCTTCCAGCAGCGGCTCGATACGCTGCTTCAGCGCCGCCAGGACGTCGATCTCCGGGTGCCGCCAGGTCGCCTTCTCCGCCTCGATGATCGGCCGCTTCCGCTCGCGCATCTGTTCGAGGTACGGCTTCTTGTCGGCGAAGAACTCGCGCACGTCCGGCACCGGGTGGGTGACCTTGCAGTCGTCGGCGGTCAGCTCGGCGACCGTGCCCGGCAGCAGGATCACCTCGTTGTCGCGGCCCATCTCCCGGTACCGGTCGGAGAACCACTGCTGGTCGGGGAAGATGTTGCCCTCGTCGCCGAAGATGTCGTTGAACTGCCACAGCTCGTCGTCAAGGAAGCACGGCGGGCCGGCGATCGGGAACACGTACGACGCCTTCAGGTCGTCGATGTAGCGGATCGTGCGGTCGAGTTGGCGGTCGCGCTTCTGCTTACCGAACGCCCGCTTGGCCGACTCCGGCAGTTCGTAGACCATCGGGTACCAGATCGCGCCGGAGAACTGCAGCATGTGCGCGTGCACGTGGCCCAACTCGGCGAAGACCGACAGGTCGGCCGGGCGGGCATCGTTCTGGTTGAGCACGCGGATCCCGTTGTGCTCCACCCACAGCGACGAGTCGCCGATCGGGCCGTCGGTCGGCGAGATCAGCGCCTGGATCATGATGTTGAGGCCGCCGTCGAGGGCGTGCACCTCGTTGCTCTTCGTCCGCAGGAAGCTGGTGAAGCCCAGGTCGCGCAACTCGTCCTCGAGCTGGCTGGTCGGGTACTCCGGCAGCAGCACCGTCGCCTTCTTGCTGACGAACCGCTTGAGATGCTCGGCGT
The DNA here is from genome assembly GCF_049999945.1 of Planosporangium spinosum. NCBI lineage: Bacteria > Bacillati > Actinomycetota > Actinomycetes > Micromonosporales > Micromonosporaceae > Planosporangium > Planosporangium spinosum. Next base: position 156,487 of record NZ_JBLYUB010000004.1, on the reverse strand, counting down.
CGAAGTGGTCGCGGTGCAGGTGCGACACGTACAGGTAGTCGACGTCGCCCAGGGTCTCCCAGTCCAGTTGAGAGTTGTCCGGGAAGGGGAACCACGACGCGAAGTACGCCGGGTTGACCCACGGGTCGCACAGGATACTCCCCGCCGGGGTGTCGATCCGCATGCTCGCGTGGCCTGTGCCGGTCAGTCGCACCGCGTGTCCCTCCCGCTCCTCGCGTCTGGCTCGTCGGCCCCGACGCTACCCGAGAAGCCCACCGCGAACCGAGTCCGGCCCCACACGTGCGTGTCCCCCGCGCCGTGCCGCGATCCGGGCATGCCAAACTAGCGCAAGCTGTTCGAGCACAGAGTGGAAGGACCCTGACGTGGCTGGGAACGAGCCGGTTCTCTCCCCTGACCAGCGCAAGCCGGTCAACCCGCGTAAGGCCCGGGTCGGCGCAGTCGTGGCCATCGTGGTCCTACTGCTCATGAGCATCGGTAACCACAAGGGCAACACCGAGAACTACTTCCTGTACGCCCTCGCCGGCCTGATCGTGCTGATGATGATCGGCGACTGGGTGCTGCGCCGCAACGGCCTGCGCGACTGATCCGTGGTAGCGCCCTGACGCAGGAGTCTTCTCCGGCGTCCGGGCGCTACCGCCGGCACCTCGGCCGGCGTCAGGGCGTTGCCGCCGGCGCCTTGGCCGGCGGAAGCGCCCAACCGACCTCGCCGTACATACGCACTTTCCAGTCCGGCGGCACCGAGTCGCGGCACATCTGCTCCGGGCCGGCGCACACGACCGCGTCGATGCGCTGGTAGTTCGGTTGGTGGTGCGGCAGCATCGAGTGCATCGCCAGCAGGTGACGGCCCCGCAGCAGCAACCACCACGGGTACTCCCAGGTGTCGTTGCTCTGGACGATCCCGACGTACTGCGCCCCTGACGCCCGGATCACGGCAGCCACCTGGACGTACTGGTCGGCCCATTCCGGGCGCGCGACGAACCGGCCGTGCCAGTTGTCGAGCACCAGCGCCGACTGGGAGCCGACGAGCCGTCGCGGCCACCCGTACAGCGCCGAGAGCGCACCGGCCACGCCGCCGACGACCAGGGTCACGGTGACGAACCCGGCGAGCAGCGCGGTACCGGTCGCACGCCGGCTCCGGGGTCCGACCTCCCCTGTCGCCACGGCCCGCGCCCGGCGCGCCCCGGCCGCCGTGAACACGGCCGCGAGCATCAGCCCCGCCAGCGGCGCCGCGAGGACGACCAGGTACAAAAACAGCCGGTTACCCCACGGCTGCCACTTGACCGTGCCGGTGTGCAGCGCCAGCCCCGCCAGGAGCACGCAGGCGTACGCCCGGCGCCGGCCCGCGGCGGCCCGCGCCGCACCGGCGAGCGCCGGCCTGACCAGGCAGACCACCGCGCCGACCATCATGATCAGCGCCTGGACCGGGTACGCCGCCTTGTCCTCGGACGGGTACCACACCTCCGCCGGGAATGTGGTGCGGTCGAACGTGATCCGCGGGTCGGACGGGTCGACCCCCAGGGTGCGGGCCAGCGCATCCACCCCGGCCGCCGTCCAGTCACTGAGCACCGGTACGGGCGTGTCGAGCAGCGACTGCGCCTGCCGGGCGCCGTTGACGACGAACGCCGCCGGGTCGTGGCGCTGCATCGTGATCGAGTTGCGCAGGTAGTCCGGTCCGAGCGGGTGGCCGAACTCGGCGTAGACCCGCCAGACGTACGGCCCGGTCACCGCCGCGATGATGGCCAGGACGACCAGCGTCGACGCCGCGAGCCCGGCGGCGGCGCGGACCGGGCGGCCGGCGCGGGCGCCCCGGCGCAGCCCGGCCAGTCCCCACCAGATCAGCAGCGGAGCGGCCGCGAACAGACCGGTCTGCTTGGTCAGCGCGATCAGCCCGGTCGCCAGGCCGAGCAGCACGACCGTGCCCGGCCCGGCGAGGGCGGCCGGTTCGGCGGCGGCATCCGGCCCGACAGCGTTGCCCGGGCCGGCGACGCTGCCCGGTCCGGCGGCGGAGGCGGGCACCCGGTGGCGGCCGCCCACGCTGTCGAGGATCAGGGTCGCCAGGCAGGCCACCCACCCCGCCGTCACCAGGTCGGTCTGGGTGCTGCTCGCCTCTAGGACCACCGCGGGCGCGCTGGCCAGCACGAACGCGGCCAGCAACTGGGCGCGCCGGCCCCCGCCGAGCTGCCGGGTCAGCCGGGTGACCGCCAGGACCGCGACCACCCCGGCCGACCACTGCAGCAGGCCGTACAGCGCGTCACCGCCGGTGAGCAGGCGCAGGTGGGTCAGCACGTACTCGGCCCCCGGCGCGTACGTGACCTGGCGGTGGATGCGGACCGGGTAGAACTCGACGTCGCCCTGCGCCACCCAGTGTTCGATCTTGGGAAGGTGGTAGGACTGCGAGTCGTACGTATTCGGCGGCGATGCGAGCGCGAGCAGCAACTCGGCCAGCAGCAGCCCGGCGACGACCACGGCAACGGTCCGCTCGCCACGGGTCAGGGCGTGCCAGCGCTCGACCACCAGGGGCCGCGGCTCGGCACCGCCCGGCCGGTCGCGCCGGTGCCGCCACCCGGCCGCCACGCCGGCGAGTACCAGCGCCAGCAGCCAGGCCGAGACCACCCCGGCCGTGGTGAGCCGGCGCAGCGCGGACAGCACCTCGACGCTCACGACGGCGTACCCGCCGGCGACCACGGCGGTACGGGCGAGCGTCAGTCGGCCGGCGGCCACGACCGGGTTACCGGGGCGCAGCGCGTACGCGAGAAGTGCGATGGTGCCCGCCGGGACGATGACCAGCGGGAGGAGCGGATTGTTCACTTGTCAGCGATGGCCGGTCAGCGACGCCTGGCGAGGATGTCGCGTACCTCCTTGAGCGCCGCGTCCACTTCAGCCTCGAAGTAACCGCCGGGGACCAGGCTGAACTGCGCCGGGTCCAGCTCGGCCTCGCTGAGAGGCGTGCCGGAGCGGCCGGACAGGGCGTCGACGACCGTCTCGAAGAGCCGGTCGACCTGGACCCGGTCGTACCCACTGCCGAAGCGGCGCAGCTGGAACGTGCGGCGCAGCTGGTCGATGCGGGCGACCTCCGGCGGCATCGACGGGCTGGGCGGACCGACCGGAGGATACGGCTGGTCGAACCCGCTGTCGGGCATCCGGATCTCGGTGGTCATGTCGCTCTTGCCGTGACGGCCGGGCTCGAAGCCGCCGGTGTCGAAGCCACTGAACCGCGTGGGCTCGTCGTACCGGTCGTACCCGGTCGGCGCCGGCGGAGTCGGTACCGGCGAGACCGGCCGCGGTGGCAGCGGCGGCTGGGCCATCGGCGGCGCCATCGACGGCGGCGCGACCGGCGGCGCCATCATGCGGTCGTCGCGCACCGGTGGCGGGGCCATCGGCGGCGGGGCCATCCGCTCCGGGGCCGGCGGGCGCTGCTCACGCCCGTACGGCGCCGCGTTGCGCTCCTCGAACTCCGCGAGCTGCCGCTCGACCCGGTCGAGGTGCAGGTCCACCTGCCATTCGTCGTACCCGCCGAAGCGCACGCGGAAGACGACGTCGTGCACCTCCTGCGCAGCGACCGGAGTGTCGCCGGCATTGCCGGCGAGCGTCGCCTCGACCCGGTCGAGGAACGCGTCGACCTCGTCGACCTTGTACCCGCGACGCAGCGCCCGACGGCGGAAGCGCTGACCCTGACTCGTCACCGTGTCTCCTCGATAGCTGCGCTGAGCTGCCCCACGCTCACTCTGGCACCTTGTTCGCGACTACGGGGCCCGCTTCGCCCTACGCCCGCGCCGGCCCGGCCGGGCTTCGCCTCGGCCGGCCCACCACGGGCGCTCCTCGCGCTCACTGTGCCACCTCCGACGCCGCCAGCTGTCCGCAGGCCCCGTCGATTTCGCGACCGCGGGTGTCCCGGACCGTGGTCGGGACCCCCGCCGCACGAAGCCGCCGGACGAACTCGCGCTCGACCGGTTTCGGACTCGCGTCCCATCGACTTCCCGGAGTCGGGTTGAGCGGAATGAGATTGACATGAGCGAGCCGGCCCGACAAGAGTTCACCGAGAAGATCCGCTCGCCAAGGCTGGTCGTTCACGTCCCGAATCATGGCGTACTCGATGGAGACGCGCCGCCCCGTCCGCTCCGCGTACTCCCACGCGGCGTCGAGGACCTCGGCCACCTTCCAGCGCTGGTTGACCGGGACCAGCTCGTCGCGCAGCTCGTCGTCGGGGGCGTGCAGGGACAGCGCCAGCGTCACTGACAGCTCCTCGGCGGTCAGCCGGCGGATCGCCGGGACCAGACCGACCGTCGAGACGGTGATGTGGCGCTGGGACAGGCCCAGCCCTTCGGGAGCCGGCTCGGTGAGGCGCCGGACCGCGCCGATCACCCGGGGGTAGTTGGCCAGCGGCTCACCCATGCCCATGAAGACCACGTGGGACAGGCGCGCGGGCGACCCCGGGATGTCGCCACTCGCCGCGACGGCCGCCATCGACACGACCTGGTCGACGATCTCGGCCGTGGACAGGTTGCGGGTCAGGCCCGCCTGTCCGGTGGCGCAGAACGGGCAGGCCATGCCGCATCCGGCCTGGCTGGAGATGCAGACCGTGACCCGGTCCGGGTAGCCCATCAGGACGCTTTCCACGAGCGACCCGTCGTGCAACCGCCACAGCGTCTTGCGGGTGGCGCCGTCGTCGCAGGCCAGCTCGCGCACCGGCGTCAGCAGCTGCGGCAGCATGGCCGAGGTGAGCCGCTCCCGGGCGGAGGCGGGCAGGTCGGTCATGGCGGCCGGGTCGCGCACGAGCCGGCCGAAGTAGTGGGCCGACATCTGGCCGGCGCGGAACTCGCGCTCCCCGAGTTCGGCGACAGCGGACCGACGCCCGGCGAGATCAAGATCAGCAAGGTGGCGCGGAGGCATCGCGGGCCGTCCCGCCGACGGCGGCTTGGCCTGCGACGACGAGCTGTCGATAAGGGGAAGTGAAGTCATGGCCTACCCAGTGTTTCATGCCGGCGGCCGCAACGGCGGTGCCCTGGTCCGACAGGCTCGGGAATGCGGCACCCCTCGTCTGGTCGGCCGAACCCTAAGGCGTTGATCTCGTGACCGGCCGGCGCGTGGACGCTCCGACCGGCCGACCCGCGCACCCCGCGACCGGTTGACCTGCGCATAACGCGACCGGCTGATCCGCGCATTCCGCCACCGGCCGGGGCGTCGACGTCGGGACCGGCGGCGGTACCCAGGTCGCGACCGGGTGCGGCGTTCATGTCGTGGCCGGTACGACGAGCGCCAACACCGCGACCGCGGTCGGGGCGGCGAACAGGATCGAGTCCAGCCGGTCCATCAGCCCGCCGTGACCGGGCAGGAGGCTGCTCATGTCCTTGATGCCCAGGTCCCGCTTGATGAGGGACTCGGCCAGGTCACCGAGCACGCTGGCCAGGGCGATCGCGGCGCCGAACAGGGCTCCGTACCACCAGGCCACATCGAACATGAAGAACAGCATCAGCCCGCCGCCGGCCGCCGCGGCCAGCAGTGAGCCGGCCGTACCCTCCCAGGACTTCTTCGGGCTGACCGAGGGCGCCATCGGTCGCTTGCCGAAAAAGACGCCTGCGACGTATCCGCCGGTATCAGATAGAACTACGCCGGCGAGGGCAGCCAGGACGCGCAGCGGCCCGTCCTCCGGCGCGCGGGCCAGCAGCACGGCGAAGCCGCCGAGGAACGGTACGTACACCGCGATGAGCATGGCCGCCACCACGTCGCGCCCATAGCCGACCGGACCGTCCGCCAGCCGCCAGACCAGGGCCGCCAGCGCCGTCGCGAGCAGGCCGAGAACGAGCGCCTCGGCCCCGCCGTACCACGCCAGGCAGGCCATGGCGACACCACCGGCGATCAGCGGGACCATCGGCGGCCGTACCCCGCTGGCACCCACCGCCCGGACCATCTCCCAGGTGCCGACGGCGATCGCGATGGCGACCACACCGAGGAACGCCGGCGGCCACAGGAACAGCGACACGAGGACGATCGCGCCGAGCGTGACGCCCACTCCGATGGCCGCGGGAAGGTTGCGCCCCGCCCGGCCTCCCTTGCCGGCCGGCGGCGCCGGGGCGGGGGACGCCGCGGAGATGTCGGCGACCTCCACCGGGGTGGCCTCATCCGGTTCCCCGGCACCGGCCCCATCCCCCATCGCCGGAACCTCGGCCGTGGCGTCCGGACCGGCGGTACCCGTGACCATCGGAACCTCGGCCGTAGCGTCCGGACCGGCCGTACCCGTGACCATCGGAACCTCGGCCGTAGCGTCCGGAGCGGCGACAGGGTCGTCTTCGCGCTCCTCGGCGGCCGCGTGCCGGCCGCGCTCCCGCCGGCCGAAGCCCGGATCGCGGTCGACGTCCGCCCCAGGGTCGACGCCTGCGGCCGGCCCGAAGTCGGGCGGCGAGCCGAAGCCCTGCGCGGGGTCGTAACGCGACCCGGCGTCGTAGCCTGGACCGCTGCCGTAGCCCGACCCCGACCCGTACCCGGAACCGGTGCCGTAGCCCGGCCCCGGGTCGAAGCCGGGCCGTAGGTCCCGATCACCCACACCCGGTCCCGGGTACGCGTCGGGCGCGGCATCAAGGTGCCGCGCCCGACGTCGGCCGGGGTGAGAATCGTCCGGGCCGCGATCGGTGGGATCCGGCCAGCCCGGTGCGTCGCGGTATGCCATCAGACCTCGAGAAGCTCGGCTTCCTTGTTCTTGACGACCTCGTCGACGTTCGCCACGTACTTGTGGGTGAGGTCGTCGAGCTCCTTCTCGGCGCGCCGTACCTCGTCCTCGCCCGCCTCGCCGTCCTTGATCAGGCGCTCGAGCTCGTCCTTGGCCTTGCGCCGGACATTGCGGATGGCGACCTTCGCCTCCTCGCCCTTGTGCCGCGCGACCTTGATCATGTCGCGCCGCCGCTCCTCGGTCATCTGCGGCAGCACGATGCGCAACTGGGTGCCCTCGTTGGCCGGGTTGACGCCGAGGTCGGAGTCGCGGATCGCCTTCTCCATGGCGTGCAGCTGCGAGTTGTCGTACGGCTTGATGATCGCCATCCGGGGCTCCGGCACCGCGATCGAGGCCATCTGGGGCAGTGCCGTGGGCGTACCGTAGTAGTCGATCATGATTTTGGCGAACATCGCCGGAGTAGCCCGACCGGTCCGGATCGTCGCGAACTCCTCCTTGGCGAAAACGATCGCCCGGTCCATCTTCTCCTCGGCCTCGAAGAGTGTCTCGTCGATCACGTAACCCGTCGCCTCCCTAAATCTGTGGGCCTCTCGCCGACGGCGTGGGCCTGCCGGGCCTCACGCCGCTGTGATGAGCGTCCCGATCCTCTCACCGATGACCGCGCGAATGATGGTGTCCGAGCCCTCGGCTCCGAACACGAGCATGGGCAGCCGGTTGTCCATACACAAGCTGAAGGCCGCGGCGTCCACCACCCGCAGCCCGCGGCGCAGCGCCTCGTCGAACGTCACCGAGTCCAGCTTGATCGCCGTCGGGTCGGTGCGCGGATCGGCGGTGTAGACGCCGTCGACGCCGTTCTTGCTCATGAGCACGGCGTCGGCGTGGATCTCGAGGGCGCGCTGCGCGGCGACCGTGTCGGTGGAGAAGTACGGCATGCCGGCGCCGGCACCGAAGATCACCACACGGCCCTTCTCCAGGTGGCGGATCGCTCGGCGCGGGATGTACGGCTCCGCGACCTGGGCCATGTGGATCGCCGACTGCACGCGGGTGTCAATGGCCTCCTTCTCCAGGAAGTCCTGGAGTGCGAGGCAGTTCATCACGGTGCCGAGCATGCCCATGTAGTCCGCGCGGGCGCGGTCCATGCCGTGGCGTTGCAGCTCGGCGCCGCGGAAGAAGTTGCCGCCGCCGATCACGACCGCGACCTGGACACCCTTGCGTACCACGGTGGCTATCTGAGCGGCGACGGACTGGACGACGTTGGGGTCGACGCCGACCGCGCCACCACCGAAGACCTCACCGGACAGCTTGAGCACGACCCGACGGGCGCGCGCCTGCTCGCCCCCGGCGTAGGCGGGTACGGCCAATTCGGCGGTATTCGTCATCGACAGCCCTTCCCTGTAGTTGATTGTGCGGCGCCGGACAGCCGGGCGCCTACACCGAGGGGGTCGCGGCGGTCCTGCGCGGACACCGGCGACCCCCTCGCTGTTCTGGCTCTCGGCCGATCAGGCCTGGCCCACCTCGAAGCGGACGAACCGCGACACGGTGATACCCGCTTCGTCGAGGATCTGACGTACGGACTTCTTCTGGTCGGTCACCGACGGCTGCTCCAGCAGGACGAAGTCCTTGAAGAACGCGTTGACCCGACCCTCAATGATCTTCGGCAGCGCCTGCTCGGGCTTGCCCTCCTCGCGGGCGGTCTGCTCGGCGATGCGCCGCTCGGACTCGACCACGTCAGCGGGAACCTCGTCCCGGCTGAGGAACTTCGGGCGCATCGCGGCGATCTGCATGGCGACACCGCGCGCCTCGTCGATCCGGGCCTCGTCCGCGGCACCCGCCGTACCGGCGAACTCCACCGCGACGCCGACCTGCGGCGGCAGGTCGGGGCTCTTGCGGTGCATGTACACGGCGATCTGACCGTCGAGCACGGCGAAGCGGTTGACCACGAGCTTCTCACCGATCTTGGCCGACTCGGCCTCGACCGTCTCGGCGACCGTACGGCCGTCGCCGAGCTTGGAGTTGAGCAGCGACTCCAGGTCGGCCGGGCGGGTCGCGTCGATGTGGCCGACGATCCGGTCGGCCAGCGCGACGAAATCGGCGTTCTTGGCCACGAAGTCGGTCTCGCAGTTGAGCTCCAGCAGCGCCTTGCCGGCGTGCGCGACCAGGCCCTGCGCGGTGGTGCGGCCGGCCCGCTTGCCGACGTCCTTGGCGCCCTTGATGCGCAGGAACTCGACAGCCTTGTCGAAGTCGCCCTCAGACTCCTGCAGGGCCTTCTTGCAGTCCATCATGCCGGCGCCGGTGAGGTCGCGGAGCCGCTTGACGTCCGCGGCGGTGAAGTCGGACATTGCTCTCTCTCGGTTCAGACGTGGGTGGGCGACGGTTCATGGGCCTTGCCGGACCCCGGGCATGCCGCTGCGCGGCGACCGGGACCCCGCGCCGTCGCGCACCACTCGGAAGCGGTGCGCGACGGCTGATGATCAGGCCTGGGCGGACTCGGCGGCCGACGCCTCGGCGGGCGCGGCGGCCGACGCCTCGGCGGGCGCGGCGGCCGACGCCTCGGCGGGCGCGGCGGCCGGGGCGTCCGCGGACGCACCGGCGTCCGAGCGCTGGAGCAGCTCGCGCTCCCACTCGGCCAGCGGCTCGTCGACGCCGACCGCGCCGCCCTCCGGCTTCTCGTCCGCGCGGCGGGACTTGCCGGAACGGGCGATCAGACCGTCGGCGACGGCATCGGCGACCACGCGGGTGAGCAGCGCGGCGGAGCGGATCGCGTCGTCGTTACCCGGGATGGGGAAGTCGACCTCGTCCGGGTCGCAGTTGGTGTCGAGCACGGCGATCACCGGGATGCCCAGCTTGCGGGCCTCATCGACGGCGATGTGCTCCTTCTTGGTGTCGACGATCCAGACCGCGGCCGGGATCTTCTGCATGTCACGCAGGCCGCCCAGGGTGCGGGTCAGCTTGATCTTCTCGCGCGACAGCTGCAGGGTCTCCTTCTTGGTGTAGCCCTGCGACTGGCCGGTCTGCTCGATCGACTCGAGCTCCTTCATGCGCTGGAGCCGCTTGTACACCGTCTGGAAGTTGGTGAGCATGCCGCCCAGCCAGCGGTGGTTGACGTACGGCATGCCGACCCGCGCCGCCTGCTCGGCGATCGCCTCCTGGGCCTGCTTCTTGGTGCCCACGAACATCACAGAGCCGCCCTCGGCGACCGTGCTCCGGATGAACTCGTACGCCTTCTCGATGTAGTCGAGCGTCTGGCGCAGGTCGATGATGTAGATACCGTTACGCTCGGTGAAGATGAAGCGCTTCATCTTCGGGTTCCAGCGGCGGGTCTGGTGCCCGAAGTGGACACCGCTCTCCAGCAGCTGACGCATGGTCACGACGGCCATGGGTGATGCTCCTCAGTTAGCCCTGGTTGTCACGGTGGACCGGCGGCCCACCGTCCTGGCGCCCAGTCGCCGGCCGCAAGCCACCCGATGTCAACGGACACCGGGACCAGGACGGCCGCCGCCTCGGACCGGCCGGGCCACGCGGGGCGGCCGAGCGGTGAGGAGGGCGCGCGAGGTCGACCACATGTCGTGGTCGCCAGTCGTCGAGTGTACGCCGAAGCGTGACCAGCCCCGGCCCCACCCACCCGATCACGTCGATCGCGGAGAACCCGCGCCGCTTTTGTCCGGTTTACCAGTGGGTCAACGGCCGGCGCGCCGGAGCCGCCCGGGCAGCGGCCGGCGCACCGGAACGGGGTCCGCCGCCGGGCAGCGGCCGGCGCACCGGAACGGGGTCCGCCCGGGCAGCGGCCGGCGCACCGGAACGGGGTCCGCCGCCGGGCAGCGGCCGGCGCACCGGAACGGGGTCCGCCGCCGGGTCAGCCGCCGGCCGCCAGCCCCGCGACGACGAACAAGGCCAGCGCGACCGGTAGGTACACCAGGGGCGCGCGCAGCCAGGTCCGTGCTCCCGCACCGGGGGCGGCCGCCGCTCCGCTCAGCACCCCGTACATGCCGAGGCCGAACATCGGCAGCCCCAGTACCAGGAAAAGACCCGCGACCGAGTTGCCCACCTGGACGTTGGAGGCGAAGAAGGCCGAGGCCAGCAACCTCAGCGCCACCAGCTCGCACAGCACGGTGACCGCCACGATCGCAGCCGCGGCGCCCGGCCGGCGCGACCGGTAGACCCCGTCGCCGAGCTGCCCGGGGCCGCCCGCGGGACGGCGCAGCGCGGCGCGGTCGATCGCCTCCGTGTTGTGCCGCATGAACTGGGTCTCCTCTTCCGCGTCGGCCGGACGCGGGCCACCCGACACCGGGCGGACGTCGTCCGCCACCGGACGCGGACCACCCGACACCGGGCCGGCGTCACCCGACACCGGACGCGGGTCACCGCCGGGTGTGGACCACCCGCCCGACGCGGACGCGGTGTCGGCGCCCGGGTAGGGCAGGCCCGAGCCGGGGGTCGCGTGGACCGCCGCGGACGCCGACGCCCCGCTCTGCGCGGTGTACGCCGGACGCGTCTGCGGGGCCGGCTGCTCCTGCGGGTACGGGAACCCGGACGGCGCCGGGGTCAGCACCGTCGCGGACGCCACCGCCTCGCGCCCCGCCGGGGCGGACGACTGCTGCTCACCGGGGCGCTGGCCGACCGGCATGGCCAGCACGGCCGCGCCGTCACCACGTCCCCGGCCGCCGGTGTCGTCAAGCGTGGAGTACGGCGACTCGACCTCGTGCTGCGGGTACCCGCTCCGGGCGGACTGCGCCGGCTGGTGCTCGCCGTAACCGGGGTTGTCGTGTGACCGGGCCGGCGCGGCGTAACCGGACTGCTCGGCGTAACCGGACTGCTCGGCGTAACCGGACTGCTCGGCGTACTCCTGCCGCGACGGGTAGGTCTGCTGCCCGCCGGCGTACCCCTGCTGGTCGGCGGGGTAGGTCTGCTGCCCGCTGGTGTACCCCTGCTGGTCGGCGTAACCGGCCTGGCCGGCGGCGTAGCTCGGCTGCTCAGCCGCATAGGCCGGCTGCTCGGCGGCGTAGGCGGGCTGGGGGTACGTGGCCCGCTCGGCGTACTCGGGCTGCTCGGCGTGTGCCGGGCGCTGCCCGTACATCACGCCACCGGATACCGGGGCCGGCGACACCGGCGCGTAGCGGGGATCACCCGGCCGGTCCCACTCCGGGTCGGGGTAGGCCCGTTCCGGCTGGCGGTTCTGGCCGCTGGGCTCGTCCGACGGGTAGCTGCGATGTGAATCCACAACAGCGCACCGTAGGCGACTGGGACAACCGGCCGCCAGTACGCGTGAAAATGACGTCCGTCGCCCCCTAGGCTCGTGACCATGGTCACGGATCCGCTCGTCGCCCGAATGCGCCCGTTCGGGACCACGATCTTCGCCGAGATGTCCGCGCTGGCCGTGCGTACCGGCGCGGTCAACCTGGGCCAGGGCTTTCCCGACACGGACGGGCCACCGGAGATGCTGGAGGCGGCGGTACGCGCGATCCGCGACGGGCGCAACCAGTACCCACCGGGGCCGGGCATCCCGGAGCTGCGCGCGGCCATCGCGGCGCACCAGCGGGAGTTCTGGGGCCTCGACTACGACCCGGACGGTGAGATCCTGGTCACCGCCGGTGCCACCGAAGCGATCGCCGCCGCGATCCTGGCGCTCTGCGAGTCGGGCGACGAGGTGATCTGCTTCGAGCCGTACTACGACTCGTACGCCGCCTCGATCGCCCTCGCCGGGGCGGTGCGCCGGCCGGTGACGCTGCGGGCGTCCGGCGGCGGCTTCACCTTCGACCCGGACCAGCTGCGGGCGGCGTTCGGCCCGCGTACCCGGATGGTGCTGCTCAACTCGCCGCACAACCCGACCGGCAAGGTCTTCACCGCCGAGGAGCTGGGACTGATCGCCTCACTCTGCGTCGAGCACGACGTGGTGGCGGTCGCCGACGAGGTGTACGAACACCTGGCCTTCGACGGCGCCCACCTGCCGATCGCCGGGCTGCCCGGCATGCGCGAGCGCACGGTGCAGATCTCGTCGGCGGGAAAGACCTTCTCGTGTACGGGCTGGAAGGTCGGCTGGGCGTGCGGCCCGGCACCGCTGGTCTCCGCCGTCCTGCGGGTCAAGCAGTTCCTCACGTACGTCAACGCCGGCCCGCAGCAGCCGGCGGTGGCGGTCGCGCTCGGCCTGCCGCGCGCGTACTACGACGGCTTCCGGGACGCGCTGCGCGCCAAGCGCGACCGGCTGTGCGCCGGGCTGGCCGAGGCCGGGTTCGCGGTGCTGCGCTCCGAGGGCACGTACTTCGTGACCGCCGACATCACCCCGCTCGGGGGTATCGACGGCGTGGAGTTCTGCCGGTCCCTGCCGGAGCGGTGCGGCGTGGTGGCGGTGCCGACCCAGGTCTTCTACGACGACGTCTCGGCAGGTAGGCACCTGATCCGGTTCGCGTTCTGCAAGCGCGACGAGGTACTCGAGGAGGCGGTGGACCGGTTGCGGAAGCTGTCCGCCTGACGACCGGCGCCTCGTCGTCACCGGTCGACGGGTCGAATCCTGCAGCGAGGTGCGATGCGACGAACGCGGGCCGCCCTGATCGCGGGCAACGCGCTGCTGGCGCTGTCCTGCCTGGTCGGGTGCTGCCTGCCCGCCGTGCTGGTACCCCGGTCGCACTGGCTCGACCCGGCCGCGCGGCAGGCAGCAGGGGATCACGCGCTGGGATGGCTCTTCGGCACCGGTGCCGTCCTGTTCCTCGGCGGCTACCTGTTGCTCGCCCACGCCTGGTTGAGCCGGCGCATGGAACGCCTGGAGGCCGACGACAGCAGCGACGACGCTACCGACTGGCCGCCGGTCTGACGAGGTACGCGACGAGGGGTGGACCGACCGCGGAAGCTCTCGACGCGGAGCGCGTTGGCCCGCCTTCCCGATCTTGGCAAGTTTGGCACCAATAGCGGTGCCAAACTTGCCAAGATCTACAACGAATCCTCAACGCCAGCCCGGCAGCCACCCGATGAACTGATCGTGCAGCCGCCCCGCGGGAACGTCGCGGAGTTCGTCGGCGGCGTAGATCATCGCCGAGCCGAGCGTGAGGGTCAGCGTCGCCAACGCCCCGTCGTACTCCGCCAGGAACTGCCGCTGACGGGTGGGGCACGGCCAGGGCCGGCCACAGGCGGCACACGTCCAGGTCCGGGGCATCGGCCGGTGCGCGGTCACCGCGAGGAACCGGGTCCGCCGTCACCCCGCACGCCGCGTCGCGCAACGCGCAGGCGGGCGGCCTCGACGTCGAGCAGGTCGACCATGCCCGCCCGGCGCACGCGTTCCAGCCAACTGACGTACACCCGCAGCATCGAGTTGTCGAACCGTTTCACGCTCCAGTCGATGATCCGCTGATCGTAGGTACCCAGGTCGATGCCGCGCAGGGCGTCACGCAGCGCCTCTTCGCGCTGTCGGGGATCGGTGAACGCGCCGAGCGGCTCGGTGTCGAGCGGCGCGACGGGCGCGAAGTCCTGAGCCCGCATATTGGTCATGGGTCGCCTCCCAGAGCGATCAAGGGCCCCGGCTGGTGGTGCGATCACCGGCCGAGGTCCGCCTACATATGGCGCACACGACATGCTAGATGTGGCCACTTCCATAGGCCAATAATGTGGCCACCTTAGGTGGCGACAAATGTGGCAACGGAAGCACGGTGACAGCATGGCCACCGTGCTGGACGACCTTGAGGCCGCAACGCGCGCCTATCACGAGGCGCAGGCTGCCGTTGATACCGCCCAGGCGAATGCAAAACGCATCGTCGACGATGCGAAGACTGACGTTGTCCGTGCTCGCGAACAGCTGGCCGAAACGATCGTGCGTGCGGCCCGAGCCGGGGTACGTCAGCGCGACATCGTGGCGACGACCGGATACTCCCGCGAACAGGTACGGCGGATCTGCCGCGCCGCAGGCATCACGTCGGACGACGATTAGGCACTCGACGGCCCGAACCGCGGATCCTTTGCGATCACGGTCCCGCTGGACCCGCGCCCGCTGTACGAGCGGCGTGCTGATGCGATCAGCGAGCAGATCCATGACAGCGAACTGGACACCGGGTAGATCCTGCCCAGCGAGCTTTACCTGATGGGCAGACACAGGGTGCAGTCGGGACACGGTACGCGCCATGCGCCCGCTACCGAAACCCGGCTGATCGTGACCCAGCCGGGCAAGAGGTCGATCGTCGTCGCGCGCGACTGATTCGTCGTACCATGGCTGGCCCGATGAGCGTCAATTGAGATCACTCGTCGGGCGTCGACCATGAGCATTCCGCCAACCGCGGCCGAGGTGACCGGCACCCGGCGGACCGGTAACCACGACCTGCGGGAACCCGTAGCGCGTAGCAGATCACCAGCGTCGGCGCGACCCCGTCCACAGCCACCCTCGCCGTCCACATCTCGATCATGGTCGCCTTGTCCCCGCCCCGCCGGGCGCCGATCGTCCTACGCCATGACGCAAGCAAAGGACGCGGTCGGCGCGTACGGCGAGCGGGTGGCGTGCGCGCACCTGATCGAACAGGGCATGGTCGTGCTGGACCGCAACTGGCGCTGCCGTGCCGGCGAGATCGACCTGATCCTCCGCGACGGATCCGACCTGGTCTTCTGCGAAGTGAAGACCCGTCGCAGCGACCGGTTCGGCACCCCGGCGGAGGCGGTCGACGCGACGAAGGTACGCCGGTTGCGCCGGCTCGCCGCCCAGTGGCTGGCCCAGGCCGGGCTGCGCCCGCACACCGTGCGCTTCGACGTCGTGAGCGTGCTCCCCCAGCCCGCCGGCGCGGCCCACGTCGAGCACGTACGCGGGGCGTTCTGATGGGGTACGCGAAGGTCCACTCGGTGGCGCTGCTCGGCGTCACCGGCGCGGCCGTCGTCGTAGAGGCGCACCTGGCGACCGGCCTGCCCGCGCTGGTGGTCTCGGGCCTGCCGGACGCCGCGCTGGTCGAATCGCGCGACCGGGTCCGCTCAGCGGTGATCAATTCTGGTGAGTCCTGGCCGCAGCGGCGGATCACCGTCAACCTGCTCCCGGCCCACCTGCCCAAGCACGGTTCCGGCTTCGACCTTGCCGTCGCGGTGGCCGTCCTCGCCGGCGCCGGGGCCGTACCGGTCGACCTGCTGCGCCGGGCGGCCCTGCTCGGCGAGCTGGGCCTCGACGGCACGGTCCGCCCGGTCCGCGGGGTGCTGCCGGCCGTGCTGGCCGCCGCCCGCTCGGGGCTGGAACAGGTCGTCGTCCCGGTCGCCAACGCCGCCGAGGCGAGCCTGGTACCCGGTGTGACCGTCCGGGCCGCCGACTCGCTGCGGGCGCTCATCGACTTCGCCCGCGACGGCGTACCGCTGCGGCCACCGCCGTCGGTGAGCGTGACCGCACCGCCGGCCGGCCCGGATCTCGCCGACGTTCTGGGTCAGGAGCGGGGCCGGCGGGCGATCGAACTGGCCGCCGCCGGTGGCCACCATCTCGCCCTGTTCGGCCCGCCCGGGGCCGGCAAGACCATGCTGGCCCAACGCCTGCCGACGATCCTGCCGCCACTCGACGACGACGCCGCGCTGGAGGTGACCGCCGTACACTCGATCGCCGGTACGCTGCCCGCCGGCAGCCCGCTGATCCGCCGGCCGCCGTTCCAGGCACCGCACCACACCGCCACGATGCCGGCGCTGGTCGGCGGCGGTTCGGGGCTGGCCCGGCCGGGGTCGTTGAGCCTCGCCCACCGGGGTGTCCTGTTCCTCGACGAGGCCCCCGAGTTCAACCGCCGCGTCCTGGACGCGCTGCGGCAGCCGCTGGAGGACGGCGAGGTCCGGCTGCACCGCTCCGGCGGTGAGACCCGGTACCCGGCCCGCGTCCAACTCGTCCTCGCCGCGAACCCGTGCCCCTGCGCCAGCCCCGAAGGCGACCGCCACTGCGACTGCAGCCCGCTGGTACGCCGGCGCTACCTCGGACGGCTGTCCGGACCGCTGCTCGACCGCATCGACCTGCAGGTGACCCTGCTGCCGGTGGCCTCCGCGGCGCTCCTGACCGACCACGCGGCCGGAGAGCCCTCGACGGTGGTGGCAGCCCGGGTGGCGCGGGCCCGGGCCGCGGCGGCGGCCCGCTGGCGGGGTATGGGCGCCACCTGCAACGCCGATGTCACCGGTGCCGCGCTGCGCGACCCCCGGTGGCGACTCCCCCGACCGGCCACCGCCGTCCTGGCGAAAGCCCTCGACCAGGGAACGCTGTCGGCTCGCGGCCACGACCGGGTGATCAAGGTCGCCTGGTCGGTGGCCGACCTCGACGGCCGGGACCGGCCCGGCGCCGGCGACGTGGCGGAGGCGTTCGAGCTACGGAAAGGAGCGCTCCGGTGAGCGGTACCGACGACGTGCGGCTGGCCCGGGTGGCTCTCGGCTGCCTGGCGGAGCCGGGCAGCCGGGAACTGGGCCTCCTGGTCCGGCAGGTCGGCCCGGCCGAAGGACTCGACCGGCTGCTTCGAGGCTCGGTCTCGGAGCGGCTGCACGAAGCGGCCCGGTTGCGGCTGGCCGGCCCGGCGGACGCCCACCCCCGAGCCGACACCGCCAGCGCCCTCGACCTGGCCCGGAGGCTGCTCGACAGCGCCGAGCGACTGGGCGCCCGAGTGGTCATCCCCGAAGATGACGAGTGGCCGGCTCAGCTCGACAACCTGGCCCACCTCAGCCGCGCCGCCGACGGCCGCGCGGTGGAGCGCGACACCGACCCGCCGCACTGCCTGTGGGTACGCGGCGACACACCGCTCGACGAGGCGCTCGACCGGTCGGTGGCCGTCGTCGGTGCGCGTGCCGCCAGCAACTACGGCACCTACGTGGCGACCGAGATGGCGCATGGGCTCGCCGGGAGCGGCTGGACCGTGGTGTCCGGCGGCGCGTACGGCATCGACGCGGCGGCGCACCGGGCCGCGCTCGCCGCGGGCGGGCTCACCGTGGCCGTCCTGGCCTGCGGCGTCGACCGCCCGTACCCGCTCGGCCACGCCAACCTCTTCGACCGGATCGCCGAGGCCGGGCTGCTGGTCAGCGAGTGGCCGTTCGGGTCCGCCCCGCACCGGCTGCGTTTCCTCATCCGTAACCGGGTGATCGCCGCGGCCACCCGGGGCACCGTGGTGGTCGAGGCGGCCGGCCGCAGCGGCGCTCGGCAGACTCTCGGTCGGGCCCGCGCGCTCGGCCGCGCGGCGATGGCCGTACCCGGCCCGGTCACCAGCGCCATGTCCGTCGGCTGCCACGCGGAGCTGCGTGAGGTCGGCACCAGACTCGTCAGCGACCACAAGGAAGTGATCGAGGAGGTCGGGCGCATCGGTGACGACCTCGCGCCGACACCCCGCGGACCCGACCGTCCACATGACACGCTCGAGCCGCTCGCGGCCCAACTGCTCGACGCGGTACTGCCGCGCAGGGCGCGCACCGCCGAGGAGATCGCCGCGGCGGCCGGCGTGAGTGGCCGGGACGCCCGCCGGACGTTACCGGCGCTGGTCGCTGCCGGCTTCGTCGTCGAGCACGGCGACGGGTACCGGCTGGCGCCGAAGCCGCCGTGACGAGGCACCGCGGCGCGCGGATACGTCCGCGCCACCAAGATCCGGACAATGTCGCACTCTTTGCTGCTTCGCCGACTCCGATAACAGCAATACGTGCGACATTGCCCGGATCTTGCGAGCGCCCACACGCATCCCGCAGGACTTGAGTCACGCGGCCTTGGTGAGCGCCGCGATGGCCTGGCGGCGCAGGACCGTGACGTTGAGCCCCTCCTCGGCGAGGATCTTCGCCGCCAGGCCGCCGCTCTCCCGCAGGATGCCCAGCAGGATGTGCTCGGGTGCGATGAAGTTGTGGCGCAGCGCGACCGCCTCCCGAAGAGACAGCTCCAGCACCTTCTTCGCCCGGACGCTGAACGGCCGGTGATCACCGATCACCTTGCGACGAAGCCACCCCCGTCGCCCCTCCGGCTGCGTCGGTTGCAACGCCCCCGGCCCGAACAGCTCCTCCACCTTGGCCCGCACGGCCTCCAGGTCGATCCCGATCGCCTCCAGCGCGGCGGCGTCGCCTTCACCGAGCGGAACAGCATCGGGGCGGACCATCCGGTTGATGTCGGCGAGGACCCGCTCGCGCGTCACGCCCGCCTCACGAAGGATCACATGGGTGGCGCCACAACCGCTGTCGAGCAGCGCCAGCAGCAGGTGCTCGGTACCGATGAAGGGGTGATGCAACTCCCTGGCTGCCTGCTGCGACAGGACGACAACCTGCCGCGCGTTCATCGTGAACCGCTCGAACATCACGCCTCCCGGGAATCCCGCGCCGGCACCCGGCCGGCGTGCTTCTTGTGCACCGCCTGCTTGCTGACCTCGAGTGCGTCAGCGATCTCCTGCCAGGACCAGCCTTGCCGCCTGGCGTTGGCGACCTGGAGCACTTCGAGGCTCTCCGCCAGTCGCCGCAGGGCGAGCACGGCGCGCAGCCCTGTCCGGGCGTCCGCACCGCCGGCCGCCGCGGCCAGCTCCGTAACCTCACTCATGCTGTCAACTTACGTTGACACGGCGAAGGTTGTCAACCGAAGTTGACAACCCGGCAGCATCGCGATGGCGACCAAAGACCCCGCGATGGCGACCAAAGAACCGTAGACGCGACGGGCGGCACCGGTCGTCGCCGTCCATCAGGGACGATCCCCCGAGCGGAAGGGCTCACCGGGACGGAAGGGGTCACCGGAGCGGAAGGGCTCACCGGGACGCCCGGCAGACACCCGGCAGCACCCGGGCAGACGCCCGGTCGGCGGATTTCACCACAAACGATGAAGCCGGGACGTTTTCAGTGCGTCATCGGCGGGTAGAGCCGGGACACCTCAGTCCACGAGGAGGCCGGTGGTAATGAACTCATTCGTCGTTGTCCGCCTCGACGGCGCCGCACTCGTGTGGACCGACTGGACGCTCAACGGCGCCGTCGCTCCCGAGCTGTACCGCGTGCTGCAAGAGCTACTGGACGCCGGCACCCGCCCGGTGGTCGTCGACCTCGTCGAGGTCCCGTCCATCGACAACTCGGCCGTCGCCGTGCTCGCCGCCGCGGCGGTACGGGCCGGCCAGCTCGGCTTCGGCCTTGAGCTGCGACTGCCCGGTGGCCACGCGATGGCGGTACGGGACGCTGCCCAGCTGCGCAGTGCGCTGCTGCTGGCGTATCCGACGGCCGCTTGACGCAGCACGGCCCCCGGCCGGCTGGAATCACCCGCAACCTGCCGGGCTGAGCTGAGCCCGGCCCGCCCGTCCGGGCTCAGTCGGTACGCACCCGCAGGGTGTACGACCGCGCCGCGCTCTCCGGGGGCTCCCATGAACGGCGTAGCCGCGCCCGTACCTCCCCGGGGGCGTCGACGCGGACGGCGAAGACGCGTTCACCGCCGGCGCCCGGCTGGTCCGACGACGGCAGTACCCGGTCGTCGAGGATG
Organism: Planosporangium spinosum; assembly: GCF_049999945.1. Lineage (NCBI taxonomy): Bacteria > Bacillati > Actinomycetota > Actinomycetes > Micromonosporales > Micromonosporaceae > Planosporangium > Planosporangium spinosum. Next base: position 136,439 of record NZ_JBLYUB010000004.1, on the reverse strand, counting down.
ACGAGACCAGGTGACGGCTCGAACGCCCACCGGTACCCGGTCGACGCGTTCTCCGGCAGTGCCACCTCGAGGGTGTCACCAGGGGCGGCGACGACGGTCGAACCGTCATCGGACAGATCGGCCCGTACGGTCACGGCACCCACCATCCCCTCGTACCCGACGTTCACGCCTGCCGCGGGGACCCGTGCGCGCGCACCGTCACCGGCGCCGACCTCGGCGGGCCGGTGGTTTCCCGCCGCACCAGCCGGGTCGGCACCACGACGTCGAGCGGCCGGACGTTCGCCCCGCCGGTCAGTGACTCCAGCAGCATGGACGCGGCGAGCCGCCCCTCCGCCGCCGCGGGCTGCGCCACGGTCGTCAGGCCGAGGACAGCGGACAGGTCGTGGTCGTCGATCCCGATCACGCTCACGTCCTCGGGTACCCTCAGGCCCCGCTCGCGGAGCGTGCGCATCGCACCCATCGCGATCTCGTCGCAGGCGGCGAAGACCGCGGTCGGCGGGTCGCCGCGCCGCAGCAACTCGGCCATGCCGCCCGCGCCGCCGTCCACGGTGAACTCGACCTCGACCTCCAGCGCCTCGTCGCAGGCCAGGCCCGCCGCGGCCAGCGCCTGCCGGTAGCCGGTCCGCCGGTCGATGTGGACGGTCGACGCGAACTCGTCGTACGGGTCGCCGGCCAGGTGGGCGATCCGCCGATGCCCCAGCGCGACGAGGTGTTCGGTGGCGGTACGGGCGGCGGCCACGTCGTCGATGCACACGCTTCCCCACCCCGGCCGGCGGCCGCCGATGACGACCACCGGCATGCCCAGCCGGTCGAGCACCGCGTCGTCGGCGGCGGTGCGCGGTACGCACGCCAGGATCAACGCGTCGACCCGCTTGTCCAGGCCACCGCCGTGCAGCAGGCGCCCGGCGGCCTGCCGGCCGGACAGGTTGAACAGCAGGACGTCGTGGCCGGAGGCGCGCAGCACCTCCTCGACGGCGTCGACCAGGGTCGCGAAGAACCACCGGGTGACCCGCGGTACGACCACGCCGACCGACCCGCTGCGACCGCCGGCGAGCCGGGACGCGCTCGGTGACGCGACGTACCCGAGTTCGGCCGCGGCGGACAGCACCCGGTCGCGGGTCTGCGGGTTCACCACCGGAAGCCCGCGCAGGGCGCGCGACACCGTGGCCGTGGACACCCCGGCGAGCCGCGCCACATCGTCGATCTTGGCCATGACCGCCTCCCCCGGCCGCGGCGGGCGGATCAGCCCTTGACGCTGCCGGTCAGGAGCCCGCGGACGAAGTAGCGCTGCAGCGACAGGAACACGATCAGGGGGATGACGATCGAGACGAACGCCCCGGACGTCAGCCGCTGCCACTCGTTGCCGCGGGTACCGGCCAGCTGCGCCAGCCGTACGGTCATCGGGGCGGACTCGGCGTTGCCACCGGCGAAGATGAGCGCCACGAGCAGGTCGTTCCACACCCAGAGGAACTGGAAGATCGCCAGGGCCGCGATGGCCGGCATGATGAGCGGCAGGACCACCCGGCGGAAGACCATCGCGTGCGTGGCGCCGTCGACGCGGGCCGCCTCCATGAGTTCCCGGGGCAGGCCCGACATCGCGTTGTGCAGCAGGAAGATGGCAAACGGCAGCGCGAAGCAGGTGTGCGCCAGCCACACCGCCGTGAACCGCTCGGTACCCTGCGGCGCCCAAGCCGGCAGCAGGGTGACGCCGCCGAGCGTGATCCCGGTCGAGATCAGTTTCAGCAGCGGGACGAGAGCCATCTGCAGCGGCACGATCTGCAGGGCGAAGATCAGGATGTACAGCCAGTCCCGGCCACGGAACTGCATCCAGGACAGCGCGTACGAGGCGAACGCCGCGAACGCGATCGGGAACAGCACCGACGGGATCGTGATGACCAGCGAGTTGACGAAGTAGCTGGCGAGCTGGCCCGACGACGACGAGGTACCGAACAGAACCTCCTGGTAGTTCTCCAGCGTCACCTGCGGATTGCTGAAGAACGTCCACCACCCGGTCGTCTTGATGTCGGTCTCCGGCCGGAACGAGGAGACGAACAGCCCGAAGGTCGGGATCGTCCACAGGACCGCGATCAGGATCGACACGACGCTCGCGGTCCGGGTATTGAGCTTGCGGCGTACCCGCTGAGCGGCCGTCGTCGGCTGGGCTTCGATCGGGGCCGGCGCGACGACCGCGCCGGCGCCTGCGGTGGCAGTCATCGGCCCTCCCGTTGGGCGCGCAGGGAACGAACCTGGTAGATCACGATCGGTAGGACGAGAACGAACAGGAACACGGCCAGGGCCGATCCCCGACCGGCCTGCCCGAACCGGAACGCCTGGTCGTACATGCCGTTGGCGATGACGCTGGTGTCGAACTGGCCGCCGGTCATGGTGCGCACGATGTCGAACACCTTCAGCGTGGCGATGGAGATGCTGACCACGACTACGACCAGCGACGACCGGATCGACGGCAGCGTGATCTGCCAGAACAGCTGCCAGGCGTTGGTGCCGTCGATGCGGGCGGCCTCGATGATGTCGGCCGGGATGGCCTTGATCGCCGCGGACAGGATGACCATGGCGAAGCCGGCCTGGATCCAGACCATGACGATGATCAGGAATAGCGTGTTGAGCGGCGGGTTGAGCAGGAACTGCTTCGGCTCCCCGCCGAACCAGACGACGATCTGGTTGAGCAGGCCGATCTGCTCGGAGTCCTTGTCGCCACGGTAGGCGTAGACGAACTTCCAGATGATGCCGGCGCCCACGAACGAGATCGCCATTGGCATGAAGACCAGGGATTTCGCGAGCGACTCGAACCGCGACCGGTCGACCAGGACGGCGTAGATGAGGCCGATGGCGGTGGCGGCGAGCGGCACCAGTACGACCCAGGTCAGCGAGTTGCGCAGCACGTGGAGGACGTCGTCCTGGGAGAACATCCACCGGTAGTTGTCCAGGCCTACCCACTGTGTGCTGTCGCCGTTCTGGAACGACAGCGCGGTGGTGCGGATCGCCGGGACGATCAGGCCGACCGTCAGCAGCAGCAGGGCCGGGGCGAGGAAGCCCACGATCTGCCACTTCTCCTGTCCCCGCTTGGGTGCCCGGTCGATGAACAGCAGCAGTGCGGCCACGACCACGCCGAACGCGGCGAGGCCGATGAGAAGTTGGATGAACTTTGGCTGCTCGGTCGCGAAGTCCATCTACGCCTTCCTCCCGTGGGGGTAGCTGGGCGACGGTGCCCGGCCGGCACGCGGGCCGGCCGGGCACCGTCGGCGCGACTACTTAGGCCAGCTCGACTCGATACGGTCGAGGGTGGTCTTGGTGTCGGTCCCGTTGATCCACTCGGTCATGCCCTTCCAGAAGGAGCCGGCGCCGACGGCGGCGGGCATCTGGTCGGAGCCGTCGAACCGGGCGACCGTGGTCGGGTCGTTCAGGATCTGCACGGCCAGCTTGTCGATCGGGCTCTGCACGTTCTCGACCTTCAGACCCTTGTTGGCCGACACCCACGAGCCGAGCTTGGCGCGGCCGTTGGCGTAGTCGGCGCTGGCCAGGAACTCCTGGACCGCCTGCACCTCGGGCCGGTCGGTGAAGGCGCCGACGAACTCACCGGCCACCAGGACCGGCTTGCCCTTGGACGGGTCGACCGCGGGGAAGTAGAACGCGTACACGTCGCCGTCCTCGCCCACCTTGGTGCCCTGCGGCCACTGCGCGGCGTAGAACGACGCCTGGCGGTGCAGCGCGCACTTGCCCTGGAGGATCGGCAGGCCGGACTCCTGGAACGAGGTGGTCGCGATGCTCTTCACGCCGCCGAAGCTGGCGTTGACGTACTTCTCGTTCTTCAGGATCGAACCGGCGCGGTCGACGGCCGAGACGACCTTGGGGTCGTTGAACGGGATCTGGTGGTTGACCCACTGGTCGTAGACGTCCGGGCCCTGGTCGCGGAGGATGATGTCCTCGATCCAGTCGGTGGCCGGCCAGCCGGTCGCCTCACCGGACTCGATGCCGGCGCACCACGGCTTGGTGCCGGAGCCGGCGATCTGGTCGCTGAGCTTGATCAGCTCGTCCCACGTCTTCGGGATCTGGTAGCCCTTGTCCTTGAACATCTTCGGCGAGTACCAGACGAAGGACTTGACGTTGGAGCCGAGCGGCGCGGCGTAGAAGGTGCCGTTGACCGACCCGTACCCGATCCAGTCCTTCGACCAGTTCTGCGTCGCGACGTCCTTGACCTTCGCCGGTGCCGCCTTGAGCTTGCCGGACTTGGCGAAGCGGGCCATCAGACCGGGCTGCGGGAAGAAGGCCAGGTCGGGGGCGTTACCACCGTCCACCCGTACCTGGATCTGGGCCTCCATCTCGCCGCTGCCCTCGTAGTTGATCTTTATGCCGGTGCACTTGGAGAACTGGCTCCAGGACTGCTCGAGCAGGTCCGCCTCGGTGTCACGGATGGTCGCGTAGATCGAGACCTCTTTGCCGTCGTGGCCCTGGTACTGCTTGTACGGGGCGCACTCGGCCGAGTTCTTGTCGACACTGGAATTCTTCGTGCTGGAACAGCCGGCGGCGCCGATGAGCGCCAAGCCGACGGCGCCGGCGAGCACGAGCGCGCGGCGTCCTCTCGTCAGGACGGCCATGAACATGCCTCCTCATTGCCAGACAGGTCCGGGCGCACGCGCGTCCCGGATTGGGGTACATGCAAGCGCTTGCATCGAGACCTGTCCAGACCTTGATGTCCAGCCGCGATAACGATTCGGAAACCCGACGGAAACAATGATCGCCGGGGCGTCCGGTTCGCCCGCTCCGGCCGCACCAAACCACCACGCGTCGGGGTAAACCCTCCGCCAGGAGTAAACCGGTATCTGTGCAGACGTTCCTGCCCTACCCGGACTTCCGGGCCAGCGCCGCCGCGCTCGACCGGCGCCGGCTCGGCAAGCAGCGGGTGGAGGCGCTGCAGGTGCTGCGCGCACTGCTCCGGCACGGGTACGGCTGGAAACGCCACCCGGCCGTCCGGATGTGGGCGGGGTACGAGGAGGCGCTGGTCCGCTACGGGCTGGAGGTGTGCGGGGTCTGGTGCGCCGCGGGACGCGCCGACACCTGTGCCACGAGCATCCTCACCGAGTACGGCCGGCCGGTGCGTACCCAGGAAGAACTGGCCGCCGCCGGGGAACTGCCGCCCTGGCTGGGCCGCGCGGACCTGCACGAGAGCCACCGTTCGGCACTGGTCCGCAAGGACCCGGAGCGGTACCGTCCACTGTTCGGCGACGTACCCGACGACCTGCCGTACGTGTGGCCGGCGTCCGACCGGGAGCAACCGTCCGCCGGCACCGGCGCGGCGCCTTGACCGCCGGGGCCGGTGCGGGCGACCGTCACGTGCGTGAACGCGCACCGCGGCACCGAGGAGACGCACGCCAGCCTGCCCGACGCCATGCGGGAGGCGGTCGACGCGTTCGCGGCGCACCTGTCCCGGGAACGCAACCGGTCGGTCCACACGGTACGGGCGTACATCGCCGACGTCGTGTCCCTGCTCGACCACGCCGTCCGGATGGGCGCCCGCTCCCCCGCCGACGTCGACCTGGTCGTCCTGCGCAGTTGGCTGGCCCGGATGCGGACGGCCGGCGCGGCCCGCACGACCCTCGCCCGGCGCGGCGCGGCCGCGCGTACCTTCTGCACCTGGGCCTACCGGGAGAAGCTCGCACCGACCGACGCCGGCCAGCGGCTGGCAAGCCCCAAGGCGCACCGCGAACTGCCCGGCGTCCTGCGCGCCGACCAGGCCGCCGCGCTGGTGACCACGCCGACCCGGGAGCCCGACGACCCGCTCGTACTGCGCGACCGGCTGGTCCTCGAACTGCTCTACGCCACCGGCATCCGCGTCGGCGAGCTGTGCGGGCTCGACGAGGGTGACGTCGACCGCGGTCGCCGGGTGGTCCGCGTCTTCGGCAAGGGCGCCAAGGAGCGCACCGTGCCCTACGGCGCACCGGCCGAGCAGGCGCTCGACGCGTACCTGCGGCGTGGGCGGCCCGCGCTGGCCGGCCCGCACAGCGGCGCGGCGCTGCTGCTCGGCGCGCGCGGCCGCCGGCTGGCCGCCACCGCGGCACGGCGGATCGTGGCGGCCGCCGCGACCGGTGCCGGCCTGCCGCACCTGTCCCCGCACGGGCTGCGGCACTCCGCCGCGACCCACCTGGTCGAGGGCGGCGCGGATCTGCGGGCGGTCCAGGAGATCCTCGGGCACGCGTCGCTGTCGAGCACCCAGATCTACACCCACGTCTCGGTGGAGCGGCTGCGGGCGGCGTACCGCCAGGCACACCCGCGCGCCTGAGCCGTCCCGCGGCCGGCGACCTGGACGCCGTGTCCGCACAGCTACGGCAGCCCGTCGGCGCGTTCCGGGTATGACCCGCGGACCGTCGAACGACCGGGGCTCCCGGCTGCGCCCGGCGTACCACCGGGCGCAGCCGCGAGCCCGTACGATCGACAATGTGTCAGCCGCACCGGTGCCGAAGCCGATCCCGGGTGGGCGGCTGCTGTTCTCGCTCGACCCGTCGGTCGTCCACCTCAACCACGGCTCGTTCGGCGCGGTGCCGCTCACCGTCCAGCGGGTCCAGCAGCGGCTGCGCGACGAGGTGGAGGCCAACCCGCTGCGCTTCCACGCCGTCGGCCTGGTCGACCGGATCGCCCATACCCGCCGGCACCTCGCCGCCTTCCTCGGCGCCGACCCGGACGGCAGCGCCCTGGTGCCGAACACCACCACCGGCACGGCCCTGGTCCTGGGCTCGCTCGACCTGCGCCCCGGCGACGAGGTGGTCACGACCGAGCACGGGTACGGCGCGGTGCGGCTGGCCGTCGACGCCGCCTGCGCCCGTACCGGTGCGGTGCACCGCACGGTGCCCCTGCCACCGGCGCCTACCGACGACGAGGTCGTCGCGGCGGTCACCGGAGCCGTCACCGGGCGTACCCGCCTGGTGATCGTCGACCAGATCACCTCGCCGACCGCGCGGCTGTTCCCGGTCGCCCGCATCGCGGCGGCGCTGCGTCCGGCCGGGGTACCCGTCCTGGTCGACGGAGCGCACGTGCCCGGTCAGCTCCCGGTCGCCGTCACCGACATCGGCGCCGACTTCTGGGTCGGCAACCTGCACAAGTGGGCGTACGCGCCGCGCGGCACCGCGCTGCTGGCCGTGGCACCCGCATGGCGGGAGCGCCTCCGGCCCCTGGTCGTCTCCTGGGAGCAGGAGACGGGCTTCCCGGCCAGCGTGGAGTGGCAGGGCACGCTCGACTACACGCCGTGGCTCGCCGCCCCGGCCGGGCTGTTCACCCTGCGCACCATGGGCCTGGAGGCGGTCCACGCGCACAACGCCCAGCTCGCCGGGTACGGTCAGCGGGTCGTTGCGGCGGCACTCGACGCCGAGGCGCCCGAAGGGCCTCCCGGGCTGGCGATGCGGGTGGTGCCGCTGCCTCCCGGCCTGGCAACCGACCCGGACTCCGTGGCGGCACTGCGCCAGCGCGTCGCCGACGAGTTGCGCGTCGAGGTGGGCATGAACGCGTTCCGGGACCGGGTGCTGCTCCGCCTTTCGGCCCAGGTCTACAACCAGGTCTCCGACTACGACCGGCTCGCCGAGCGGCTGCCGGACTTCCTGGAGCGGCTCTGACCGGAGCGGCGCTGACCGGAGCGGCGCTGACGCCGCCCGATCGTCGGGCGGCGTCACACGGCCAGCGGCAGGAGCCGGACCCGGCCCCGACCGACCAGGACCAGCGGGTCCAGGTACACCTCACCACGCCGCAGCCCCCAGTGCAGGCAGCCGGCGGCCGGACACCCCTCGTGACCGGCGTCGAGCACGCCGAGCGGGTCCCCGGCGCGCACCACCTGCCCGGCGACGACGGTCGGTGTGACCGGCTCGTACGTCGTCCGCAGCCCGTCGGTGTGGTCGACGCTCACGATCGTGCGGCCGCCCACCTGGCCGGCGAACCGGACGGTCCCGGGGCCGGCGGCGCGAACCGGCACGCCCGGCCGCCCGACCAGGTCGACACCCCGGTGGCCCGGTAGCCACGGCCGTGGCGGCGGTGTGAACTGGCGGGCGACCGGTGGCGGCCCGTCCAGCGGCCACCCGAACCGGCCGGGGACCGGCGACGGATCCGGCAGCCGCGGTGGAGCCGGCGACGGATCCGGCAGCCGAGGTGGAGCCGACGACGCCGGCCCCGCCGGGACCGCGAGCAGCAGGGTGGCGGCGAGCGCCAGAAATCCGGACGAGCGGGCGGGTACGAAGGGCATACCGGCAGCATCGGGCCGGCGGACGGGTGGTCACCAGACGCGGGTCCGACCCTGTGGACGGCGAGGGTGACTGTGGACGGGCGTGCCGGACCGGAGTGGATCTGGTACGGGACCTGGTGCCGCGTCGGGCAACGCTTGCGCGCTTCACCACCCTGCCCGGCAAGCACCGCCTTCGCCCACCACATGCGTGGCCAACGGGTGGAGCCACTCGCCCCTGTCGACCCGCCCGTTCCCGGCTGGCGGGGACGGGTCGAACAGGCGAGTGTCCGCGGGGGTCTCGGTCAGGCGCCGACGTAGGCCGCGAGGTGCTCGCCGGTGAGGGTGGAGCGGGCGGCGACGAGGTCTGCCGTTGTGCCCTCGAAAACGATCCGGCCGCCGTCGTGGCCGGCGCCCGGGCCGAGGTCGATGATCCAGTCGGCGTGCGCCATGACCGCCTGGTGGTGTTCGATGACGATGACCGACTTGCCGGAGTCGACGAGCCGGTCGAGCAGGCCGAGCAACTGCTCGACGTCGGCGAGGTGGAGGCCGGTGGTCGGTTCGTCGAGGACGTAGACGCCGCCGTTGGCAGCCATGTGGGTGGCCAGCTTGAGCCGCTGCCGTTCGCCGCCGGACAGGGTGGTGAGCGGCTGGCCGAGGCTGAGGTAACCGAGCCCGACGTCGGCGAGCCGGTCGAGGATCGCGGCTGCTGCCGGCGTGCGCGCGTCGCCGGTGCCGAAGAACTCCTCGGCGTCGGTCACCGACATCGCGAGCACCTCGCTGATGTCCCGGCCGCCGAGGTGGTATTCCAGCACCGATGCCTGGAACCGCTTCCCCTCGCACTCTTCGCAGGGGGTGGCGACGCCGGCCATCATCGCCAGGTCGGTGTAGATGACGCCGGCGCCGTTGCAGGTGGGGCACGCGCCCTCGGAGTTGGCGCTGAACAGCGCCGGCTTCACGCCGTTGGCCTTCGCGAACGCCTTGCGGATCGGGTCGAGCAGTCCGGTGTACGTCGCCGGGTTGCTCCGTCGCGAGCCACGGATCGGGGTCTGGTCGACCGACACCACTCCGTCCCGGCCGGACACCGAGCCGTGGATCAGCGAACTCTTGCCCGAGCCCGCCACCCCGGTGACGACCACCAGCACGCCGAGCGGGATGTCGACGTCGACGTCCCGCAGGTTGTGGGTGCTGGCGCCGCGCACCTCCAGCACCCCCGACGGTGTCCGTACCGAGGGCTTCAGGCAGGCCCGGTCGTCCAGGTGCCGCCCGGTGAGCGTGCCACTGGCCCGCAGCCCGTCGACGGTACCCTCGAAGACCACCTGGCCGCCGGCGGTACCCGCGCCCGGGCCGAGGTCGATGACGTGGTCGGCAATGCCGATGACCTCCGGCTTGTGCTCCACGACCAGCACCGTGTTGCCCTTGTCGCGCAGCCGCAGCAGCAGGTCGTTCATCCGCTGGATGTCATGCGGGTGCAGGCCGATGGTGGGCTCGTCGAAGACGTAGGTGACGTCGGTGAGCGAGGAGCCGAGGTGGCGGATCATCTTGGTGCGCTGTGCCTCGCCACCGGACAGCGTGCCCGATGGCCGGTCGAGCGAGAGGTAGCCCAGCCCGATCCCCACGAACGAGTCGAGGGTGTCCTGCAGCGCCGCGAGCAGCGGTGCGACGGACGGTTCGTCCAGCCCCCGTACCCACCCGGCCAGGTCGCTGATCTGCATCGCGCAGGCGTCGGCGATGTTGATCCCCTTGATCTTCGACGACCGGGCGGTCTCGCTCAGCCGGGTGCCCTCGCAGTCCGGGCACGTGGTGAACGTGACCGCCCGCTCCACGAAGGCGCGGACGTGCGGCTGCAGCGCGTCGACGTCCTTGGACAGCATCGACTTCTGGATCTTGGGGATGAGCCCCTCGTACGTGAGGTTGATGGCGTCGACCTTGATCTTGGTCGGCTCCTTGTAGAGCAGGTCGTGCAGCTCCCTCTTGGTGAACTTGCGGATCGGCTTGTCCGGGTCGAAGAAGCCACAGCCGGTGAAGATGCGGCCGTACCAGCCGTCCATGCTGTACCCGGGGATCGTGAGCGCACCCTCGTTGAGCGACTTGCTGTCGTCGTACAGCTGGGACAGGTCGATGTCGTTGACCGATCCCCGACCCTCGCAGCGCGGACACATGCCGCCGAGGACGCTGAAGCTTCGCCGCTCCTTCGTCGTTTGGCCGCCGCGCTCGATGGTGACCGCGCCGGCGCCACTGATCGAGGCGACGTTGAAGGAGAACGCCTGCGGCGAGCCGATGTGTGGCTGCCCGAGCCGACTGAAGAGGATGCGCAGCATGGCGTTGGCGTCGGTGGCGGTGCCGACCGTGGAGCGGAGGTCGGCACCCATCCGCTCCTGGTTCACGATGATCGCGGTCGTCAGCCCGTCGAGGACGTCGACCTCGGGCCGCGCCAGCGTCGGCATGAAGCCCTGCACGAAGGCGCTGTAGGTCTCGTTGATCAGCCGTTGCGACTCCGCGGCGATCGTGTCGAACACCAGAGAGCTCTTGCCCGAGCCGGAGACGCCGGTGAACACCGTCAGCCGGCGCTTCGGGATCTCGACGCTGACGTCCTTGAGGTTGTTCTCCCGGGCGCCGTGCACGCGGATCAGATCGTGGCTGTCGGCAGCGTGCGACGCGGGCGACTGCGAGTCCGCCCGGGTGGCCTTGCTCATCGTGTCTCCATCTGTTGGGCGGAGCCGCCTTCGCGGTCTCCATCGACATCGCCTGGCTCGATCTGATCAGATTCGAGCAATATGTCTGGTTCTCCGCTGCTCCGGCCGTGGAACCTCCGGGCCCCGGCCACGCCGCCGTCGGCCGATCGCCTCAACCGAGCCCGGCCCGCACGAGGAGGACCGCCGGGACCACCTCCGGGTGGTCGCGACAGAAGGCCAGGGGTGCGTGCGGGCCGTCGGGCGGAATGAAGGTCGCGTGAACGGTGCCGTCCATGGCGGTCACGCTAGCCGCGGCTCGGGGGTCCGCGCTTCTCGAATCCTGATCGGTCTGGCCACCTGTTTCGCGACGCACGATCCGAACCCGCCGTCGCGCGCACCGCGTGGCGCCGATAGACGCCGGTCGGCACGCCGACCAGCTCGGTGAAGCGGGAACTGAAGGTGCCCGGCGAGAGCGGCCGACCGCGAAGCAGACCTCGGTGACGCTCAGGTCGCCACGACGCGGCAGCGCCATCGCGCGCGCGATGCGCCGCGTTGGCCCGGTTCACCGCGCTGCGCCACGTCCGTGTCGACGGCACGGACCACGAGAGTCACGCCCGGGCACCCCGGCACGCGCAGGATCGAATGCCGCGTGAGGTGGTCAAGCGCGCAGACGTTGCCTGACGCGGAGCTAGCCGGCGAATCCGCTGTCCGGCAGCGAGATGTCCGGCTTCTCCAGCTCCTCCACGTTGACGTCCTTGAACGTCATCACGCGTACGTTCTTGACGAAGCGGGCCGGACGGTACATGTCCCAGACCCACGCGTCGTGCATCTCGACTTCGAAGTAGACCTCGCCGTCGGAGTTACGCACGTGCAGATCCACCTGGTTGGCCAGGTAGAAGCGACGTTCCGTCTCCACCACGTACGAGAACTGGCGGACGATGTCGCGGTACTCCCGATAGAGCTGGAGCTCCATCTCGGTCTCGTACTTTTCGAGATCTTCGGCGCTCATCACATTCCGCCTTCCATGCAAACATTGTCGCCCACCGCCGCCGTTCCGGGTGCGGCCACGCCGGACGCCACGCCGACGGTACTCCGCTGCGACCCTTCGTCCACCACTGCGGCCACGTTGGCGTACGAGAAGCGGTGTACCCGGCAGGGGCCGTGCCGCCGCAGCGCGGCCGTGTGGTCGGCGGTCACGTAGCCCTTGTGCACGGCAAAACCGTACGCCGGCCAGGTGCCGTCCAGCTCGACCATGATCCGGTCCCGGGTCACCTTCGCCACCACGCTGGCCGCCGCCACGCAGGCCGCCACCCGGTCGCCCTTCCACACCGCGAGGCCGGGTACGCCGAGCCCGTCGACGGGGAACCCGTCGGTGAGCACGTACTCGGGGCGCTGCGGCAGTTGGGCCAGGGCCCGCCGCATGCCGGCCAGGTTGCACACGTGGAGCCCCCGGCTGTCGATCTCACCCGGAGGGATGACCACGACAGAGTACGCCACCGCCCGCGCGACGACCTCCGCATAGACCCGTTCGCGGGTGGCGGGGGCGAGCAGCTTCGAGTCGGTCAGCCCGTCGATCTCACCGCGCCGGTCCGACGGAAGGACGACCGCGGCGGCCACGAGTGGACCGGCGCAGGCGCCCCGGCCGGCCTCGTCGGCCCCGGCGACGTACCGGAAGCCGCGCCGCTGCAATGCCCGTTCCAGCGCGTACAGGCCGGCGCCGCGGTTGACGACGGTACGCGGTGGGTTCAGCACGGCCCGTCCTCCACCGTCAGGGGCATCAGCAGGTCCGGTGCCAGGGTGGCCAGCAGGTCCGGTGCCAGGGTGGCCAGCAGGTCCGGCAGGGTCGGCGGATAGATCTGCTCGCCCGTGGCGCGCAGCTCGTCCACCGGCCACCACCGGTATGCATCGACCGAGGCCCGCTCGATCTCGGTGTGGCCGGTGAAGTCGACCTCCCAGGAGTCCACCCGCAGCAGGAAGAAGTCCTGCTCCTGCCGGTACCACGCCCCGTCGAAGGGGAACTCGATCACCTCGTGGAAGACCGGTGCGCCGACCGTCTCGGCGGACACCCGCAGACCGGTCTCCTCGAACAGTTCCCGCACCGCGCCCTGGACCGGCGACTCGCCCTCGTCCAGACCGCCGCCCACGGTGAACCAGTATCCGTGGTCCGGCCGGGCCGGGTCGCGGCCGTGCAGCATCAGCACCCGCCCGGAGGCGTCGACCAGCAGTACGCGGGCCGCCCGGCGGGATATCGCGTCGGGTCGAGTCATGGCAAGCCCAGCCTACGACCGGGCTACGACACCCACGCGACCACCACCCGGGTAGGGCCGGTCACGGCTTGGGCGGGTCCGGTACGTGGTCGAAGGTGCTCGGCACGGTCAGCCACGACCCGCGGTCGAGCGGCCAGAAGACCACGAACGCGCGCCCCACCACGGATTCCTCCGGAATGGTGGCGACCGTGGTGTCCCGGGTGTTGAGGTACTGCTCCCGGGAGTCGCCGGAGTGCGACCGGTGATCGCCCATGACCCACAGCCGACCCTTCGGCACGACCACGTCGAACGGCTCGTCGCTGGGCAGGTCGGCGGAGCCGTCTGCGTCGTGGTACAGGTACGGCTCGTCGAGCGCGCGGCCGTTGACCGTCAGCCGGTGCTGCTGGTCGCAGCAGACGACATGGTCACCTCCGACGGCGATGACCCGCTTGATGAAGTCGACCTCGGTAGGGTCGCGGCGCCACGAGGTGGGTGACTTGAAGACCACCACCTCGCCGCGGTGCGGAGAGCGGAAGTCGTAGACGACCTTGTTGACCAGCACCCGGTCGTTGATGTTGAGGGTGTGCTCCATCGACTCCGACGGGATGTAGAACGTCTGGAGCACGAACACGCGAACCAGAAGCGCGACGACGAACGCGACGACGACAAGGATCGGGAGCTCACGCCAGAACGAATTCTTGTGCCGGCTGGCCTGTTCGTCAATCACGCGAGGAGCCTACGTCCTCGCGTCCACCGAACACGCCGGGAACGCGCCGCGAGAGCCGAACTCGCCAGCAGCGGCAGGGTGACGACCGTCTCGGGAGTTCCACCCGACGGGACGGGGGCCACCGGCTGCCGTTGGGGCCCCGCGGCGGCGAACGGCCTGGGCACCTTACTGAAGGTGGCCGGGACCCCGAGACCGGCCCAGTGGCTGCTCGGCCACACGATCGTGAACGCCCGCCCGATCACGTTCTCGATCGGCACCTGACCCTGACACCGCGAGTCCTGCGAGACCAGCCGATGGTCGCCCATCACGAACATCTGGCCCTGCTCGACGGTAATCGGCCCGAACCGCCGGGAGCGGCACTCCTTGGGGCTGGGCGGCGCGTCGATCGGCGAGTTGTCGGTGACGTACGGCTCGTCGAGGGGGTATCCGTTGACCGTGACCCGGCCGTTGGCATCGCAGCAGGCCACGGTGTCACCGGGCAGGCCGATGACGCGCTTGATGAAGTCCTTCTCGCCCGGCTGGCTCACGCCGACCAGGTCCCCGATGGTGTGCCCGAGCTTGGCGAAGAACCCGGCGTTGGTGTCGACCTGGTTCTCCGGAGCCCAGTTGTCGGTACCCCGGAACACCACGATCTCGCCGCGCTCCGGCTGGCGCACGTCGTAGACGATCTTGTTCACGAGCACCCGGTCGCCGACCTGCAGCCGCTCCTCCATCGACCCGGAGGGGATGAAGAACGCCTGCACCAGGAACGTACGCACCAGCACGGCGAGGCAGAAGGCCACAATCAGCAGGAGCGGCAGCTCCTGCCACAACGGCATGTCCTTGCGCTTGGCGCGTACCGGCGCAGCCGGCGGAACCCGATCAGCGGGGTACCCGTCGCGCTCCCGGTCGCGCCGCGGCGGCACGTCCGAGCGCCCACCCGCCGGGCCGTATCCCGGGGAGGGGCGCTCGTACCGCGGGTGCGGCTCGACACGGTCAGACGAGTCCCGTTGATAGGGGTCGTATTCGTCGGAGTCCCGGTACATCACTGCCGCAAGCCTAGAGGGCCAGCGCTACTTTGGGGAGCCCGCGAACCGACGTCAGCTCGCCTGCTTCTCGCGCTTCTCCTTGATCTTGGCCTTCTTGCCCCGGAGCTCGCGCAGGTAGTACAGCTTGGCCCGGCGGACGTCACCGCGGGTCACAACCTCGATACGGTCCAGCGCCGGGCTGTTCACCGGGTAGGTCCGCTCGACGCCCACGCCGAAGCTGACCTTGCGGACGGTGAAGGTCTCCCGCAGACCGGTGCCCTGGCGCGCGATCACGACGCCCTGGAAGATCTGGATCCGGGAACGGTTACCCTCGACAACCCGCGCGTGCACCTTGAGCGTGTCGCCGGCACGGAAGGCCGGGATGTCGGTCCGCTGCGACTGGGCGTCAAGAGCGTCCAGCAAGTTCATCGCTGCTACATCCTCGTGGCTCAAGGCGCACCGGGACACGGCGCGCGGCTGAGATCGAACTGAGTTACCGGGTCACCGGGAACGCGGGGCTACCAGGACCACGGGTCACGGCGGCACCAGGCCGCGGCAACCTCACTACTTTGCCATATCGGAGGGCCGGACCTGAAATCCGGCCTCCGTCAAAAGCGCCACATCCCGTTTGTCCAGGTTCTCCGGCGGCAGCGCGGCCAGCAGATCCGGCCGGCGGGCCGCCGTACGCAGCAGCGCCCGGTCGCGCCGCCACCGCGCGATCCGCCCATGGTCACCCGAACGGAGGATCTCGGGCACATCGTGGCCGCGCCAGCTCGCCGGCTTGGTGTACATCGGCGCCTCCAGCAGGCCACCGGTGTGCGACTCCTCCAGCAGCGAGTCGGCGTTGCCCAGCACCCCGGGCAGCAGCCGGACGACCGCTTCGAGGATCACCAGCACGGCGACCTCGCCACCGAAGAGCACGTAGTCACCCAGCGACACCTCACTGACCGGCATCCGGGTGGCGGCGTGGTCGAGTACCCGCTGGTCGATGCCCTCGTACCGGCCGCAGGCGAAGACCAGGTGCGGCGCGTCCGCCAGCTCGTGGGCGGCCGCCTGGGTGAACGGGGTCCCGGCGGGCGTGGGCACCACCAGGCGGGCACCCTCGCCCGCCACCGCGTCCAGGGCCTCGCCCCACGGCTCCGGGCGCATCACCATGCCCGCACCGCCGCCGTACGGGGTGTCGTCGACGGTCCGGTGCACGTCATGCGTCCACGTCCGCAGGTCATGGACGGCGACGTCGAGCAGCCCGGTGGTACGGGCCCGCCCGATCAACGACAGGTCGAGCGGGGCGAAGTACTCCGGGAAGATCGTGACGATGTCGACTTTCATGGTCGCCTCACCTTGCGATCGTGGACGGCAATGCGGCCTGAAGGTGGCACCGGTGTCCAGGATCGCGAAAAGAGCTACAGGTCGAACAGGCCCTCGGGCGCGGTCACCACGATCCGGCCACCGGGCACGTCGACCTCCGGCACGATCGCCTTGACGAACGGCACCAGCGCACTGCGGCCGTCGGGACGGCGCAGGACCAGCAGGTCCGAGGAGGGTGCGTGGTCGATGCGCACCACCTCGCCGAGCGGCTCCCCGTCGGGCGTGACGACGGCCAGCCCGATCAGCTCGAAGTCGCTGAACTCGTCGGGGTCGTCGCTGGTACGCACGTCCTCGCTGTTGACGCAGAGCAGGACGCCGCGCAGCCCCTCGGCGATGCCACGGTCGTAGATGCTGTCGAAGACGACCAGCAGCCGCCCCTGGTGCGGCCGGACGGTCTCGATGGTGAGGGTCGCGGGCACGTGCGGAGCGGCGCGCCCGCCCGGGTCGGTGATCAGCACCGACCCGGGCGTGAAGCGTTCAGCGGGTTCGTCCGTGCGCACATCGACGACAACCTCACCGAGGATGCCGTGTGGGCGCACGATCCGACCGACGACGAGCTGCATCAGCGACTAGTACGAATCGACGATCTCGACGCGAACACCGCGCCCGCCGATCGATGTGATCACCTGGCGCAGGGCCCTCGCGGTACGCCCGCCACGCCCGATGACCGTACCGAGGTCCTCGGGGTGCACACGGACCTCCAGGCGCTGGCCGCGCCGGGAGTCGACCATCCGGACGCGAACGTCGTCCGGGTGGTCGACAATGCCCTTCACCAGGTGCTCGAGCGCCGGGCGCAACGAGTCAGGCCGTTTCGCCGGCGCCGGCACCAGCCTGCTCCTCCGCCTGCTCGGCCGCGGGCGCCTCCGCCTTCTTGGCGGCGGGCTCCTCCGCCTTCTTGGCGGCGGGTGCCGCCTTCTTGGCGGCGGTCTTCTTCGCGGGCGTGGCCTCGGCGGCCACGCCGGCGGCAGCCTGCGCCGCAGCCTCGTACGCCGCGCGACGGTCGGCGCGCTCGGCCTTGACCTTCAGCGGCTCGGGTGCCGGCAGACCCTTGAACTTCTGCCAGTCGCCGGTCTTGGACAGGATCGCCTGCACGGCCTCGCTCGGCTGGGCGCCGACCTTCAGCCAGTGCTGCACGCGGTCGGAGTTGACCTCGATCAGCGAGGGCTCCTCCTTCGGGTGGTAGATCCCGAGGAACTCGATCGCCCGACCATCGCGCTTGGTGCGCGAGTCGGCGACGACGATGCGGTACTGGGGGTTGCGGATCTTGCCCATCCGCAGAAGCCGGATGCGTACGGCCACTGTCTGCTCGCTCCTGGATTCGTGGTTGTTGAGATCCTCGCCGGCTACACGCGGTGGGGATCGCGCGAACGGCAGCTCGGTGGACTGGTGACGTGCCCGGGTTAGAGGGCGCCGAACACGTACCGGATACCAGCCGACCATTGTGCCAGATGCATGAAGGCAGCGCCGAACAACCCTGCCCGCACGGGCCGCTCACCACCGGGCAGGCCATACATCGGGCCGCTCGCGGTGGATAAACAGCCGTCATACCGACGAAGAGAGTAATAGGGACATAACCTACATAGGTGGTAGAAGGTCACTCAACGGTCGCCGTCCGCAGATCCTCCGGCAGGGGCAGTTCCCAAGCGCTGGAGCGCTGGGTCCCGCCGCTGCTGGCCCTCGTGGCGGGAAACCTGCTGTTCTGGTTCGCGGCCCGCCGCCATGGCTTCAACTGGCTCGACGCCATGTCGCGGGCCCGGTACGACACGTTCCAGTACCTGAGCATCGCGCAGCACGGCTACCGGGTGGAACGCTGCCCGGCGCCGGGGCAGGTGCTCGAGGCCTGCGGCAACATCGGCTGGTTCCCGCTGTACCCGCTGCTGCTGCGGGCCGTCCACCTCCTCGGCGGCTGGAGCCTGGTGACCATCGGCGCGTTCGTCGCCGAGGTGGCCCTGCTCGGCGCCCTCATCGCGGTGTGGCACCTGCTCGGCGCCCGGGTCACCGGGGGTACGGTCGCCTGCCTCACGGTGGCCGCCGCCTGGCCGGGCGCGGTCTACTACCACGCCATCTTCCCCATCGCGCTGTCGGTGCTCCTGGCACTGGTCGCCTGGTGGCTGCTCGACACCGGGCAGTCGCGGCCGGCCGGAATCGCCGGCCTGCTCGCCACCATGACGTACGGGATCTCGGTGCTGATCGCACCCGCCATGCTGCTGTACCTGTTCCTGACCCGGACCCGCGGCTCCCGGGCGTGGCTGCGGGAGGCGGCCGAGACGTGCGGGCTCACGTGTCTCGGCGTGGTCGTCACCGGCGCCGTCATGTGGTACGACACCGGCCGGTTCACCCCGTATCTGGACTTCCAGCGCCGCGTCACCGGCGGGCGGCTGCACAACCCGGTGGAGTCGTACCGCCAGCTTCTCGACACGGGCAGGATTCCCTACGCCAGGGGCACCGGGGCACACCCCTGGCCGACGGCGGAGATCGTCAGCACCCTCCGCTGGGAGCTGCGCGCCGCCCTCATCCTGCTGGTCGCCGCCGTGCTGGTGGTCGCCGTGCAGGCCATCCGCCGGAGCGCCACCGCGCTCGACATCGCGCTCGTCGGGTACGGGATCCTGATGTTCACGGCGCCGCTGGTCATCTGGCCGCACACCACCCAGGTCCGGGCGCACGCCCTGATGATGCCGATGGTGCTGGTGTTCCGACATCTACCGGCGGCTTTGTCCGGCGTGCTGGCCGCCGGCTCAGTCGTGCTCGCGTACGCGCTGGGCGCGCTGTTCGTCCTATCCTCGCTGGTCTGACCGTTCCTCGCCGGCTTCACCATCCTCGGCGGTCCGACCAACGGGCCGGCGGTCGACCGACCGCCGGCCCGGCACCGACGGCGGGGCCGCTCACACCGACGCGGTGCGGTCCCCCAGCGCGGCGAGCAGCTGGTCGCTGCCGACCACCCGGCCGAAGTGGCCGTGCAGGTTCGCCGCGGTCACGGCCATGATCTGCTCGGCGGAGATGCCGGCCTCGTCGAACGTGTACGTGGCGTCGAGCGCGTAGAGCATGTCGTACCCGAGGTCACCGGCGAGCCGGGCGGTGGTCTCGCAGCACCGGTTGGTCTGGATGCCGCAGATCACCACCTGCCCGATGCCCGCGCCGGTGAACCAGGCGTGCAGGTCCGGCGAGCCGTGGAACGACGAGTGCACGCTCTTGACGACCTCCAGGGCCGGCTCCAGGTCGGCGACGACCGGCTTGTACGCGTGCCCCGGGGCCTGCGGCGCCAGCGGCGAGCCGGGCTGGCGCGAGGCGTGCCGGACGCGTACGACGGGACGCCCGGTCGCGGTCCACCCGGCGACGAGCCGGCCGATGTTCTCCTCGGCGGCGGGGTTGGAGCGGCGACCCCAACGCGGGTCGTCGAAGCCGGTCTGGACGTCGACGACGATGAGGGCCGCGTCGGGGCGCAGCTCGATCGGGGTGGCACTGGACGGGACGGTGACGGGAGCCGACGCCGACTCGAAATCGCTGGTCATGCCGTTCATCGTGGATCGGTGGACGCCGCCGCGACAGTGGCAGCTTTGACCATCATGCGCCGAATACTGCCATGATCGTTTCTGGCCCGACGCGTGATCACGCTGGCATGATGGCGGCATGCGAACCGTGGCCGTCCTCCTCCACCACGCCGTCCGGCTGTTCGACTACGGCGTGATCCACGAGGTCTTCGGCGTCGACCGACGCGACGACGGGGTACCACCGTTCGACCTGCGCCGCTGCTCGCCGGGCCGGCGCCCGGTCCGGTTGGCCGGCGGCGCGAGCCTGTCGGCCACCCACGGCCTGTCCGGGCTCACCGGGGCCGACCTCGTCCTGGTACCCGGCGCCGAACCGGCCCCGCCGACCGGCAACGACGCGGAACGGCGCGCCCTGCGGGCGGCCCACGACGCCGGGATACCCGTCGCCGCGCTGTGCAGCGGCGCCTTCCTGCTCGCGGACGCGAGGCTGCTGGACGGACGCCGGGCGACCACGCACTGGCGGCTCACCGCCGCCCTGGCCGCCCGGCACCCGGCGGTGACCGTGGTGAACGGTCCCCTCTGGGTCCACGACGGTCCGTTGTGGACCTCCGCCGGCACCGCCGCCGGCATCGACCTGTGCCTGCACCTGGTCCGGGAGGCGCACGGCGCCACGGCAGCGGCGACGATCGCCCGGCGCATGGTCACTCCCCCGCACCGCGACGGCGACCAGGCGCAGTACCTGCCCCGCGTGATCGAGCCGCTCCCCGACGAGTTCGGCGGCGTCCTGGCGTGGGCCCGGGAGCACCTCCACCACCCGCTCACCGTCACCGGCCTGGCGCGGCGGGCCCACCAGTCCCCGCGTACCTTCGCCCGCCGGTTCGTGGAGACCACCGGCACCACGCCGCTGCGGTGGCTGCACCACCAGCGGGTACAGCTCGCGCAGGAACTCCTCGAACGCGGTGACCTGCCGGTGGAGGAGGTAGCGCGACGCGCCGGCTTCGGCACCACGGCCGCCCTGCGCCGGCACTTCAGCCGGGACGTCGGCACGACGCCGACCGCGTACCGGTCCCGGTTCGCCGCGGCGTGAGACATCCCCTGTCGTCGACAAGGGCGCCCCTCCCATCGGATATCCGGTGAGAGGGGCGCCCGTGTCGACGAACGCGCGTCAGCCCAGCGGGCCCGGCAGCCGCACCCTCGGGGTGGTGGTCAAGCCGGTCACGTCACCGGGCGACTGGCCGGGGCAGAAGGCGTCACGGGCCGGCAGGACGCCCTGGGCGAGGAAGGCCGTGGCGACATCATTCGCACACGGCGCCCGCGTGAACAGGTACACCCCGTGCCCACCCTGGTCGACGCTGATGAAGTCGGCCCGCTTCCCCAGCGACTGCCGCAGGCCGAAGCCGGTGATCCACGGCGTGGCGGGGTCGCGCAGGTTCTGCAGGATCAGCACGTTGCGCGGCCCCTTGTCGGTGACCTCGACCGGTGGCTCCGTCGGGCGGCTCGTCCAGAAGGCGCACGGCCACGCGTTGGACGGCATGCCGGCGGTCGCCGGGAACACCCGACGGTCGACCGCCACGTTGCGCGCGTACGTCCCGATTTCCCGGGGCCAGGCGACGTCGTCGCAGACGACCGAGTACAGCGCGGCGATGTCGTTGTCCACCGGCACCTGCTGGGCCGCCGGGCGCGACCGCAGCATCTCCCGCAGCACGGACGCGACCTCCGGCGAGCCGGCCGACACGGGCGCGGGCGCGCTCGACTCCGCCAGGAACTGCCAGACCTCGGCCAGCGCTGGGAACCCGTGGTCGTCGTACAGCGAGCTTCGGGTGATCTCGCGGAGGACGTTGCCGTTGACCGTCAGACCGGGCAGCGGCAGCGGGTCGCGGTCGAACCGGGCGGCCAGCTCCTCGTAGGTGTGCTCGACCGCGTGCGCGGTGGCCCCGAGGTGGTAGGTGGCGTCCCGGTCGGCGGCCCACTTCGTGAAGTCGGGCAGCCGCAGCGCGATCGCCGGCCCCCAGGTGCGCCACATGTCGTACCAGACGAGCTTCGGGTCGACCGCGCTGTCGAGCAGGATGCGGTCGCTGGTGCCGGGGAACAGCGAGGTGTACACCGCGCCGAGGTAGGTGCCGTAGGAGTACCCGAGGTACGACAGCGTGCGCTCGCCCAGGGCGGCCCGGATCCGGTCCATGTCCCGGGCGGTGTTCGCCGTCGTGATGTGGGGCAGCAGGTCCCCCGAGAGTCGGGCGCAGTTCTCCGCGGTCTGCCGGCCGAACGCCACGTTCCGGTCGATCGAGCCGTCCGGCGTCGGGTACGGCAGGATCAGGTCGACCTCGGTGTCCGCACCGATGCCGCAGGTGACCGGCGTGCTGTGGCCGACCCCCCGGGGATCGAAGCCGATGAGGTCGAAGCGGTCGGTGACGTCGGTGGGCAGCAGCGGGAGCAACTGGGCGGGAAAGTCCAGCCCGGAGCCCCCGGGGCCACCGGGGTTGAACAGCAGGATCCCGTGGCGCAGGCCCGGCTTCGCCGTGGGGATCCGGGACACGGCGATGTCGATCTTCCGGCCCTGCGGTTTGCGGTAGTCCAGGGGTACCTGAAGGGTGGTGCACTGCTGGCGGGGATCGCGTTCGACCCCGGCGGGAGCTGGTGGACAGGATCCCCAGGCCAGGGCCGGCGAACTGCCGGCCGCGTGACCCGGTGTCGGTGGCGTGAGAACCGCGACCATCGCGGCGACCGCCGCCACCGTGAGGAGATGCCGTCGCATCGGTGTACCTCCATCCGTCGTTGGCACCTTCCGGCACCCTAGGCGGATGTGGCAACCCCGCGGCTATTCGTGATCGGTATTGCCGGATGCGGCAACGCGGGCTTCGAGCGCGCGCGGCCGGTCCCAGCCGGCGGGCAGCTCCGGCGGCGTGAGCCAGGACGGGTCCGGTTCGAAGTCGCACCAGGTCCCGTCGAACGGGAAGTGCCCGCCTTCGATCAGCGGGATCACCCGCTCCCCCTCCGCCCGTACCGCGTCGGGGTCCGGCACCCAGTAGTGGTCCGGGAAGCGCAGCCGCTCAGTCAGCTCGTGCTCGTCCTTCCACAGCCAGGACCGGTCCGGCTCGACCCAGATGTCGAGGTCCTGGTCGACGATGTCGAGACCGGCGGCGGCGCCGTCGTCCCAGCGCACCCCGGACTCCTCCAGGTTGACGTACCAGCCGGTGAACTCCCCGTCGTCGCCCCAGAACCACCACACCGAGTGGGCCGCCCCCGGCGGGACGAACTTCAGGATCCCCGGCCCTTCCCAGTTACCGGACGACAGCCGCCGCTGCCGGGTCACCCACTCCGCGAACGGCATCGACCGGATGGTCCGCCCATCATCGGCGCGCAGGCTGAGCACCGGGCTGCCGGGTGCGATCCACAGCAGCAGCCCGCGCTCGTCGTCACTGACCACGCGCATGACCCGGACCCAGGCCAGCCGGTCACGCTGGAAGTGCCGGTGGACGATCACCCGGCCGGGGGCGAACCGCATCAGTACGCGCGGGCCAGGTAGGCGACCAGGTCGGGTTCGTCCTCGGAGCCGGGCACCGAGCCGTCGGCGCGGGTCAGGCAGCGCACCGTCACGCCCTGGGCGTTGACCTTCGCCTCGCCCTCGGCGCCGACCGCCGACCAGGGCAGCCGGGCCCAGCCGGTGGCCGCCGCCTCGATCGCCTCGTCGACGCCTCCCACGTCGGCGGTGTGCGACTCGCGGCGGGCCAGCGCCTCGTCGTAGAGCGCCTGCTGGTCCTCGGCGAGCGCGGCGGTGACGGCCGACACGACGTCGGCGACCGGCGTCGGCGTCTTCGTACCGGGGATGCGGCGGACCAGCACCACGTTGCCGGCGGCGAGGTCGCGCGGCCCCACCTCGACGCGGACCGGGTACCCCTTGAGCTCCGCGTCGACCGCCCGGCGTCCGAACGGGGTGTCGGTCCGGTCGTCGAAGCCGACCCGGATGCCGGCGTCCCGCAGGGCGTCACGCAGCTTCGCCGCCTCCGCCGCCACGCCGTCGCCGTCCTTGACGATCATCACGTGCGCCTGGATCGGCGCGATCCGCGGCGGCACCCGCAGCCCGTTGTCGTCGCCGTGCGCCATGATCAGGCCACCGAGCATCCGCGTCGACGTACCCCACGACGTGGTCCACGCGTGCTCCTGGCGACCCTCGGCCGAGGAGTACACGATGTCGAACGCCTTCGCGAAGTTCTGGCCCAGCTCGTGGCTGGTGCCCATCTGCAGCGCCTTGCCGTCGCCCATCATGCCTTCGAGCGTGTACGTGCTGGTCGCGCCGGCGAACCGTTCGCGCACCGTCTTCCGCCCGACCACCACCGGGATGGCCAGCATCTGGCGCATGAACTCCTCGTACACGTCGTGCAGGATGGCCCGGGCGTACGCGCGGGCGTCGGCCTCGCTGGCGTGCGCGGTGTGCCCCTCCTGCCACAGGAACTCGCTGGTGCGCAGGAACACCCGCGGGCGCAGCTCCCAGCGCACGACGTTGGCCCACTGGTTGAGCAGCAGCGGCAGGTCACGGTAGCTGCTGACCCACTTCGCCATGAACTCGCCGATCACGGTCTCCGAGGTCGGCCGGACCACGACCGGCTCGGCGAGCTGCTTGCCGCCGCCGTGCGTGACGACCGCCAGTTCCGGCGAGAAGCCCTCGACGTGCTCGGCCTCGCGGCGCAGGTAGCTCTCCGGGATGAACAGCGGGAAGTACGCGTTCTGCGCACCGGCCGCCTTGATCCGGTCGTCCATGTCGGACTGCATGCGCTCCCAGATCGCGTAGCCCGCCGGTCGGATCACCATGGTGCCGCGGACCGGACCGTTGTCGGCCAGCTCGGCCTTAGCGATCACGTCCTGGTACCAACGGGGGAAGTCTTCTGCCCTCGGTGTGAGCACACGCGCCATGACCGGTCATCCTAGGCGCTCCACCCATCGGCCCGCCCGCCGGCCGTCACCTGCGCCGGTCACCGCGCCCGGCCGCGGCGCCGTCGTCACCCGCACAGCCCGGCTGCGGCGCCGTCGTCACCGCACGACCCGGCCGCGCAGCACGATCCGCCGGGGCGCCGCGAGCACCCGAAGATCACGGCGGGGGTCGGTGTCGTACACGACCAGGTCGGCCAGGCCGCCCTCGACCAGGCCGGGGAAGCCGAGCCATGCGCGCGCTCCCCACGAGCCGGCTCGCAGGACGTCCAGCGCCGACATGCCGGCCCGCTGGTGCAGCCGCAGCATCTCCTGTACGGCCAGGCCGTGGTTGATGCCGCCACCGGCGTCGGTACCGACGTAGATCGGCACACCGGCCTCGGCCGCCGCCGCCACCACGCGCGGGAACCGGTCGCCGAGCGCCCGCATGTGCCGGGCGTACCCGGGGAACTTGCCGTCCGCCCGGGCGGCGATGTCGCCGAACGTCTCGATGTTGATCATCGTCGGCACCAGGGCCGTCCCCCGGCGCGCCATCTCGGCGATGTCGTCGTCGCTCAGCCCGGTGCCGTGTTCCACCGAGTCCACGCCGGCCCGTACCAGCGCCGCTACCGACTCCTCCGCGAACGTGTGCACCGCCACGCGCGCACCGGCCTCGTGCGCCGCCTTGATCGCCGCGGCCATGTCGGCGGGGTCCCAGGCCGGTGCGAGGTCTCCCGTGCCGCGGTCGATCCAGTCGCCGACGAGCTTCACCCAGCCGTTGCCGGCCGCCGCCTGCCGGGCGACCTCACCGGGCAGCGCATCGGCGGTGACCTCCACGCCGATGTCGCGCAGGTAGCGGCGCGGCGGGGCGACGTGCCGGCCCGCCCGGCTCAAGCGCGGCACCTGCGGGTCGTCGTCGAGTTCCGGGTACGGGTAGGGCGAGCCGGCGTCCCGGATCGCGAGTACCCCGGCGTCCCGGTCGATGGTTGCCAGGGCCCGCGCGTCGTCGAGCCCGCCGATCGGGGCCCCGCCGCGCGCGATCCCGATGTGGCAGTGCGCGTCGACCAGGCCGGGCAGGACGAAGCCACCATCGGCGACGGTCTCGGCGCCGGGCACCGGATGCAGGGTCACCCGGTCGCCGACCAGCCACAGGTCGCGTACCTCGTCGTCGGGCAGCACCACGCCCCGTACATGCAACGCCATGCGGCTCAACCTACCGTTGGATCACCCGGAACCCGCCGCCAGATCATCCGGCCGAGCGACCGTCGGTCCTGTTGAGGGGCCGGCAGCCGGTCCCGGTGCGGGCCGGCCGACCGGTGATCACTTGCCGAACGCGATCCGTTTACTGGGGGCCGGGAAGTCCTGGGCGGGCTTGCCCGCCATCGCGTCGCGCAGGGTCTCGGAGACGGAGGCGTCGACGTGGTTGTGGTCGGCGCTCGGGTCACGCGGCCAGTCCGGGTCGGCCTCGATGCCGGCCACCGTCACCTGGCGGGTCGAGGCGACCAGCGTCGCGGACTCGTTGGTGTCGGTCGTACCGGTCTTGCCGAACACCGGCTTGCCGACGGTTGCCGACACGCCCGAGGCGGTGGACGCGCCGCGGCACTGCCCGAGGCCGCCCCGGTCACCGACGGGGCAGCGGGCGGCGTCCACCGCGGCGCGCGCGACGTCGGCGTCGACGGCCCTGGTGC
This sequence comes from Planosporangium spinosum, assembly GCF_049999945.1. NCBI lineage: Bacteria > Bacillati > Actinomycetota > Actinomycetes > Micromonosporales > Micromonosporaceae > Planosporangium > Planosporangium spinosum. The sequence continues at coordinate 110,123 of NZ_JBLYUB010000004.1, read as the reverse complement.
ACTTGGGCTTGCCGGTGTCGAGCTTCTTGCCGCTGGCGTCGCGGATCTCCAGGATCGGGGTCGGCTCGCAGTGCGTGCCGTCGTTGGCCAGGGTGGCGTACGCGCCGGCCAGGTCGACCGGGGTGGTCAACGACACGCCCAGGGTGAACGAGCCCCACTGGTCCGCGCCGCGGCCGGTCGCCCTCTCCTGGTCGCCCGGCTCGCGGAACTTGATACCCAGCCGGGTCGCCACGTCGATCGCCTTCGCGGCGCCGGCCCGTTCTATCAGCGGCACGAAGTACGTGTTGACCGACTTGCCGAAGCCGGTCCACATGTCGAACCTGCCCTGCTCGCTCTTGCTGGCGTTGCTCGGGCACCAGAAGTGGGTGCCGGGGCAGTTCGTGGAGTCGGTGATGTACTTCGACTTGTACGTGGCCGGGGCGTCGATCGTGGTGTTGAGCGGCATGCCCTGTTCCAGGGCCGCGAGCATGGTGAACATCTTGAACGTCGAGCCGGCCTGGTACCCGTGCACGTCACCGCCGCCGCCGATGAGCGGGTTGGTGGTGTTGGGGAACGAACCGGGCCCGCGCTTGTTCTTGTCCGGGTTGGTCTGGTTGCCGCTGGTGTCGAGGCTGAAGGTGCGGTTGGTGGCCATCGCCAGTACCCGGCCGGTGCCCGGCTCGACGGCGGTGAGCATCAGGGCCCGCCGGTCGGTGTCTTTGATCTTCGCGTCGACGTTGCGCTTCATCGCCTGCTGGATGCCCATGTCCAGGGAGCTGATGATCGTGTACCCGCCGCTGCGCAGCCGGTTCTCGCGCTCGTACGCGTCCGCGCCGAAGGCGGGCTGCTCCAGCCACCACCGGTACAGGTAGTCGCAGAAGAAGCCGGCGCCCAGCGCCGGGTACGGCACCGATACGCAGCCCTGCGACAGGCGTTGGTCGGTGATGGTCAGCGGCGCCTGCCGGGCCTCGTCGGCCTGCTGGGCGGTGATGTTCTTGGCCTTGACCATCTGGTCGAACACGTGCTCGCGGCGCTTGAGCGCGGCCTCCCGCTTCTCCGGGTGGGCCGCGTCGGCCGGGTCGTACACCGACGGCGCCTGGACCAGGCCGGCCAGCAGCGCCGCCTCCGGCAGGGTCAGGTCCTTGGGGTCCTTGTTGAAGTACACGTGGCTGGCGGCGTAGATGCCCCAGGCGCCGTGCCCGAACGGGGCGATGTTGAGGTACCGCTCCAGAATCTCCTTCTTGGAGAGCTTCTGCTCCAGCGCCATCGCGAGCTTCATCTCGCGGATCTTGCGGGTCTTGGTTCTCTCGCTCGCCGCGACGACGTCCTCGGGGGTCTTGGCCGAGTAGATCGCACTCTGGCGCACGTACTGCATCGTCAGGGTCGACGCGCCCTGGGACGATCCGCCGTTGTTGGCGACCAGGGCCCGGCCGACGCCCTTGAGGTCGACGCCGTTGTGCTGGTAGAAGCGGGTGTCCTCGGACGCGACGATGGCCTGCTGCATCACCGGCGCCACCTCCGACAGGGGGACGTCGCGGCGGTTCTCGTCGTAGAGCATCGCCAGCAGCGTCTTGCCGTCCGAGGCGTAGATGAACGAGCTCTGCGGGGCGGGCAGCGAGGTGAAGTCACTGGGCAGGTTGTCGAAGGCGGTCATGCCGGCCGTTGTCAGGGCTCCGGCCATCGCCGCGGCGGGGAGCGCCGCCGCGGCGACCACCACGCCCGCTATCACCCCGCAGCCGAGCAACGACAGGATCTTCCGGATGGCCTGCTCGCGCATGCACCGCCCCCAATAGGCACAACCCTGCGGACCGCCCACCGTCGGACCGGCCCCGGTCACCAGACGCCGTACCCGATTCGCGGGGTAGCGGCGCACATCGAAGCTGTCGCCTACGTCACAATGACGAACGACGCTGGGACGATTATCCCGTACGGCGTCCAACCGCCCGGAACCGGGGCGTGGCGCTGGAAACCGCCCCGGCCCCGGCGCCACGCGATGGCCGGCCGGGGCCGGTCACCGGGTCTCGTACCGACCCGGCGCCGGCCGGCGTGACGGCTACCGGTCCGAGGCGGTGGTCACTTGCCGTCGCGCTTGCCGAACTTCGAGAAGTCGATCTTCGGCGGCTTGAACCCGGCAGGTCCGTCGGGGCTGTTGGGGTCGAGCGCGCTCGGGTCCAGCCCCGGAGGCAGAGCCGGCATGCCGGGAAAACCGCCGGGCAGCCCCGCCGGCATACCACCACGGGGACGCCCGCCGCTCTTGCCCTTGCGCTTGTTCTTGGGCGACTTGGTGGCCTTGCGCCGCGCCCCGGGCAGCCCCATCATCCCGCCCATCTGCTTCATCATCTTCTGCGCGTCGGCGAAGCGGTTGAGCAGCTGGTTGACCTCCATCACCGTGACGCCCGAACCGTTGGCGATGCGCAGCCGGCGGGACGCATTGATGACCTTCGGATTGTCCCGCTCGCCCGGGGTCATCGAGCGGATGATCGCCGTGATGCGGTCGAAGTGCTTGTCGTCGACCTCGGCGAGCTGGTCCTTCATCTGCCCCATGCCGGGCAGCATCGCCAGGACGTTGGCGATGGGCCCCATCCGCCGCACCGCCACGATCTGCTCCAGGAAGTCCTCGAGCGTGAACTGCTGACCGCCCATGAGCTTGGCGGTCATCCGCTCCTTCTGATCCTCCTCGAACGCCGCCTCGGCCTGCTCGATGAGGGTCAGCACGTCACCCATGCCGAGGATGCGCGAAGCCATCCGGTCGGGGTGGAAGACGTCGAAGTCCTCGAGTTTCTCGCCGGTGGAGGCGAACAGGATCGGCTGGCCCGTCACGTGGCGTACGGACAGCGCCGCACCGCCTCGGGCGTCACCGTCCAGCTTGGACAGTACGACACCGGTGATGCCGACACCGTCGCGGAACGCCTCGGCCGTCGCGACCGCGTCCTGACCCACCATCGCGTCGATGACGAACAGGACCTCGTCCGGGTCGACCGCGTCGCGGATCGCCGCGGCCTGCGCCATCATCTCGGCGTCGATACCGAGCCGGCCGGCAGTGTCGACGATGACGATGTCGCGCATCTGGCGGCGGGCGTGCTCGATCGACTCCCGGGCCACCGCCACCGGGTCACCGACGCCGTTGCCCGGCTGCGGGGCGTACACCTCGACGCCGGCCCGCCCACCGAGCACCTGGAGCTGGTTCACGGCGTTGGGCCGCTGGAGGTCCGCGGCGACCAGCAGCGGTTGGTGCCCCAGCGCCTTGAGGTGCTGGGCGAGCTTGCCGGCCAGCGTGGTCTTGCCCGAACCCTGCAGGCCGGCCAGCATGATGACACTTGGCGGCTGCTTGGCGAGCTGGAGCCGGCGACTCTCGCCACCGAGGACCTGCACCAGCTCCTCGTGCACGATCTTGATGACCTGCTGGGCGGGGTTGAGCGCCTGGGAGACCTCCGCGCCCCGGGCGCGCTCCTTGAGGCGGGCGATGAACGCCTTGACCACCGGCAGCGCGACATCCGCCTCCAGCAGCGCGAGACGGATCTCCCGAGCCGTCGCGTCGATGTCGGCGTCGGTGAGCCGCCCCTTGCTCCGCAGCTTGGAGAAGATCCCGGAGAGCCGGTCGCTAAGCGTGTCAAACACGGCGCTACATCCCTGAATGTCGGATTTGTTGCTGGTCTGCGAGGCAGCCGCCCCGACGCAAGGGTATAGGGCCGGAGGCGATAACCGGATGGTCACCCGCGGCGGGCGCGGCAGAGCGCGGGAAACGGGGCGGTGACGGATACCGCGGAACACCGGTGCGCCACGGTCGCCGGGCGGGCACGACGCCGGTACCGGCGCTCATCGGCGCGCCGCCACCAGGTCCAGTATCTCCGCCGCGATCCGCTGTGGGGTACGCCCGTCGCCTGCGTCCACCTCGACCGTACCGGGCTCGGTCGCGGCGAGTCCGTCGAAGGCCGCCAGTGCCGGCGCGACGTGCGCGTGCCGCCACTCCCGGGCCCCGACGAGCTCCGCGTCACCGTCGATGCGCGACCGCAGGACCGGCTCGGGCACCCGGAGCACCATCTGGTGCACCGGGATCCCTCGCGACCTCAGACCGCCGAGGATCTCCGTGCGGTAGTCCGCGCGCAGCAGCGTCATCGGTACCACCCAGGTGATCCCGTGCACCCTGGCGAGGCCGCCGAGGATCCGGACGGTGAGCGCCCGCCAGGACGGCAGGTCCTGGAAGTCGCCGGTCGGCACCTCGCGGACCCGCATCAGCACGTATCCGATGCGCTCCGGGTCGAACTCCCGCCACCCCGGCCGGGCGGCGAGCAGCGCCGAGGTGACCGCCGACTTCCCGGCGCCGAACGCACCATTGATCCAGATGATCACGGATCGACCCTAGAACCGCGGCGCAACCCGCCAGGTGGGGCCGCGCGGCGGCTACCCGGCGGACGTGCCGGCGGCCCGCAGCGCGGCGGCTACCCGGCGGACGTGCCGGCGGCCCGCAGCACGGCGACCTCCACCGCCGACCGCTCCGCCTCGTCCGTCCACGGCCCCACCAGGTAGAACGCGTCGACGACGTCGCCGCCGAGCGTCGAGACCCGAGCCGCCCGAACCCGCGCGCCCGCCCGGGCGAGGGCGTTCGCGACCCGGTACAGCAGCCCCGGCGAGTCGGCGGCGCGCAGCTCCAGGATGGCCGCGCCGGTCGCCGGCTGCCAGACCACGCGGGGGTCCGCGCCACCGGGCCGCCGCCGCGCCGACCGCTCCCGTGCCGCGAGCCGCGCCGCGACGTCCAGCTCCCCGGCGGCGGCGCGGCGCAGATCCGCGGCGAGCGCCTGGGAGATCGGCTCGTCGCCGTACCGCGGCTGCACCCGGCACACCACCCGCGCGATGCCGCCGTGCGCGGCGGCGTCGGCGGCGACCACGTCGAGGCGGTGCAGCGACAGGCAGCCGGCCACCGCCGCGAGCAGGCCCGGATGGTCGGTCGCGGTCACCGCGACCCGGTCCTCCCCCACCCGTACCGACGGCAGCGGGCCGATCGCCACCGGTACGCCGACGACCGGCAGCTCGGGCACCCGGCCGCCGTCCAGCGCGTGCGCGACCCGGTCGACCAGCTCGGCGACCAGCCGGCCCTTCCACGCCGACCAGGCGCCGGGGCCGGTCGCGGCGGCGTCGGCCCGGGCCAGCGCGTACAGCAGCGCGAGCGTGTCCTGGTCACCGACGGCATCGGCGACCATCCGTACCGTCACCGGGTCGGCCAGGTCGCGGCGGGTCGCGGTGTCGGACAGCAGCAGGTGCAGGCGCACCACCCGGTCGACGAGCGCGACGTCGCCGGGTGGCAGCCCGATGCGGGCGGCGGCCGCGGCGGCCAGCGGCGCACCGGTGGCGCTGTGGTCGCCGGGCAGCCCCTTGCCGAGGTCGTGCAGCAGCGCGCAGAGCGCCAGCAGGTCCGGGCGGGCCACCTCACGGGCGTACGAGGCGGCCACCCGCGCGGTCTCCACCAGGTGCCGGTCGACGGTGAACCGGTGGATCGGGTTGTGCTGGGGCAGGCTGCGGATCCGCGCCCACTCCGGCAGCCAGCGGATGACCAGGCCGTACCGGTCGCACGCCTCCCAGGTGGGTACCAGCGCGTCACCGGCGCCCAGCAGGGTCAGCAGCGCGTCGCGGGCGGCCGCCGGCCACGGGTCGGGCAGCGGCGGCGCGAACTCGGCGAGCCATTCGAGGGTCGGCCGGGCGACCGGCAGCCCGGCCCGGGCGGCCGCGGCGGCCACCCGCAGTGGCAGGGCGGGGTCGGGGCGGGGCGTGACGGCGGCCCGGGCGAGTACCGCCGCACCGTCCTGCTCGACGACGTCCCGCCCGATCGGCCGGCGCGGGGTACGGCCGCCCGGCCGGCCGTGCCGCCAGGCGTCCACCGCCCGCCAGGCGTCGTCGAGGGCGTACGAGACGGTGCGGGCCGCGTCGGTGACCCGCCGGAGTACGTCGTCTCCGGTCGCGAGTTCCAGCAGGCGGGCCACCTCGGCCCGGTCCTGCGCGAGGATCCGGTCGACGCGCCGGCCGGTCACGGTGTGCAGGGCGTCGCGGACGTCGAGCAGCCAGCGCTGCGCCGCCCGGACGGCCGGCCGGGTCGCGTCGGCCACGCCGGCGTACCCGATGCCGCGCAGCACGCCGATGTCCCGCAGGCCCCCGCGGGCCTCCTTGACGTCGCCCTCCAGCAGGAACGCCAGTTCGCCGTGGGCCTGCCAGCGCCGCTCGGACAGCTCCCGCAGCTCGGCGAGGTAGCGGGCGGCGCCGCGGCGCCACCGGGTGGTGACCCGGTCGCGCAACCGGGTGACCAGCGCGCCGTCGCCGGCGACCAGCCGGGCGTCGAGCATGCCGAGGGCCGCCTTGACGTCGGTACCCGCGACGTCGACCGCCTCGTCCACGGTGCGGACCGAGTGGTCCAGCGGCAGCCGCGCGTCCCAGATCGGGTACCACAGCTTCTCGACGATTCCGTCGATCCCGGCCCGGCCGTCGTGCAGCAGGACGAGGTCCAGGTCGCCGTGCGGCGCGCACTCGCGCCGGGCGAGGCCGCCGACCGCCATCAGCGCCAGGCCCTCGGCGTCCGGCAGCAGCGTGGCGAGCCACGCGTCGAGCGCCTCGGCGCGGGCGGCGCGCGCCCCGGCCCCGACCCCGGCCGGCATCGTCACCGCCCCTCCCTACAGGGCGTCGAGCCCACGCTCCCCGGTACGGACCCGGACCACGTCCTCGACCGGCGTGACCCACACCTTGCCGTCGCCGATCTTGCCGGTACGGGCCGCCGCCACGATCGCGTCTACGATCTTGTCCACGTCGATCTCGTCGGTGACGACCTCGATCCTGATCTTCGGCAGGAAGTCCACCGTGTACTCCGCGCCCCGGTAGACCTCCGTGTGCCCCTTCTGGCGCCCGTACCCCTGCACCTCGCTGACGGTCAGGCCGGTCACGCCGAGGGCGTGCAGGCTCTCCTTGACCGCATCGAGCTGGTACGGCTTGATGACCGCGGTCACCAGCTTCATGCCCATTCCCTCCATCACCGCACGCTATCCGGCGACCGTCTCAGTGACCTGCTCAGCCTTTCCGTCAGCCGTACCGCTGTCGGCCTTACCGCTGCCGGCGTCCGGCTTCGCCGCGCCGACCCCTGCCAGCGCGAACGCCCCACCCGAGCCGGTGCTCGGCCCGAAGTCGTACGCGCTCTCGGCGTGCAGTGCGGTGTCGAGGCCCTCGATCTCGGCCTCGGGGCCGACCCGCAGTCCGATGGTCTTCTGGATGACCCAGCCGATCGCGTAGGCCAGGACGAACGAGTACCCGCCGACCACGGCGACGGCGAGCGCCTGCCTGCCCAGTTGGAGCGGCCCGCCGCCGTAGAGCAGGCCCTTCACTCCACCGGTACCGGCGATGAACGGAGCCGCCAGGAAACCGATGAGCACCGCGCCCAGCGCGCCCCCGACGAGGTGGACACCCACCACGTCCAGGGCGTCGTCGTAGCCGAGCCGGTACTTGAGACCGACGGCCAGCGCACACACCGCACCGGCGATCAGGCCGAGCGCGATCGCGCCGACGGGCTCAATCGTCGCGCACGCCGGGGTGACGGCGACCAGACCGGCCACCGCGCCCGACGCGCCGCCGAGGGCGGTCGGCTTACCGTCGCGCAGCCACTCCACGATGATCCAGCCGAGCAGCGCGGCACCGGTCGCGACCTGCGTGTTGATGAAGGCGGTCGCGGCGAGGCCGTTGGCGGCGAGCGCCGAGCCGGCGTTGAAGCCGAACCAGCCGAACCAGAGCAGGCCGGCGCCGAGCAGGACCATGGGCACGTTGTGCGGCTTGAACCTCTCCCTGGGCCAGCCGACCCGCTTACCGACGAGCAACACCAGCGCGAGAGCGGCGGCACCGGCGTTGACGTGCACCGCCGTGCCACCGGCGAAGTCGAACGCCTTCAGGTGGTCGGCGATCCAGCCGCCGTTGCCGGAGTCGAAGAAGAACACCCAGTGCGCGACCGGGAAGTACACGACGGTCGTCCACACCGCCACGAAGATCAGCCAGGAGCTGAACTTCACCCGGTCGGCGACCGCGCCGCTGATCAGAGCCGGCGTGATGATCGCGAACATGAGCTGGAACGACGAGAACGCGAGTACGGGGATCTTGTCGCCGTCGGCGCCGGTGAGGGCGTCGAACGTACCCCGCAGGCCGAACGCGCCGGAGCCGCCGATCAGGCCGTGGAACCGGTCGCTGGTGAAGGCGAGGCTGTAGCCGTACACCACCCACAACAGGCTGACCACGCCGATGGTGGCGAAGTTCATCATGAGCATGTTGAGTACGCTCTTGCCCCGCCCCATGCCGCCGTAGAACAGGGCCAGGCCCGGCGTCATGAGTAGTACGAGCGCACCCGAAACGAGCACCCAGGCGGTATCGCCGTAGTTGATCGGCGGCACACGGCCTCCTCTCGGTTCGTCTTCCTGCCTGCCGGCCGACCTGGGGCGACACCGCCCCGGCTGCCGGATCTTCGACAGGATCACCAACCGTTGTTTCGAGCATTGGTGTGCCTCGGTTTCCACCGCATGACCATGTGTTTCGAACGTGTGACGGTTACCGGGCGGACCGACGCACCCGGGCACGCTCCGACAGTGCGTTCCTGGGGATTCCCGGCGCGACCGGAGCCGAAGAAGGCGGCACCGTACGGGTTTTCGTAGATCTTGGAAAGTAAGGCACCAATATTGGCGCCTTACTTTCCAAGATTGAAAACGACAGGCCCGTTAAAGGCCGGAGAAGACGAGCACGTACAGGTAGACGAGGACGAGCAGCCCGCCGACGGCCACGCCCGTCAGGGCGAGCCGGGTACCCCGCTGACCGAACCGGCGGATCTGCCGCAGCGCGAGCAGACCGAGGACGAGTGGGATCGGGGTCCACGTCAGGATCGTGACCACGGACGCGATGGCCAGCGCGTTCCACCGTGACGCGGCCGCGGGAGCGACCGGGATGGTCGTGGAGTCGGCCGCGGCGGCGGGCCCGGCCGTGGACTCGGCCGCGGCGGCGGACCCGGTCGCGGAGCCGGCCGCGGCCGTGGAGCCGGCGGCCCGGCCAGTCGTGGAACCGGGGCGCCCGGTCGCGGTACCCGTCGCGGTCCGGGGCGGGGCGTCCGGGTGATCCGGTGGGGTGACGAAGGTGGGCCGGATCGGCTGCCCGGGCGCGCCGCGCGCACCACGAGTGGCGCTGCCGGGCGCCCAACCACCGCCGGCCGAGCGCCCGCTGGTGGGAGCGGCACCCGACCCGGCCCGGGCGAAGACCGTACGGCGTGACTCCTCGTCGCGCAGGTCGTAGTAGCCGATCCGACGGATCGGGTCGAGCAGGAGATCCGCGGCAGCCGTGATCAACTGGGTGCGCCGCAGGTCGCCGGTGGGGAGGTCGGGGTGGTACCGGCGTAGCAGCCGTTTGCGGGCCGCCCGTACGTCGGCGTCGGAGGCGTCCGGCGGCAGTTCGAGGATGTCGTACGGGTCCTGCCCACCGAGTTCGCCGAACGAGGGTCGACTCACGGTGTTCGACCTCCCTTGCGGTGGACGGCCGGGGACCGTCCGACGTGCGGTCCGTGCCCGGACGCCTACCGCGCGTCCGAGCCGTGCCGGGCACGCCCGGCGCCTGCCGGACCCGCCCGCGCATCCATTGACCGCGGCACAGTACCGCAGCCGGGCCGGGCTGCGACACCGTACGTGGCGGATATGACGGTCAATGGATGCGCGTCAGCGCAGCACGTACTCCAGGGCGTGCCGCTCGTAGTCGATGAGTCGTAGGTCCCGTACGGGGCGGCGTAGGTGACCCTTGTGCACGATCCGGACGAAAGCCGGTTCCCCGGCGGCGGCCATCCGGCGGATGCCCTCGATGTGGTCGACGATCCGCTTACGGATCATGCGTACCAGCCGCTGCCGGTCGCGCGGGGTCAGCCCGTACGCGTCGGCGAACAGTCGCAGCCGCCGCGGCCGGTCCGGCCGCTGCCAGCCGAGGGTGTACGAGTCCCGGTCGGAGAACAGCGGCACCCAGGTCCAGGCCGCGTACGCGACGTCGTAGATCCGCGACCCGGGCGACGCCAGGTCGAAGTCGATCAGGGCGAGCGTGCCGTCCGGTCGCCAGATGACGTTGTGCGGAGCGGCGTCGTGGTGGCAGATCACCTCGGTGTCCGGGGGCGGCGGCCCGAACGAGCGCCACACCGCGCCCGGCGCCGGGCGGAAGCCGTACTGCGCGTCGTGGAACATCCGCAGCATCGTCGCGACGGTGACCAGCGCCTCGTCGGTGACCCAGTGCGGGGCCAACGGATACTCCCCACACTCGCCTTCGAGGTAGGACAGCACCTCACGCCCACGTTCGTCGATCCCCAGGGCGCGTGGGGCGCCGGTGAAGCCGACGTACTCCAGGTGGCGCAGCAGGGCGTGCACCGACGGGGTCCAGGGGCCGGTGTTGCGGCGCACCGTCGCACCGACACGGACGACCGTAGAGGTGTTCCCGCCCAGTAGCGGGATCTCCTGTTGTGTCACGGTCGGGGACTCCTCCGGGGTCCTGCGGGTGACGGTGGCGGGACGGACCGATCGGCGTACCTGTCCGTGCCGGTGGTCGCGGAGCATCTACGCTTCTGCCCCCAGCAGAGCGTCCACAAACTGCGCCGGTTCGAAGGGCGCCAGATCGTCGGCGCCCTCACCGAGTCCGACCAGCTTGACCGGAATGCCGAGCTTGCGCTGCACGGCGATCACGATGCCGCCCTTGGCCGTACCGTCGAGCTTGGTCAGGACCACCCCGGTGACATCGACGACCTCGGTGAACACCCGCGCCTGCTCCAGCCCGTTCTGCCCGGTCGTGGCGTCGAGGACGAGCAGCGTCTCGTCAACCGGACCGTGCCGTTCGATCACCCGCTTCACCTTGCCCAGCTCGTCCATCAGGCCCACCTTGTTCTGCAGCCGGCCGGCGGTGTCGATCAGGACGCTGTCGACGCCCGCCTCGGTGCCGCGCTTGACCGCGTCGAAGGCGACCGCGGCCGGGTCGCCGCCCTCGGGCCCGCGTACCACCTCGGCACCGACCCGGCCGGCCCAGGTCGCGAGCTGGTCGGCCGCCGCGGCACGGAACGTGTCGGCCGCGCCGAGCAGGACGCTGTGGCCGTCGGCGATCAGTACCCGGGAGATCTTTCCACACGTGGTGGTCTTGCCGGCACCGTTGACGCCGACGACGAGCAGCACGGCGGGCCGGCCGTCGTGCGGGGTGGCCTTCAACGAACGGTCCATGTCGGGGGCGAGCGCGGCGACCAGCTCGTCGGCCAGCAGCTTGCGCAGCTCGCTCGCCGACGACGTACCGAGCACCCGGGCCCGCTCGCGGAGCCGCTCGACGATCTCCGTCGTGGCCGCGACCCCGACGTCCGCGCCGATCAGGGTCTCCTCGACCTCGTCCCAGGTGTCGTCGTCGAGCTTGTCGCGCGACAGCAGGGCGAGCATGGTCTTGCCGAAGACGTTCTGTGACCGCGACAGCCGCGACCGCAGCCGGACCAGCCGGCCGGCGGTGGGCGCCGGAGTCTCGATCACGGGCGCCGGTGGCGCGGCCTCGACCGGCGGCGCGGGCGGAGCGGTAGGAGCGGGCGGAGCGGTAGGAGCGGGCGGCGGCGCGGTAGGAGCCGTCGGGGCGGGCACCGCAGGCGGGGCCGTTGGGGCCGGCGGAGCCTTCTTCACCGGCGGGGCCGGCGGAGCCTTCTTCACCGGCGGGGCCGGCGGAGCCTTCTTCACCGGCGGGGCCGGCGGGGCCTTCTCGACCGGTACCCGTTCCTCGGGCGGCGCGGTCGGCGGGGCGGGTGGCCGCGGCGGCGCCTCGACCGTCGCGGGTCCCCGGCCTTCCGGCGCTTCCGGCGGTGCCGGCGGCTTGCGACGGCGCGGCGCGAGCAGGCTGGCCGCCACCGCCACCAGCAGGACGAGCAGGGCCAGACCGATGGCGACGTACGTGTCCATTCGGAAATCCTGGCAGATGCGCGCCGCGCCGGCCCGTCGGGTCAGGCGCTACGTGCCCGCCGGCCGTCTCCGGCCACGCCGCCACCGGCCGCCTTGGTCACACCGCGGCCCTGGGGGCGGCCGTGAATGCCTCCGGTCGGGCATGATCGGTGCTTCCGCACCCCCTGGAGCGCCGTATGCCCGACCCCTCAGACCTGCTGCTCGGCCCGATCCTGCGGCGGATCGACGGTTCCCGGGCCACGATCTGGGTCCAGACTGCCCGGCCCGCGACCGTCGAGATCCGTACCGCGGGTGACGCCGGCGGCGCGGCCCGGACCTTCAGCGCGTACGGCCGGCACTACGCGCTCGTCGTGGTCGATCGCCTGCCACCGGCCGCCGCCACCCGGTACGAGGTGCTGCTCGACGGCGAGCCGGTCTGGCCGCCGGCCGGCTATCCGTACCCCGCCCCGGCGATCCGCACCCGGGGCGAGGGGGACCCGGTCCGGCTGGTCTACGGCTCGTGCCGGCAGGCCACCCCGTACGTCAACCATCGGCACCCGCCGGACGCGCTGGACGCGTACGCGGTCCGCCTGGCCGCCGCGGTGCGCGCCGGCACCGCCGCGACCCAGTGGCCGGACTCTCTGGTCCTCCTGGGCGACCAGGTGTACGCCGACGAGACGTCCCCGGCGGTCCGCAGCTGGCTGCGCCGCCACCGGCACCGGCGCCGGCCGGACGCGCCGGCCACCCAGGTCGTCGGCTTCGACGAGTACACCCGGCTGTACCTGGAGTCGTGGACCGACCCGGAGGTGCGCTGGTTGCTGTCCACCGTGCCGAGCGTGATGATCTTCGATGACCACGAGATCATCGACGACTGGAACACCTCCGAGGCGTGGCGCCGGGACCAGCGCGCGCGGGCGTGGTGGGCCGAGCGGATCGCGGCGGGGCTGTCGTCGTACTGGGTGTACCAGCACCTGGGCAACCTCTCCCCGGACGAGGTGGGCGCCGACCCGGTGTACCGGGCGGTGCGCGCCACCGACGACGCGACGGGGATCCTCGCCGAGTTCGGTGCCCGCGCCGACCGCGAGCGCGACGGGTACCGGTGGAGCTACGCGCTGACATTCGGGCGTACCCGCCTCGTGGTGATCGACAACCGGGCCGGGCGGGAGCTGACGCCGGGCCGGCGGGCGATGCTGCCCGACTCCGAATGGGAGTGGCTGGCCCGCACGGTCAGCGACGGCGACTACGACCACCTCGTCCTCGGCTCGTCGCTGCCGTGGCTGCTCGCACCGGCGGTGCACCACGTCGAGGCGATGAGCGAGCGGTTGTGCGACTCGCCGAGCCCGTGGGTCGCCGCGCCCGCCGAGAAGGTACGCCAGGTGCTCGACCTGGAGCACTGGGCCGCGTTCGGCCGGTCGTTCGACGCCCTCGGCGCGCTGCTGACCCAGCTCGGGTCCGCCCCGCACGCGCCGGCCACGATCAGCGTGCTCTCCGGAGACGTGCACCACTCGTACGCGGCCCGCGCCCTGCTCGGCCCGGACGTGCGCAGCCGGATCCACCAGCTGACCTGTTCACCGGTGCACAACGGGCTGCCGCGGCCGATCCGGGCGGCGACCCGGCTGGGCTGGAGCCGCGGCGCGGGCCGGCTCGCCCGGGGGCTGGCGAAGCTGGCCGGCACGCCGGCCCCGAGCGTGCGCTGGAAGCTGGTGGCGGGCCCGTTCTTCGGCAACGCGATCAGCACCCTGGTCCACCGCGGCCGGGAGGGGTACGCGCTGATCGAGGGCACGAACGCGCGGGCGCGGCTGAACCGGCTGGGCGCGGTCCGGCTCCACGACCGGCGGCGCTGACGCGGCCCGACCGCCGGTCAGCACGGCAGGCGCGCCGACCCGCTGGCGGCCGGCGTCACGTCACAGGCCGAGAACGGCCCGCAGGTACGGGAAGTCCTCGGGCCCGTTGTACCGGTACGCCGACAGCCCGGCGACCCGGGCCGCGCGCACGTCGCGGTCGTCGTCGTCGACGAACAGGCACCGGCTCGGAGGCTTCTCCATGGCCAGGCACGCCTGCACGAAGAACTCCTTCGCCGGCTTGTGCACCCCGATCTTCGACGAGTTGACGATCACGTCGAACCGGTCGGCCAGGCCGTACCGGGTGAGGACGGCGTCGAAGTCGTCCATCGCGTTGGCGGCCAGCCCGACCCGGCGGCCGGCGGCGCGGACCTCGTCGACGAAGGCCAGTACCTCCGGTACGAGGTGGCCGTGGTGCCCCTGGGCCTCGGCCACCAGGGCGCGGGCCGGTTCCAGGCCGCCGACCCGGTCGACCAGGGCGTGCGCGATGCCGTCGAGCCAGTCGGCGCGCGAGGACTCCCCGGCCAGGGCCTGCCGCAGCCGGCCCCACTGCGCGCCGAGGTCGCGCACGGTACCCGCCGGCAGCCCGTAGCGCTCCTCGGCCGCGGCGGCGGGCGCCGGGTCGTACCGGTACACCACGCCCTCGAAGTCCACCAGCAGCACGTCGGCGGGCTGCCGGGCAGCCCGCATCGCCGGGGTCGTCACGCCGCCTCGTCCTGCCGCAGCCGCTGGCTGATCACTTCGGTGACGCCGTTGCGCATGGTCACGCCGTACAGCGCGTCGGCGACCTCCATGGTGCGCTTCTGGTGGGTAATGATGATCAGCTGACTCTTCTCCCTGAGCTGCTCGAACAGCGTGATCAGCCGGCCGAGGTTGACGTCGTCGAGCGCGGCCTCGACCTCGTCCATGATGTAGAACGGGCTGGGGCGGGCCCGGAAGATCGCGCAGAGCATCGCGACCGCCGTGAGCGACCGCTCGCCACCCGACAGCAGCGACAGCCGCTTGATCTTCTTGCCCGGCGGCCGGGCCTCCACCTCGACGCCGGTGGTGAGCATGTCGTCGGGGTCGGTGAGCACCAGCCGGCCCTCGCCGCCCGGGAACAGCACGCTGAAGACCTGCTGGAACTCGCGGGCGGTGTCGTGGAAAGCCTCGGTGAAGACCTCCAGGATCCGGTCGTCGACGTCCTTGACGACCGTCAACAGGTCACGCCGCGTCTTCTTGAGGTCTTCGAGCTGGTCGGACAGGAACTTGTAGCGCTCCTCCAGCGCCGCGAACTCCTCCAGCGCCAGCGGGTTGACCTTGCCCAGCAGGGCCAGGTCGCGCTCGCCCTTCGCGGCGCGCTTCTCCTGGGTCGCCCGGTCGTAGGGCACCGGCTTCGGCTCGGGCCGGTCGGCGGCGGCCGCGGCGGCGATCTCGGCCTGCGTCGGCGGTACGAGCACGTCCGGGCCGTACTCGGCGACCAGCGTGTCCGGGTCGAGCCCGAACTCCTCGGCCGCCCTGGCCTCCAACTGCTCGATGCGCAGCCGCTGCTCGGCGCGGGCCACCTCGTCGCGGTGCACGGCACTGGTCAGCCGCTCCAGCTCGGTGCGCAGCTCGCCGGCCTGGGTGCGGACCGCGGTCAGCTCCTCCTCGCGCAGCGCGCGGGCCTCGGCGACGGTGTCGCGGTGCGCCGCCGCCTCCTCCAGCGACCGGGCGATCGCGGCGAGCGCGTGCTCGGCGGCGGTGACGACGGCCTTCGCGACGGCGGCACCGCGCGCCCGGGCCGCGCGCCGGGCGGCCGCCCGCTCCCGGGCCGCCCGCTCGGCCGCGGCCTGGCGGGCCAGCGAGTCCGCGCGGCCGGTGATGGCGCCGACCCGCTCCTCCGCGGTACGCACGGCCAGCCGCACGTCCATCTCGCGCTGGCGCGCCTGTGGCACGGTCGCGGCCAACTCGTCGCGCTCCGCTGTGGACGGATCGTCCTCGATCGGCGAGTCCTCCGCCAGCCGCAGCCGCTCCTCCAGCTCGGCGAGCTTCATGAGGGCCTCTTCGCGGGCGGCCTCGGCCTTGGCCTTGCCGGCCGCCAGCCGCTCGGCCTCGGCGCGCGCCGACTTCGCGGCGGCCCCCAGCTCGGCGAGCTTGCGCGCCGCGACGTTGCGCTCGCTCTCGGCCTGCCGCTTGGCCGTGGCGGCGGCCGACACCCGCTCCTTGGCCTCGGCGAGGGCTTCCCGCGCCGTCTCCAGTTCACCGCGCAGCTGCGCGACCCGGGTCTCGGCGTCGACCTTCTTCTGCCGGGCCTCTTCGACGGCTGCCTGTACCTCGATGAAGCTCGGCGCCTTGCCCGAGCCGCCGACCGCCGCGTACGCGCCGAACACGTCGCCGTCCGGGGTGACCGCGCGCAGCGCCGGGGCGTACCCGACGATCCGCTGTGCGGTGGCGACGTCCGGGGCGAAGACGACGTTGTTCAGCGCCCGTTTCAGCGCCGGCCGTAGCTGCTCGGGCGCCTCCACCAGGTCGAGCGCGAAGTGCGCGCCGGGCGGCAGCGGCGGGCGCTCGGTACGCAGCCCGTCCTGGTCGGTGTCGGCCGAGGCGACCAGCAGTGCGGCCCGGCCGGCGTCGTCGGTCTTGAGCAGCTCGACCGCGGCGACGGCGCCGTCGACGCTCTCCACGGCCACGGCGTCGGCCAGTGCGCCGAGCGCGGCGGCCAGCGCCGCCTCATGGCCGGCCTCCACCGACAGCAGCGCGGCCACGCTGCCCAGCAGGCCGGGGACCCGGTCGGCGCGGGCCAGCAGGGCGCCGGCGCCGTCCTTGCGGCGAAGGCCCATCGACAGCGCTTCCTCGCGGGCCTTCCACTGGGTGACCTCGCGCTCGGCGGCGCGCTCGGCGTCGCTGAGCTGCTTGACCGTGGCGGCGGCGGCGTCGTGGATGCGGACCGCCTCGCTGTGGCGCAGCTCCAGCTCGGCGTCGTCGCGGTCGGCCTCGGTGGCGCCGGCGGCCTGCGCGTCGTACGCCTCCTGCGCGGTGTCCAGCCGGCCCTGCGCCTCGACCAGACCCGCCGCGAGCCGGGAGATCTCGTCACCGGCGGCGGTGGTGCGGCTGCGGGCCGACTCGACCTGGCCGGCCAGCTTCGCCAGCCCCTCCCGCCGGTCGGCGATCGCCTTGTGCGCCGCGACCAGCGCCTTCTCCGCCTCTGCCAGTTGCCGTTCGAGCTGCTGGCGCTCCTCGACCGCCTCGGCGAGGCGGTCCCGCGCGCTCTCCAGCTCCGCGCGCAGCATGGCCTCCTGCTCGCGGACCCGCTCGGACTCGGCCTCCAACTGCGCCGGGTCACGGCCGGGCCGCTCGTCCTCGGTGCTCACCGACAGGTTGCGAAGCCGCTCGCCGGCCAGCTGGTGGGTGGAGCGGAACCGCTCCTGCAGGGCCGACAGCCGGTACCAGGTCTCCTGTGCCCGGGCCAGGACCGGGGCGTCGGCCGCGTGGGCGGCCTCGAGGGCGGCGAGCCGCGCGCCGACCGCGGCCGCCTCCCGCTCGATCTGCTCGCGCCGCTCGCGTAGCGCCGTCTCGTCCGCGATCTCCTTGTCGAGGGTCTCGCGCAGCGTCGCGAGGTCGTCGGCGAGCAGCCGCAGCCGGGCGTCGCGCAGGTCGGCCTGGATGCCGGCGGCACGCCGGGCCACCTCGGCCTGCTTGCCCAGCGGCTTGAGCTGGCGGCGCAGCTCGGCGGTCAGATCGGACAGCCGGTTGAGGTTGGTCTGCATCGCGTCCAGCTTGCGCAGCGCCTTTTCCTTGCGCTTGCGGTGCTTGAGAACACCGGCGGCCTCTTCGATGAAGGCGCGGCGGTCCTCGGGCTTGGCGTGCAGCATGCCGTCGAGCCGGCCCTGGCCGACGATGATGTGCATCTCCCGGCCGATACCGGAGTCGGACAGCAGTTCCTGGATGTCGAGCAGACGGCAGTGGTTGCCGTTGATCTCGTACTCGCTCTCGCCGGAGCGGAACATCCGGCGGGTGATCGACACCTCGGTGTAGTCGATGGGCAGGGCGCCGTCGGTGTTGTCGATCGTGAGGGTGACCTCGGCACGGCCGAGCGGGGCCCGGCCGGACGTGCCGGCGAAGATCACGTCTTCCATCTTGCCGCCGCGCAGCGCCTTCGCGCCCTGCTCGCCGAGGACCCAGGCGATCGCGTCGACGACGTTCGACTTGCCCGAGCCGTTGGGCCCGACCACGCAGGTGATCCCCGGCTCGAGTTTCATGGTCGTCGCTGAGGCGAAGGACTTGAAGCCCTTCACGGTCAGGGTCTTGAGATGCACGAATCTCCGGTATGGCGAATGGTCGGGCGGACGGTTACCCCGCGAGGGTACCGTGTCGGCCACGGCCGGCCTGGTAGCGGCACCCCGACCCAGCCCTCGGACACGGCTGCGCGCCGATCACCGGGTAGGTGTGTCGGCGCGCTTTGTGTCATTGTGCCGGTCCGGCTTGCGGCAGGGCCCGCCCAACCGCATTCGGCGGGCTCGTCCGTCGTAGTTCAGGCCAGTGCCGGTTCTGGCAGGCGCAGCAGGTCGGCGTCCGACGCCGCGGCGGCGAGCCGGTCGTTCTCCGCGCGTAGCCTTGCTACCTCGAACTCAAGTGCCCGTACCTTGGCACGCAGTTGGGTGACCTCGTCGAGCAGACGCCGGTCGGGCGCGCTGCCAACGTGGCCGAAGAGGGCCTTCGCCATATCGTCTCCTTGTAATGCGCAGCCGGTCGGCCGGCCTAAGCGCGCGCCCAGTGCGTTTCGCGGTCACTGCACAAAGGCAGGCTTGGGCGCGACTGGCGACATCATCTCTATGGTCCGTCGCCGTGGCTATGGAGTCAAGCTCAGCCTCAGCCGGCGCAGACGCGCCTTGCTGGGACGTCGAGCGATAGTCCTCATCATACCGAAGACGACGGCCCGAGCGCATCCCTTCCGGTCGATTGGTGATGCGACTCTCACCGTGTCTGTACTGCCACGATGTCGCCGTGTGGTTGTCACGCGGCTGTCCGCACGCGTACGGTCGGCCGCGTCGGATACCGGGGGTGGGACGGGCAGGAGGCGACGCGTGTCCAAGCTGAGCGGCCGGACGCCGGACGACAGAACCGACCCGCACCCGTCGGACCCGTGGGCGCACACGGCCCCGCTGCCGGCGGCACACCCCGGTCCGGCGCGCCGGGGACCGTACGACGACCGCACGCAGGCCTACGACGACGACCCCACCGAGCGGTACTACGACACGGACCCGTACTACGGCGGTAGGCCGTACGCCGGCCCGCCCCCCGGCCCGTGGGCGTACGAGGAGACCTACGACGACGAACCGGCGCCGGCGCCCGGTGCCCGGCGCCGGATGGGCCCGCTGGCGATCACCGGCATGGTCTGCGCGATCGTCATCTCCATCGGCCTCGTCACCGTCCTGCTCGGCCCGGTGTTCGCCGGCAGGTCCGACGACAACGCCAAACCCAACCTGCCGGGACTGCTCGACCAGCCACCGGCGGCCACCCTCGCGCCGCAGGCCACCCCGGAGATCCCGGTCCCGACCGAGTCACCCGACGCCACGCCGACGCCGACGCCGTCACCGACCCCGTCGGCGACGGGGGGCCGGGTCGCGGTGGGCAACACCGCGGTGGAGGACGCCGCCGTCGCGCTCGTCAACGGCCTGCGCCGCCGGACCAAGTGCGACCCGGTCCGCACCGACCCCCGGCTGCGCACGTCGGCCCGCGAGCACAGCGCCGACATGGCCGCGAACGGTTTCCTCGGCCAGACCGGCAGCGACCGCAGCTCGGCCGCGGACCGGATGCGCGCCGCCGGCTACCACGACCCGCTGTCGGAGAACGTCGCGCGCGGCGCCGGCTCGGCCCGCGACGTCGTACAGGCCTGGCTGGACAACAAGCAGTCGCGCCAGCGCATGCTGGACTGCGACGCGCGCGCGATCGGGGTCGGCGTCGCCGTCTCGGCCGATGGCACGCCGTACTGGACCCAGGACCTGGGGAAGTAGCGACACCCGGCGGCGCGGGCGTCGTTGTCCCCGGTGTGACGACGCTGCTCCGGCTGGACGCCCATCCGCTCATGGCGCCGGAGGCGTGGGAGACGATCATCGGCTACGTGGCCGCGCGTGCCGGCGCGCTGACGGTCGTCCTCAACGTCGCCGACGGACCGGGCAACGGCCGGGACCCCGCCTACACGGCGGCGGCGGCCCGTCTGCGCACCGCCGGGGCGCGGCTGCTCGGATACGTCGACCTGCGGTTCGCCACCCGGCCGCCGGAGCTGGTCGTCGCCGACGTCTACCGGTGGGCGGGCTACCCCGTACACGGCGTGTTCCTCGACCGGGCGCCCACCAGCCCGTACTCGATCGGCCCGGTCGCCGTCGCGGTCGCCGCCGCGCGGCGGGCCGGCCTGCCCGACGCCGTCCTCAACCCGGGTGAGCCACCGGACCCGAGCTACCGCACGCTGGGCGCCGCGATCTGCGTGTTCGACGGGTCCTGGCGGCGGTACCGGCACTGGGACGGCGCGGGCGCGCAGCCGGGCGACGGTCACCTGGTCCACGCCGTGCCGCCGGACGCGCTCGACGAGGCGTGGCTGTTGCAGGCGGTCCGGCACGCCGGATTCGGCATGGTCAGCGATCTGGTGCCGCCGCACGGGTACGCGACCCTGCCGGCCTGGTTGACCGGTCCGGCCGCGCCGGTACCGGTCTAGGGGCGCGGCTGCCGCGGCCGGGGCTGGCAGCGCGGACAGGAGTACGACGAGCGGTTCATGAACGCCTCCCGGCGCACCGGTGCAGCGCAGCGCGGGCAGGGCAGCCCGCCTCTGCCGTAGACGGCCAGCGACCGGTCGAAGTACCCGCTGTCGCCGTTGACATTGACGTACAGCGCGTCGAAACTCGTGCCGCCCTGCCCGATCGCCTCGTTGAGCACGTCGCGTACGTGACCGAGCAGGGTACGCGCCTGCGGCCGGGTGAGCGTCTCGGTCGGGCGCGCCCAGTGCAGCCGGGCCCGCCACAGCGACTCATCGGCGTAGATGTTGCCCACGCCGGAGATCAACGTCTGGTCGAGCAGCGCCCGCTTCACTCCGGTGCGCTTGCGCCTCAGGTCGTCGACGAACCGCTCGTCCACGAAGGACGGGTCCACCGGGTCGAGCGCGATGTGCGAGATCTCGGGTGGCAGCTCCGCGCCGCCGGGCGAGATCGACAGCCCGCCGAACGTCCGCTGGTCGACGAAGCGCAGCTCCGGACCGTCGTCGTCGAAACGGAACCGGACCCGCAGGTGGGTCTCGTCGGGCGTGCCGACCGGCTGCAACAGCATCTGGCCGGACATGCCGAGGTGGCCGATGACCGCCGCGCCGTCGTCGAGCGGCAGCCACAGGTACTTGCCGCGGCGGCGGACCCCGGTCACCGTACGGTCGGCGAGCGCCGCGACGAAGTCGACCGGGCCGGGCACGTGCCGGCGCACGGCGCGCGGGTGCAGCACCTCGGCGCTCTTTATCCGGCGACCGGTGACCCATTGGTCCAGGCCCCGGCGGACGGTCTCGACCTCGGGTAGCTCGGGCACTGCCCCTCCTCTTAGATGGCGAAGCGCCAGACGGTGATCAGGTAGGCGCCGTACCACAGGCCGAACAGCGAATAGCCGGCCAGGACGGACACCGCCGTGCGGGGCCGGGCCCGCGCCAGCGCCAGCGCCCCCGGCACGAGGATGACCAGCACGGGTACGAGCAGCCGCGGCTTGGAATGGTAGTAACCGCTCTGGCCGATGGCGAGCACGAGCGCGACCAGCCCGTACACCAGCAGCGGCGGCCAGACCCGGCGGGCGACCGCCACGCCCGCGGCGACCACCGCGGCGATCAGCAACAGGGCGACGCTGACCTGCACCCAGCCGTCGCCGCTGCGCAGCGCGTTCAGCACGAACGTGCCCGCGCCCAGACCGAAGTCGAACGTCGTGCCCCAGCCGGCGGTCTGGATGTCGAACCAGGCGTGCCAGTCACCGGTTCGCCAGCCGACCCACCCCAGGTAGGCCGGCACGCCGAGCAGCGCCGGCACGGCCGCGGCGACGGCGCGCCAGCGGTCGGGCCGGCGCTCGCGTACCGCGACGAACGCCACGACGGCGAGCGCGACCGCGACCGCGGCACCGGTCGGCCGGGTCAGCGCGGCGGCCAGCCCGCACAGGCCGGCCGCGAGCCAGGAGCGCCGGTGGGCGGCGAGCAGGGCGCCGGCGACGAACGCGACGAACAGGCCCTCCGAGTACCCCATCGACAGCACGACCGACATCGGCTGGGCGCAGAACAGCACGGTCAGGATCGCCGCCACCCGGCTGTCGTACAGCCGCCGGGCGAGGGCGAACAGGCCGACGGCCGCGGCCGCGGCGGCGATCCAGGACACCACCAGTGCCGCGTCGCCGAAGTCCAGCCTGGTCACCTGGTGCAGGCCGCGCACCAGTAACGGGTACCCGGGGAAGAACGCCAGGCCCCCGGAGGTGTCGTCGCGGCCGGGATCGGCGGCCACGCCGTGCGGGTAGCCGTCGCGGGCCACCCGTACGAACCAGCCGGAGTCCCAGGACAGTAGCCGGTCGGCCACGGTGCTGCCGTCCGGCGGCAGCATCCAGGCGACCAGCGCGAACTGGACCAGCCGGGTACCGAGGTAGACCGCCAGCGGCAGCCCGAGCCAGCGCCAGCGCCGCCACCTCGCGGCGGCAAGCCGGGCCTGCGGGCTCGTGGCGCTACCGGGCGGGGTCTGGTCGATCGCCATGGCTCAGGTGGCCGGCGCCGGACCGGCCGACCGCTTCCCTCCGGCCGGTGGCGTCACCTGGTCGTCGACCGCGTCCCGGGCGACGTGCCCGGCCTCGGCGGCTGTACCCGGCTCCGCGCTGTCCTGCGCGACCGCGGTGGCGGTGGCACGTTCGGCCCGGGCGGACAGTTCCCGCCACGCCGCCTCGGCGGCCCGCTGCTCGGCCTCTTTCTTGCTGCGCCCGTCGGAGCCGCCGTACCGCTCGCCGGCCACCACCGCCCACGCGGTGAAGGTCTTGGCGTGGTCGGGGCCGGCCTCGTCGATGCGGTACTCCGGCACGCCCAGGCCGAGCCCGGCGGTCAGTTCCTGGAGGCTGGTCTTCCAGTCCAGCGCCGCGCCCCGGCCGGCCGCGTCCGCCATCAGCGGGTCGAACAGCCGGTGGATCACCCCGGTCGCCGTCTCCAGGCCGTGCTGGAGGTAGATCGCGCCGAGCAGGGCTTCGAGGGTGTCGGCCAGGATGCTCGCCTTGTCGCGCCCGCCGGTGGTCTCCTCGCCCTTGCCGAGCAGCAGGTACGGGCCGAGCCCGGCCGGGCCCAGGCCGCGCGCCACGTCGGCGAGCGCACGCATGTTGACCACGCTGGCGCGCAGCTTGGCCAGTTGCCCCTCGGGCAGGTCCGGATGGTTGTGGAACAGGGCCGTCGTGATCACTACGCCGAGTACCGAGTCGCCGAGGAACTCCAGCCGCTCGTTGGTGGGCAGGCCGCCGTTCTCGTACGCGTACGAGCGGTGGGTCAGCGCCCGGCGCAGCAACGCGGCGTCGAACTCCACCCCGAACGCCGCCCCCAGGTGGGTGACGGGAGGGTGTCCCTTCGTCCGCTCACTGCTCATGTGCTCACCTCACCGATGCTCGCCGCCGTGGCCGGCGGCATGGTCTCCGCGATACCGCCGACCATGCCGGTGCGGTGCAACCGGGCGGCCAGCGCGATGCCGGACGCGAGGTCCGCGCCGGTGGCACCGCCGTGGCAGATCACCACCGTACCCGGCACTCCCAGCAGCGCCGCGGCCCGAGGGACGGCCGGCTCGGGCGCGCCGGCCAGCGCGTACGCCCCCTCGATGCCCTTGAGTAGCACGTTACCGGTGAACCCGTCGGTGACGACCACGTCCGCCGGGCCACCCAGCGGCACGTCGTACCCCTCGACGGCGCCGACGTAGCCGGCGTCGCCGGGAAGGATCCCACCGGCGGCGAGGGTCGCGGCGGCAGCCCGGCGGGCGCGGTCGCCCTTGCCCGGCTCCGCGCCGTTGGACAGCAGACCCACCCGCGGCGCGGTGATGCCGTGCACCGCACGGGCGTACCCGGCTCCGAGCGCCGCATGCTGGACCAGCACCTTGGCGTTCACCTCGGGGGTGGCGCCGACGTCGAGCAGGACGACCGGCCCGGACAGCCCGGGCAGGGTGGCGGCCAGCGCCGGCCGGCGGATGCCGCGCAGGCGGCCCAGGGCGTGCACCGCCGCGGTGACCACGGCGCCGCTGTGACCGGCGGAGACGACCGCGTCGGCGTGGCCGTCGGCGAGCGCGCCGGCCGCCGCGCGCACGGTGGTGTCGGTACGGACGCCGCGCAGGGGCGGGTCGGCCATGCCCACGACGCCGGTGACGTCGCGGACGGCCACCCGGTCACGGTCGGCGGCGGGAAGCATGGTGAGAACCTCGTCAGCGACCCGGGCGGGGCCGACGAGGAGAAGGTGGAGCCGGGGATCGGCGCTGCAGGCGCGCAGAGCGCCGTCAACCACGACGGCGGGAGCATGGTCCCCGCCGAGGAGGTCGACGGCGATCCGCGCGACGCCAGCCGCTGGCTCCGGGCGGCGGGGCTCCGGATCCGGAGCCGCCGACACACCCCGGGCCGGCTGGAAGTGCAACTGCCTCTCGGATCGCGTCAACCCGATGGCCGTGGGGTCAGACCTCGATGACCTGGCGGCCGTTGTACGTCCCGCACACGGTGCAGGCCGCGTGCGGCAGCTTGGGGGAACGGCACTGCGGGCACGCCACGGTCGCAACCGGCGTGGTCTTCCACTGCGCCCGGCGCGAGCGGGTGTTGCTGCGCGACATCTTCCGCTTGGGGACGGCCACGGGTCTTACTCCTCGGTCTTTGTGGTCAAATCTGTAAGAGCCACCCAGCGCGGGTCGACCTGCTGGTGACCATGGTCAGCCGGCAACTCGTCCCAGCGCACCCCGCACTCGGGGCACAACCCTGGGCAGTCCTCGCGACACAGCGGGTTGTTCGGCAACGTGAGCACCACCGCGTCCCGCACAGCCGGCTCCAGGTCGATCAGATCGCCCTGCATCCGGCCCACCTCGTCCTCGTCGGTCGTTTCCTCCGTGGCGCTGTTCGCGTAGGCGTACAGCTCCTGGATGTCGACGTCCAGCGTGTCGTCGATCGGTTGCAGGCACCGCCCGCACTCCCCCGCGAGCCGGCCGGTGACCGTACCGGAGACGAGTACGCCTTCGGAAACGGACTCCAGCCGGAGACTGAGAGTGAGGTCGGAGCGGGCAGGCACCCCGATCAACTCCAGGCCGAGGCCGTCGGGCGCGGGCACCGTCCGTTCGACCATACGCATAGCCCCCGGTCGTCGTGGCAGGTCCTTCGTATCGAGGACGAGCGGCGACCGCGGGTCGAGGTGGGTCTGTGTCTGATGCTGCATCGTAGGCTCCGGCCAAGGAGAGGCCGTCGGGCAAGGTTACCCGACCAGCAGGGTGAGCGTCGAACCGGGTGCTTCCGTGACTCTAGAACGGCAACGGCCGCTCGTCCTCCTCGACCTGGAACGAACCGATCTCACGCAGCGCGTGCATCTTGTCCCGTCCCCGCTCGATCGACGCCAGCGACCGGGTGAGCAGCTGCTCGAAGTTGGCCAGCGCGGTGTCGACGTAGTCGTCGACCTCGTCGCGCAGCCGCTGCGCCTCCGTGCGCGCCTCGCCGATGATGCGGGCGGCCTCGTGCTCGGCCGACACGACGATCTCATTGACGGAGACCAGGCGGGCGTGCTCGGCCTCACCCTCGGAGATGATGCGCTCCGCCTCCCGCTGGCCGGCCTCGATGATCTTGTCGCGCTCCTCCAGCAGTGCACCGGCCCGCCGCAGCTCCGCCGGCAGTTCCACCCGCAACTGCTCCAGGGAGCCGATCATCTCGCCGCGGTCGACGATGCAGTTACGCGACATCGGCACCGAGCGCGCGCTTTCCACCAGCGCGATCATCTCGTCGATGCGATCGAGCGGATCCACCTGAGGTCACTCCTGTCAGCGATCGGCCACCAGGACCGATGCGGTCGCACACCATGATGCCGCCCAGGCGCCGGCCGCGCCTAGAGGGCATACCGCCGTCCGGTTCGGGCGGACCGGCCGTCCGGCCAGCCGGCGCCGCCCGATGGGCCGACCGCACGAGCCGTCACCACGGTCGACCCGCCCCGACCCGCAGTCTGCCGCCTCCGGCGACCGGAGCGGACCGATTCGCGACCAGAAACCCTTGGTGGCGGCCGGGGCGCGCTACCGCGTACCCGTCGCCAACCGTTCGTGCAGCCGGGCGGCCACCAGTTCGGGCACGTGCTGCGTCACGTCCCCGCCCCACTTCGCCACGTCTTTGATGAGACTCGACGACACGAAGGAGTACAGCGGGTTCGTGGCCATGAACAGCGTCTCCACGCCGGCCAGACCCACGTTCATCTGGGCCATCTGCAACTCGTAATCGAAGTCGCTGGCGGCGCGGATACCCTTGACCACCGCGTCGATGTCGTTGGCCTTGCAGAAGTCGACCAGCAGGCCCTGGAACGCCTCGACCCGCACGTTCGGGATGTCCCTGGTCACCTCGCGCAGCATCTCCAGCCGCTCGTCGATGGTGAACAGGCCGGTCTTCGACTGGTTGACCAGCACCGCCACCACGACCTCCTCATACAGCCGCGCGACGCGACCGATGATGTCGAGGTGTCCGTTGGTGACCGGATCGAAGGAGCCCGGACAGACCACACGTCTCATGATCGGCGACCGTACCAAAGTGTGGTTTCCCCGTAGCGGCGACTGCGCTCGCCAGTGATGCCCTGCACCCACTCCACGTCCGCGTCCCGGCTGGAGCGCTCCACCACCACGACCGCGTCCGGAGCCAGCCAGCCGTTGTCCACCAGGGCGGTCAGCATCGCGGTGACCGCGCCGGCGGTGACCGCGTACGGGGGGTCGGCGAAGACCACGTCGAACGGCTCGTCCGGCGGGGCGGCCAGCAGCTGCTCCACCTTCGCCGCCGCCACCCGCGCCACGTCCCGCATCCCGAGGGTCGCCACGTTCTCGCGGGCCACCCGGGCGGCTCGCGGGTCCGCCTCCACGAGCAGCACG
The DNA here is from genome assembly GCF_049999945.1 of Planosporangium spinosum. NCBI lineage: Bacteria > Bacillati > Actinomycetota > Actinomycetes > Micromonosporales > Micromonosporaceae > Planosporangium > Planosporangium spinosum. The sequence continues at coordinate 83,312 of NZ_JBLYUB010000004.1, read as the reverse complement.
TGCGCCGCTCCGCGGGACGCCGCCTCCAGGCCGACCGCACCGGACCCGGCGTACAGGTCGGCGACGCGGGCACCGTCGAGGTCGACCATGGTGTCCAGGGCGCTGAAGAGTGCCTCGCGGACCCGGTCCGAGGTCGGCCGGGTGCCACGCCCGGGCGGCATGGCCAGGCGCCGGCCGCCCAGGGTCCCGGCGACGATGCGACTCACCGGCTCCGCCCGCCCCCGCCGGCCCGGAACCCGCGCGACGGCACGGCCCGGAACCCGCGCGACGGCACGGCCCGACGGCGACGCGGCGGCACGGCCGGCGCCGTGGCGCGCAGGTGCGGGTTACCCATGCGGGTGACGGTACCCGCTGCGCCCGCCGCCGGGGCCGGCCGGATCCATCCACCGGGGGACGGCCGGGGAGCGGGACCGCGCCCCCGCGTGGGCACCACGACGACGCCATCCAGAGTGGACCGGCCGCCCACACCCGACGTTACCGGCGCTAAGCGCGGCCAGCGGAAATCCCGGCGACCACAGGGGACACCGCACGCCGACGGCGATGAAACGGGACCATCACCTCGCCGACTCCGAACGGCGACCACCTCGGCTCATGCCGCAGCGTGAGCGGATAGTTACTCGAAATTCTTCCTATTACCGAACTTTTCTTGCTGGCCGATCAGCCCCTGTGCTTCGGACCGGCATCGACGAGGCCACGCCCTCGGTGCCGTGCGGCCCCCGGGGAGGCGCATCGATCTACGTGACGGCACGGCCGGTGTCGTCGTGCTCCCGGTGACCGGTGCGCAGACCGGCCTGTACGCCGGTGGCGCCGCCGTCCTGGTGGCCGCCGGCGCCGGCATGTTCGTGCTGGCGCGCCGCCGCCGTGTCACGTTCAAGGCCTGATCGCCCCCGCCGGCTGAGCGGGCGTTCCCGGCACGGGGGCGCCCGCTCAGCCCTTCTCCAGGTACTCCGCGCGTTCCTCGTCCACGAACTGGGCCAGCATCGCGGCCAGCGCCGGATGCCCCGTCAACTCGGGATCGGCCTCGATGACGGCGAGCGCGTCGGCGCGCGCGTCGCGGATGAGGTCGGCGTCGCGCAGCAACGACAGCAACCGCAGGTGGGAGCGGCGGCCCGACTGGGCGGCGCCGAGGACATCGCCTTCGCGGCGCTGTTCGAGGTCGAGCTCGGCCAGCCGGAACCCGTCGGTGGTGGAGGCCACGGCGTCGAGACGCTCCCGCGCCGGCGTGCCCTCCCGGGCCTCGGTGACGAGCAGGCAGAGACCGGCGGCGCTGCCCCGGCCCACCCGGCCGCGCAACTGGTGCAGCTGGGACACACCGAACCGGTCCGCGTCCAGGATGACCATCATCGTGGAGTTGGGCACGTCCACGCCGACCTCGACGACGGTCGTCGCGACCAGTACGTCGATCTTGCCGGCGGCGAACTCCCGCATCACGGTGTCCTTCTCGTCGGCGGGCAGCTTCCCGTGCAGGACCCCGATCCGCAGACCCTTCAGCGGTCCCTCGGCGAGCAGCGGCGCGACCTCCAGCACCGCCAACGGTGGACGGCGCTCCTCCTCGGCCCCCTCCGGCGGCGGCGCTTCCTCCTCGTCGTCGCCAGCCGTCGCCTCCCCGATCCGGGGGCAGACCACGTACGCCTGGTGGCCGGCGGCCACCTCCTCCCGCAACCGGCGCCACGCGCGGTCGAGGAACGCCGGCTTCTCGGCCGCGGGTACGACGTGGGAGGCGATCGGCGACCGCCCGCGCGGCAGCTGCGACAGGACCGAGACCTCCAGGTCGCCGTAGACGGTCATCGCCACGGTCCGCGGGATCGGGGTAGCCGTCATCACCAGGACGTGCGGCGGCTGGTCGCCCTTGGCCCGCAGGGCGTCGCGCTGCTCCACCCCGAACCTGTGCTGCTCGTCGACGACCACGAGGCCGAGGTCGGCGAAGTCGACGCCCTCATACAGCAGCGCGTGCGTACCCACGACGATCCCGGCCGCGCCGGAAGCCACCTCGGTCAAGGCCGCACGCTTGGCGGCCGCGCCCATCGAACCGGTCACCAGGGCGGCCCTGGTCGCGTCCGGGGTGGAGTCCAGCTCACCGGCGCGGCCCATCGGGCCGAGCAGGTCGATCACGTTGCGGTAGTGCTGGGCGGCGAGCACCTCGGTGGGCGCCAGCATGGCCGCCTGGCCGCCGGCGTCCACCACCTGGAGCATGGCCCGCAGCGCGCACAGGGTCTTGCCCGACCCGACCTCGCCCTGCAGCAGCCGGTGCATCGGGTGGGCCAGCGACAGGTCGGCCGCCACCTCGTCACCGACCCGGCGCTGGCCATCGGTCAGCTCGTACGGCAGGGACGCGTCGAACGCGGCGAGCAGGCCGTCGTCGCGGCGCGGCCGCGGCTTGGCCGGCCAGTCGCTGGCCCGGTGCTTGCGCTGGGCCAGCGTGAGCTGGACGGCGAACGCCTCGTCCCACTTCAGCCGCCGCCGAGCGATCGCCAGCGACTCGCGCGACGACGGTCGGTGGATCTCGCGCAGTGCCCGGTCCAGTCCCATCAGGCCGCGCTCCGCCCGTACGCTCGCCGGCAGCGGGTCCTCCGGCGGCGTGAAGGTGTCGAGCACCACGCGGACACACTTGGCGATCACCCAGGTCGGCACGGCGGCGGCCGCCGGGTACACCGGGATCAGCGCCCCGGCGAACTCCTCCACCTCGCTGGTGGCGGTCTCGTCGTCGAGCAGCACGTACTCGGGGCTGTTGAGCTGGCGTTTGCCCCGGAACTCGGTCACCTTGCCGGCGAACAGACCCCAGCGGCCCGGTTTCAGGTCGCGCTCCCGCCACGGTTGGCTGAAGAACGTGAGCGTCAGCGTGCCGCCGCTGCCGTCGCCGACGGTCACCTCCAGCAGCTGGCCGCGGCGCTGCCGCATCGGCCGTACAGCCGTCCGCTGGACCTGGGCCATGACCGTGACCTGCTCACCCACCTCCAGCGAGCGGATGTCGGTGTGTTCGCCCCGCTCGTCGTAGCGGCGCGGGAAGTGGTAGACCAGGTCCCCGGCGGTGTGCAGGTCGAGATGGTCCGCGAGCGCCCTGGCCGTCTTGTCGCCGACCAGGCCCTTCAGCGGCGTCTCCAGCGTCGTCGTCACTCGACCCCCACCAGTAGCGGATAGTGCGGCTGGCCGCCCTCGTAACAGTGCACCTCGACGAACGGCCACCGCCGGGCCGCGTGTTCGGTGAGGCTGTCGACCAGGCCGTCCGGGGCACCGTCGCCGGTCAGCAGCGTGACCATCTCGCCCCCCGCGGCCAGCAACCGGTCGAGCAGCCGCCGGCAGGTGTCGACGAGGTCCTGACCGATCAGGGTCACCTCACCGGAGACCAGCGCCAGTACGTCGCCGCGCCGGCACAGGCCGGCGACCGTCAGGGCGTCCCGGCTGGCGGTCGTGACCTCGGCGTACCGGCAGGCACCGGCGGCCTCGGCCATGGCGATGATGTCGTCTTCGAAGCGGCGGCCGGGGTCACGCACGGCGAGCGCGGCGAGCGCCTGTACCGCGGAGCGGGTGGGTACCACCCCGACGTGGATCCGCTCGGCCCGCGCCTCGGCCGCCGCCGCCGTGGCGGCGGCGAGCACGTCGGGATCGTTGGGCATGACCACCACGTCGACGGCGCCGGTGCCCCGGATCGCGTCGAGGATCTCCCCCGTCGACGGCGCGGCCCCGTCGGGGTGCGGGCGTACGACGGCGGCCCCCTCGGCGGCCAGCAGCGCGGCGATGCCGTCGCCGTCGCAGACCACGACGACCGCCCGACCCGACCGGGGCCCGGGATGCCTGTCGGGTCGATCGGGCGCGCCGGTCCGCGGGTGCCCCTCGGGCGCGGCCGCCACGGTGGACCCGGCCGCCACGGTGGACCCGGCCGCCACGGTGGACCCGGCCGCCACGGTGGACCCGGCCGCCACGGTGGGCCCGGCGGGCCCGGCGGGCCCGGCGGGCCCACCGTGCTCAGTGGACGCGCCGTGCTCGGTGGACGCGCCGTGCTCGGTGGACGTGGCGGGCTCGGCGGACGCGCCGTGCTCGGTGGCGGCGGCCGCCACCGCCGGCGCACCGGCCCGCACCGGAACCTCCGGTACCTGGTCGGCGAAGCGGGTCACCGATATCCGGTACGGGCGCCCCGCCTCGACGCCCGCCTCGATCGCGGCGCCGACGTCGTTGACGTGGACGTGGACGTTCCAGGTGCGCGGCCCGGCCCCGGCGTCCGGCGCCCCGACCACGACGAGCGAGTCGCCGAGCTCCCCGAGTACCGCCCGCAGCCGCTCGACCGCGTCATCCCGGGCATCGAGCAGGTACTGCACCTCGTAGTCGTACTCGTCGGAGCCGGTCTCCCGAAGCGCCGGGCCGGCCGGCCGCCGCGGCGGCGCACCGGCGGCCGGCCCGGCCTGCGCTACGTCCGCCCGCGCTACGTCCGCCCGCGGTGCGTCCGCCCGCGCTACGTCCGCCTGCGCCACGTCCGCCGCTGGCACGTCGCCGGTCACCACCTCCGCCAGCGCGTCGAGCAGCACGACGAGTCCCCGCCCGCCGGCGTCCACGACCCCGGCGCGGGCCAGCGCGGGCAGTTGCTGCGGGGTGCGCGCCAGCGCCACCCGCGCCGCGCGTGACACCGCGCGGACGACCGCGGCCAGGTCTCCGGCGGTGCCACCGTGCTCCACACCGGCACGGTCCTCGCTGTCGACCGCACGGTCCCCGGCGGCGGCCATGCCGGCGTCGGCGGCGCACCGGGCCACGGTGAGGATCGTGCCCTCGACCGGGTTGGCGACCGCCTCGCGCGCCACGACCGCCGCCCGGTCGAGCGCCGCCGCGACGTGCCGGCCACCGGCGGCCGGCACGTCGGCCAGCGCCTCGGCCATGCCGGCGAACATCTGAGACAGGATGACCCCCGAGTTGCCCCGGGCGCCGAGCAGCGCGCCGCGGGCCAGGGTCCGCAGGGCGCGGCCGAGCGCGGTGGGCGTAGCCGCCGCGGTGGACCCGGTGGTCCCGCGGGGCTCGTCGGGCTCCGTCGCCAGCGCCGCGCGCGCGGCGGTCACCGTGAGCACCAGGTTGGTGCCCGTGTCGCCGTCGGGCACCGGATAGACGTTGAGTTCGTCGATCTCCCGCTGGTGCCGGCGCAGCCGCTCCAGTCCGGACGCGCACCAGGCACGCACGGCCGCGGCATCGAGGGTGTCCAGCACGTCCGGAAAGCCTAGTGCCGGGCCACGACATCCGCCCCACCGCGTCACGATCCGGGCGCGTCCGCGCCCCCAGGTCACCGGTACGGTGGACGGTACCCGCGCCGGTGGCGGACGGCACCCGCGCCCGGTTGGCTTCGCCGCTCCGGTGTCAGGTACTCTCGTCAGGTTGCCCGGCCGACTCGCGGGTGACCAGTTGCGATCAACCCAGGAGATTCTCGTGGCTAGCGTGTGCGACGTCTGTGGCAAGAGGCCGGGCTTCGGCCACAACGTGTCCCACTCGCACCGGCGGACGAACCGTCGTTGGAACCCCAACATCCAGACGGTGCGCACTCCGGCCGGTGGCGGCACGACCCGCCGTATGCAGGTCTGCACCTCCTGCCTGAAGGCCGGCAAGGTCACGCGGGCCTAACCCCCGCTTCAGCTCGCCGACCGCCGGGACGCCTCGGGCGACCCGGCGGTTACGCGTACCCGTGCAACGCCCGGCCCCGCGCCGGGCGTTGCGGGGCCGCGGGGCCACGCTCCCGGAAGCCCGGCCCCGCGACTCTGGACGGTCGACCCACCGGCTCCGGACGGTCCACCCACATGTTCCGGGCGACCGACCGCACGGGATCGGCGGATCGCACGGGCTCGGCGGACCGGCACGGGCTCCGGTCCGCCGCCCCTACAGAAGGCGGCCGAACGAGAGACAGTCGGGCGAATCCTTGTAGAAGCCGAAGTTCGGGATCCGTTCGTACCCCAGCCTGCGGTAGAGCGCGATCGCTTCCGGCTGGCGGTCGCCGGTCTCCAGGACCGTGCGTTTCTTACCCGCCTCCCGGGCGCTCTCCTCGATCGCCCGCAGCACCGCGGACGCCACTCCACGGCCCCGCCACTCGGGCGCCGTGTACATCCGCTTGATCTCGGCGACCGCGTCGTCGTCCGCCAGGGTCCGCCAGCCACCGCAGCCGGCGGGTACCCCGTCGACCCAGGCGACCAGGAAGTTCCCGGCCGGCGGCGCGAACTCGTCCGGATGGACCGGGGTCTCGTCACCGCTGCCGCCGTAGCGCGCGCCGAGGTCGGCCAGCGCCGCCGCGACCAGGGTACGGGCCACCGGATCGTCGAACCGGGTCGTCCTGAGTTCAATGGTCGTCACGGGTAAAGGGTACGAGGCGATTGAACCGTTACCCGCTGTGGCGTTGACGACTGTTCCCGGCAACTGTTCCCCTGTTCCCGCAACGGCTCCCAGGTACGAACGGCTCCTACTTGAAGTGGTCCCAGCCGGTGGCCCCACCCCGGTAGGGCCGGCCGTCGACCGTCACCCCGCCGCCGTCACCGACGCTGCCGACGACGACCCAACCGGCCGGCAGGGCGGCGTCGGGCGGAAACGTCGCCGCCAGGGCGTGGTCGTCGCCGCCGGCGAGGATCCAGTGGTACGGGTCGACGCCGAGCGCGGCGGCCGCGTTGCGCATGGTCTCGGGTACCACGAACGCCTCCCGCTTCAGGTCGATACCGACGCCGCTGGCCTTCGCGATGTGCCCCAGGTCGGCCAGCAGCCCGTCCGATACGTCGATCATGGCGGTGGCGCCCCATCGGGCCGCCTCCGGACCGGCCGGATACGGCACCTCGGGCCGCCGGAACGCCTCCACCAGCAGCTTGGGCGTGCGGAACCCGCGGGTGAGCACGGTGTAGCCGGCCGCCGCGTACCCGAGCCGCCCCCGCACCGCCACCACGTCGCCGGGCCGGGCACCGGACCGGACGACCGGCGCCCGGCCGCCCAGGTCCCCGAGCGCGGTCACCGCGACGGTCAGGACCGGGCTCGCCGACATGTCCCCGCCGACCACGCCCGCACCGACCTTGGCCGCCTCCGCCGACAGCCCGTCGGCCAGCTCCTCCGCCCACCGCACGTCGAGATCGGGCGGCGCGCAGAAGGCGACCAGCAACGCGGTGGGTACCGCGCCCATGGCGGCGATGTCGGCGAGGTTCGCCGCGGCCGCCCGGTGCCCCACGTCACGCGCGCTCGACCAGTCCCGCCGGAAGTGGCGGCCCTCGACGAGCACGTCCGTGGAGGCGGTGACCCGCCCGTCGGGTGCGGCGACGACGGCCGCGTCGTCCCCCGGCCCGAGCAGGCAGGCCCGCCCGGTCGCCAGCCGCGCGGTCACCCGGCCGATCAGGCCGAACTCGCCGGCGTTCGCCACCGTCACCACAGTGCTCCGTCCGTCACCACGACCCCCAGTCCCCACCGTCACCGCGCCGCCGGCGTTCGCCGCCGTCACCGCCGTACCGGCCGCCGGCGGCGTCCCCACCGCCACTGCCGTCATCCGCCATCGTCGCCGCACCCGCCCGCCGGGCGGGTGCCGCCGCCCGCACCGGGAGCCTTGCACGTTCCGGCGGTCCTGACCGGCGCACCGGGCGGATCGGCGCCATCCACGTGTGCTATCCGGCAGGAGAGCTAAGCACACCTGCCCTGCCGACCGGTCGTGCGGTAGTTTCACCTGCGAGCCGCGTCCCGGCGGCGCGGGAAGGAGTCATGGCGTGGTCCAGGCGTACATCCTCATCCAGACCGAGGTCGGAAAGGCGCGCGAGGTGGCCACGACGATCAGCGGCATCGCCGGCGTGGTACGTGTGGACGCGGTCACGGGCCCCTATGACGTGGTCGTGCTCACCGAAGCCCACAACGTCGACGAACTCGGAAAGATGATAGTGAGCAAGGTCCAGCTCGTGCCGGGTATCACGCGCACGCTCACCTGTTCGGTGGTTCACCTCTGACATGACCGCCGGCACGACCGACACGACCACGGGTACGACGACCGACATGACCACAGGCACCACCGGCACGGCCGCGGGTCCGTCCCCGGCCCGGCTGGCCACGCTCATCGCCCTACCGGTCGCGGTGATCGTCGGGATCGTCTTTTTCTGGCTGCTGGGCGGCTTCCGCGGCGACCAGGCCGAACGCCCCGGCCCCCAGTCGACCGCGCCGGTGTCGATGGCGGCACCGCCGCTGGACGCCCGGCAGGCGGCCGCCTGCCGCGACCTGACCACCCACCTGCCCGACGCGCTGCGGGACCGGCCGCGTCGGCCGGTGACGGCCGGCGACGGGCAGAACGCGGCGTACGGGGATCCCGCGATCACGCTGGCGTGCGGCGTCCCGCCGGTCTCGCTGCCGCCCGGCGCGGAGGTGTACGGCCTGTCCGGGGTCTGCTGGTACTCGCAGTCCGACGGCGGAGCCACCCGGTGGACCACGGTCGACCGGGACACGTCGGTACAGGTGACCGTGCCCCGGTCGTACAGTGCTCCCGGCCAGTGGGTGATCGAGTTCTCCGGGCCGATCACCGCCACCCTGCCCCGCTCGGCGAATACTCCGGCGGGCTGCTGACTCCCCCGCCGGCCCGGCCGGCCCGGTCCACGGCCGACGGAGGCCGGCCGCGGACCGGTCAGCGCAGCCCGGTACCGCGGCGCAGCGCGGTACGCACGAGGCGGGAGACCAGCTTCGGGTACTCCAGGCCGGACGCGGCCCACATCCGCGGGAACATCGAGACCGGCGTGAAGCCCGGCATCGTGTTGATCTCGTTGAGCACCACGTCCAGCTCGGGGGTCACGAAGAAGTCCACCCGGGCCAGGCCGGCGCAGTCGAGCGCGGTGAAGGTGCGGCAGGCGTACTCACGGATCTTCTCGATCACGGCCTCGGGCAGCTGCACCGGCAGGTCGAACTCGCACGCGTCGTCGAGGTACTTGGCCTCGAAGTCGTAGAAGTCGTGATCCCGCACGACCCGGATCTCGGCCGGCAGGCTCGCCTCGGGTGCCCCGCCGTACTCGCCCTCCAGGACGCCGCACTCGACCTCACGGCCGACCACCATGGCCTCGACGAGCACCTTGGGGTCGATCTCCCGGGCGAACGCGATCGCCCGGTCGAGGTCGGCCCAGTCGGTGACCTTGGTGATGCCGAAGCTGGAGCCGGCCCGGCTCGGCTTGACGAACACGGGGAGGCCGAGGCGCTCCTTGTCGGCCTCGGACAGCGACTGGCCGGCGCGCAGCACCGCGTACGGCCCGACCGGGATGCCCTCGGCCGCGGCCAGCTTCTTGGTGAACTCCTTGTCCATGCCGGCGGCCGAGGCGAACACCCCGGCGCCGACGTAGGGCAGGCCGGCCATCTCGAGCAGGCCCTGGATCGTGCCGTCCTCGCCGTAGGCGCCGTGCAGGACCGGGAACACGACGTCGATGTCGGTCAGCGCGCTGATCGCGTCGCCGGCCGCCAGCTCCCGGGCCATGGGGTCCGGGGCGAGGACGACGGCGGAGCCCGACCCGTCGGTGATCTCCGGGAGGGTCCGGCCGTTGATCGCCAGTGACTGTCCGTCACCGTCCGTGAGCACCCAGCGCCCCTCGCGGGTGATGCCCACGGGGACCACCTCGAACTCGTCCGGGTCCAGCGCGGCAAAGATACTGCCGGCGCTGACACAGGAGATCGCGTGCTCAGCGCTACGGCCGCCGAACACGACGGCGACGCGGGTCTTGCGTGGCGTACTCACGCGCCAGACCTTACCGTGCGTGCACCACAGGCGCCTCCCCTGCCGGCGCGCTCCACCGTGGAGGAAGCGTCCGGTCAGGCCCAGCGGACCGGCGGCAGGCCGGCCTCGGCGAGCGCCCGGTCGACCGCGCTGAACGGGCGGCTACCGAGGAAGCCGCGCGGGTTCATCGGGCTCGGGTGGCCTGCCTCCAGGACGACGTGCCGCGGATTCGTCACCAGCGCCGCCTTCTTGCGCGCGTACCCACCCCACAGCACGAACACGACGCGGCTGTCCTTGGCGTCGAGCACCTTGATCGCGGCGTCGGTGACGTGCTCCCAGCCGCGGCCGGCGTGCGACGCGGGCGCCCCGCCCCGCACCGTCAGCACCGCGTTGAGCAGCAGCACGCCCTGCTCCGCCCAGCCGGTCAGGTCGCCGTGCGCCGGCGGCTGCACGCCCAGGTCGTCGCGCAGCTCCTTGAAAACGTTGCGCAGCGACGGCGGCACCGCGACGCCCTGCCGGACGCTGAAGCTCAGGCCGTGCGCCTGGCCGGCCTTGTGGTAGGGATCCTGGCCGAGGATCAACACCCGCGCCGAGTCCACCGGGCAGAGCCGGAACGCGGCGAACAGGTCGGGCAGCGGCGGGTAGACCGGATGCGACCCGTACTCCCGCTCGGCGAACTCGCTGAGCCCCGCCACCGTGTCGAGGTCGAGATGGGGCTTCATCGCGTCCCGCCAGTCGGGCGGCAGCAACTGCATCAGGTCCAGAGCCATACCCGAAACTCTAGGGACCGGGTACGACAGAAGTGTCGAGGGCCGCCGCGATGTCGGCCACGAGATCCGCGGTGTCCTCGACCCCGCACGACAGGCGTACCAGCCCCTCCGGCACCTCGTCGCCCCACTGGGCCCGGCGGTCGGCGCTGGTGTGCAGACCACCGAAGGACGTCGCGGCCGCGATCAGCTTCGACGCCGTCAGGAACGCGTCGACGTGCGCCTTCGACGGCAGCGTGAACGTGACGATGCCCGGGATCCGGCGCATCTGGCGGCGGGCCACCTCGTACGACGGGTCCTCCGGCCGGCCCGGCCAGCGCACCGACCGCACCTCCGGCCGCCCCGCGAGCAGCTCGGCGACCGCGGCGGCGTTCTCCGACTGGCGGGCCAGGCGCAGGTCCAGGGTGCCCAGGGAGCGGTGCGCCAGCCACACCTCGAACGGGCCGGGTACCGCGCCGGTACCACTGCGCCAGGTCCTCGTCCGCGCGGCGAGATCCGGCGAGGCGGTGCACACGTACCCGAGGATCAGGTCGGAGTGCCCGGTGAGCGCCTTGCTGGCCGAGGCGACGACCAGGTCGGCGCCCAGGTCGAGCGGGCGCTGGCCGAGCGGGGTCGGCGTGGTGTTGTCCACCGCGACGAGGGCGCCGGCGGCGTGCGCCCGATCGGCGAGGTCGGCGAGGTCACAGACGTCGAGACCGGGGTTGGCCGGCGTCTCCAGCAGCACCAGCCGTACCCCGTCGAACGACGGGTACGGGCCGGCGGTCGGCGCGAGCACGATATCCACGCCGGGCAGCGACTCGGCGGCGAAGGCCCGGGTCAGGAAGTACCCGTCGGCGGGCAGTACGACGGTGTCGCCCGGCCGCAGCTGGGTGAACAACACCGCCGACACCGCCGCCATGCCCGAGGCGAACGTGACGCACTCCCCGCCCTCCAGGTCGCCGATCGCGGCTTCCAGGGCCCGCCGGGTGGCGTTGTCTCCGCGTCCGTACCCGTCGACGCCCGGCTGCGGTCCGGCCACCGGGTCGAGGTGGTACGGCGCCGCGAACACCGGGCCGGGAAGGAACGGCTGGCCCGGCTCGCCCGGCTCCGGCAGGCCGGCCCGTACGCTGCGGGTGCCGTCCCCGTAGCCCATGCGCTCCCCGCTCACTCCGCCTCGACGCTCCCCACTCACTCCGCCTTGAACTGCCGGCCCATCAGCGCCTCGACCGCCACCCGGGGGTCGAGCCCCTCGTGGCAGACCCGCTCGACCTGCTCGGTGATCGGCATCTCCACGCCGTACTTCAGCGCCAGGTCCCGGATCGACAGGCAGCTCTTCACCCCCTCCGCGGTGTACCGGGTGGCGGCCTGCGCCTGTTCGAGGCTCTCGCCGCGGCCGAGGTGCTCGCCGAACGTCCGGTTGCGGGACAGCGGAGACGAGCAGGTGGCCACCAGGTCGCCGACGCCGGCGAGCCCGGCGAAGGTCAGCGGGTCGGCGCCGAGCGCCACGCCGAGCCGGGCGGTCTCGGCGAGGCCGCGCGTGATCAACGTGGCCTTGGTGTTGTCGCCGAACCCCAGGCCCTGGGCCATCCCGCAGGCCAGCGCGATCACGTTCTTCACCGCGCCGCCCAGTTCGCAGCCGACGACGTCGTCGTTGGTGTACGGCCGCAGGTACCGCGTCGCGATGGCCTTCTGCACCCGCGCGGCCCGCTCGGTGTCGGTGCACGCGACGACCGTCGCGGCGATCTGCTCGGCGGCGATCTCGGGCGCGAGGTTGGGTCCGCTCACCACGGCGACCCGTTCGGGCTCGACTCCCGCCGCCTCGACGATCACCTCGCTCATCCGCTTGAGCGTGCCCAGTTCGATGCCCTTCATCAGGCTGACGAAGGTCGCGTCGGCCCCGAAGTGGCCGGCCCAGTCACCCAGGTTGTCGCGCAGCGTCTGGGACGGCACGGCGAGGACGACCAGGTCGGCACCCTCGATCGCCTGCCGCGGGTCGGCGGTCGCCGTCACCGTCGCGGGCAGCCGCATCTCGGGCAGGTAGTCGGGGTTGGCGTGCTGCTCGCGGATCGCCGTGGCCACCTCCGGCCGGCGCGCCCACAGCGTGACCTCGTTGCCGGCGTCACCGAGAACCTTCGCGAACGCGGTCCCCCACGAACCCGCGCCGAGCACCGCCGCGCGGCTCATCGCCCACCCCCGTCACGAGGCTCCACCGCACCGAGCCCACCGATTCGCTCGCTACGCTCACTCATGCCTGCTCCTCGATGCGTGGCCGGTCCGGCGTTCCGGGTCGGTCCGGCATTTCGGGTCGGTCCGGCATTTCGGGTCGGTCCGGCCTTCCCGGCTGGTACAGCGGCGGCGGCGTGGCGCCCCGGATCTCAGCCAGCATGTCACGCAGGTGCAGCATCACCGCGTCGGTGATCTCGTTCAACGTCGCCGCGGTCGGCTCGGCGCCACGCCAGCGCGACAGGTCCAGCGGCGGCCCGGCGGCCACGGTCACCCGCGTCCGCGGGCGCAACCGCAGCCTGCTGGTCCGCGGATCGAAGATGTCCTGCGGCCCCCACATCACGACCGGGATGACCGGGGCGTCGGTGGATAACCACAGCCGGGCCACGCCGGTCTTGCCCCGCATCGGCCACAGGTCCGGCTCCCGGGTGGTGGTCCCCTCGGGGTAGATGATGACCGTCTCGCCGTCCTTGACGGCCGCCACCGCCGCATCGAGCGCCCTGACCGCGTCCGCGGTCCCCCGGTGCACCGGGATCTGCCGCACGGCGTACAGCAGCGGCCCGAGCACCGGCACCTTGAACAGGCTGGCCTTGCCCAGGAACTGCGGCCAGCGCCCGGCGTCGTAGACATAGTGGCCGGCCACCAGCGGGTCGGCGTGCGAGATGTGGTTGGCCACGAAGATCACGCCCCCGCTCCGGGGTACGTGCTCCATGCCCGACCACGTGCGGTGCGTCATCAGCGTCAGCCACGGCTTCGCGATGACCACCACCAGACGGCGCCAGAAACCGAGCCTCCGTCGCGCCACGGCCCCCTCCTCGCTACCCCACCCGCCCTCACCCGGCTTGACGCATCATGCCTGGCCTGACCATGGTCGGGCCAGACAGGGTCGGCCCCGGCCCGCCGGTGACCGCGCGGGTGGGCGAGGATGCGGGATGTGACGGCGACGGGATGGGTGGCGGTGCTGCCGGTCAAGCGGCTGGCGATGGCCAAGACGCGGCTACGCGGGGCGATCCCGCCGGCCCGGCACGACGATCTCGTCCTAGCGATGGCCCGCGACACGCTCGCCGCCGTTCTGGCGTGCCCGCTGGTCCACCGCGCGCTGGTGGTGACCGACGAACCGGCCGCGGCGACCGCGCTGGCCGGGCTGGGCGCCCAGCCGGTACCCGACCACCCCGCGGCCGGGCTGAACGCCGCGATGGCCCGTGGCGCCGCGATGGCCACCGGGGCGCCCGTGGTCGCCCTCACCGCCGACCTGCCGGCGCTGCGCCCGCACGAGCTGGGCGCCGCCCTCACGGCGCTGGCGCACCGCCCGCGCGGGTACGTAGCGGACGCCGCGGGTACCGGCACCGCGATGTTGGCCGCCCGGGCCGGCGTGGCGCTGGACCCCCGGTTCGGGCCGGCGTCGGCGCGCGCCCACGCCCGGTCCGGCGCGGTACGCCTCGACGGTGACTGGCCCTCGCTCCGTCAGGACGTCGACACCGCCGCTGACCTCGACGCCGCGACCGCGCTCGGCCTGGGCCGATACACCGCCGAACTGGTCGGCGCGGCACGCTACGGTGGCCCCTGACCCGGCCGGTGGTGTGCACGGGAGGCGCCGGTGGCGGGCACGGGCGATCGGGAGGACCATGACATGCAGGGAACGGTGGCGACGTTCGACGAACAGACCGGGGCCGGTTCGGTGCTGCTCGACGACGGATCCGAGGTGGCGTTCGGAGCGGAGGCGTTCGCCGCGTCGGGCCTGCGACTGCTGCGGCTGGGACAACGGGTGCGCCTCGACCGGAACACCGACGGCGAAGTGACCAGGGTTACGCTGCCCACCTTTCCGTGACCGACGATCGAGTTCATTTACCGTTAACCTTCGTCGGGCCATGATGAGGTGGTGACCACCAGTCCGAGCCCGCGCCCCTCCCGCCGTGCCGGCACTGCCCGGCCCGCTGACCCGCCGCCGGCCGAGCAGGTCAACGGCGTGAAGCGGCCGAGGCGTGGTGCCCGGGTGGCCCGGCACACCGAGGGTCGCCCCGCCACCCGTCCGTCCGCCCCGGCGGACACCGCCCTCGACCGCGCCACGACCTCCGCCGACCGCGCCGTCACCCCCGACGCGACCACCACCGTCCCCGGCGCCGCCGCGCCTGTCGCCGCCGTACCGGCGGTACCGCCGGACGACACGCTGCCCGCCGACCGCTACCTCAACCGTGAGCTGTCCTGGCTCGACTTCAACGCCCGTGTGCTCGCGCTGGCCGAGGACCCGCGCACCCCGCTGCTGGAGCGCGCCAAGTTCCTGGCGATCTTCGCGAGCAACCTCGACGAGTTCTACATGGTGCGGGTCGCCGGACTGAAGCGCCGCCACCAGACCGGCCTCGCCGTCCGGGGTCCCGACGGGCTGTTCCCCCGTGAGCAGTTGCAGCGGATCGCCGAGCGGGCCGCCGCACTGGTGGCGCGACACGCCCGCTGCTTCGCCGCCGAGGTGCAACCGGCGCTCGCCGCCGAGGACATCCGGATCGTGCGCTGGGCGGAGCTGTCCGCCCCGGAGCGCGAGCGGATGCGGGCGTACTTCCGCGAGCACGTCTTCCCGGTCCTCACCCCGCTCGCCGTCGACCCGGCGCACCCGTTCCCGTACATCTCGGGCCTGTCGCTGAATCTCGCCGTGGTCGTCCGCGACCCCGACGGTGGTCCCGAACTGTTCGCCCGGGTCAAGGTGCCCAACAACGTGCCCCGGTTCGTGGCGGTGGAGCGCGAGGACGGCGTATCCCGTGACGGCGGCGCCCCGGACCGTTTCCTGCCGGTCGAGGATCTGATCGCCGCACACCTGGGCCAGCTCTTCTCCGGCATGCAGGTGGTCGAGCACCACCTGTTCCGGGTCACCCGCAACGCCGACTTCGAACTCGACGAGGACCGCGACGAGGATCTGCTGCAGGCCCTCGAACGGGAGCTGGCACGCCGGCGATTCGGCCCCCCGGTCCGGCTGGAGGTCGCCGCGTCGATCTCCGACCGCGTGCTCGAACTGCTGGTCCGCGAACTGGACATGGACGGCCACGACGTGATGCGGGTACCGGCGCTGCTGGACCTGTCGTCGCTGTGGCAGATCTACAACGACACCGAGCGGCCGGACCTCAAGGACCGCCCTTTCGTTCCGGCGACCCACCCTCAGTTCGCCGAGGGTGAGGTTCCCCGCAGCGTGTTCAACCGGCTGCGCGACGGCGACATCCTGGTGCACCACCCGTACCACTCGTTCTCCACGAGCGTGCAGCGCTTCGTCGAGCAGGCCGCGGCCGATCCGAACGTGCTGGCGATCAAGCAGACGCTCTACCGCACGAGCGGCGACTCGCCCATCGTCGACGCGCTGATCTCCGCCGCGGAGGCCGGTAAGCAGGTGGTGGTGCTGGTCGAGGTGAAGGCGCGCTTCGACGAGCAGGCCAACATCGGGTGGGCGCGGATGCTGGAGCGCGCCGGCTGCCACGTCGTCTACGGCCTGGTCGGCCTGAAGACGCACTGCAAGACCGCCCTGGTGGTGCGGCAGGAGGGCAACCAGATCCGGCGGTACTGCCACATCGGTACCGGCAACTACCACCCCAAGACCGCCCGGCTGTACGAGGACTTCGGGCTGCTCACCGCCGACCCCGAGGTCGGTGCCGACCTGACCGACCTGTTCAACGTGCTCACCGGGTACAGCCGGCAGACCGCGTACCGGCGACTGCTGGTCGCGCCGCACGGCGTGCGCCGCGGCATCGTCGAGCGGATCGAGCGCGAGATCGCCCACGCCCGGGCCGGCCGGCCGGGTCTGGTGCAGATCAAGGTGAACTCGCTCGTCGACGAGGAGATCGTCGACGCGCTCTACCGGGCCAGCCGCGCCGGGGTCGACGTCGACCTCGTTGTCCGCGGGATCTGCACGATCCGGCCGGGCGTACCCGGCCTGTCCGAACGCATCCGGGTGCGGTCGATCGTGGGCCGCTTCCTGGAGCACTCCCGGGTGTTCCGCTTCGGTGACGGCGCGGTCGGGCCGCGGGTCGGCGCCGCCACGCCGGCCGACGGCACGGCCGTCGCGGCGCCGCCGACCACACCCGACGGCGAGTTCTGGATCGGGTCGGCCGACCTGATGCACCGCAACCTCGACCGGCGGGTGGAGGCGCTGGTCCGGGTCGTCGACCCGGCCGCGCGCGCGGAGCTGGACCGGATCATGCGGGTCGCCTTCGACGAGCGCACCGCGGCGTTCGAGTTGGCCGGCGACGGCACCTGGCACCGGCGGGTCTGCGACGGCGGGCAGCCGCTGGTGGATCCCCAGGAGGCGCTGCTGCGCCGCATCGTCGACAGGGTGGAGTGACGGCCGGTGCGCCACATACGGCCCGGGGTTCACCGTGATACCGGCCGGCTTTGCGGGTACGACCCCGTCGTGGCCCGGTGCGAATCTCTGCCGCACGCCGGTTCCGGCGTGCGGCCGACCGTGGAGCCGCCGTCGTGACCCGGGTGGTACGGGCCGCCGGCGGGGTGGTCGCGCGCGGTGGTCCGGGCGGCGTCGAGGTGGTACTGGTCCACCGGCCCCGCTACGACGACTGGACGCTGCCGAAGGGCAAGCTCGACCCGGGCGAGCACCCGCTGCTGGGTGCGGTCCGG
Organism: Planosporangium spinosum; assembly: GCF_049999945.1. Classification (NCBI taxonomy): domain Bacteria; kingdom Bacillati; phylum Actinomycetota; class Actinomycetes; order Micromonosporales; family Micromonosporaceae; genus Planosporangium; species Planosporangium spinosum. The sequence continues at coordinate 66,071 of NZ_JBLYUB010000004.1, read as the reverse complement.
GAGGTCTGGGAGGAGACCGGGGTACGCGCGGCGCCGCAACTGCGGTTACCGGGGACGCGGTACCTGACCGGTGACCCGGACGTGGAGAAGGCCGTCGACTACTGGACCATGGTCTACCGCGATTCCGACCCGTTCGTCCCCGGCGACGAGGTCGACGACCTGTGCTGGGTACCGGTGGGGCAGGCGGTGCGGATGCTGACGTACGCCCACGACCGTGGCGTGCTGGCCGACTATCCCCGGCTGGCTCGGGTGGACGGGCTCGTGGTGCTGCTGCGCCACGCGTACGCCGGGGAGCGCGACGCGTGGGACGGAGACGACGACGACCGCCCACTGACCGCCGAGGGCCGGGCCACGGCGGAGGCGCTGGCGCGGCCGCTCGCGACCTACCGGCCGACCCGGGTGATCAGTGCCCGGCCGGCCCGCTGCGTCCAGACGGTGCAGCCACTGGCCGCCATCGCGGACCTGCCGATCGAGGTCGACGACCGGTTCGACGAGGCGGCCGACGCGCGGCGGGCCGTGTCCGTCATCCGGGAACTGGCCGCGTGCGACGGGGTGACCGTGGTCTGCAGCCAGGGTGGCCTGATACCGGACGTGGTGGCGGCGTTGACCGGCCGCGGCGCCCGTTCCCTGGACACGCCGAAGGGTTCGGCCTGGGTCCTCGGTTTCGCGGGCACGGATTTCGTGGCGGCCGACCGCCTCGACCTCGAACCCGCGTCAATGTAGGAAAAACAGCGGCGCGTCGCGCTCCCGTTAACAGACAGTCATCGGAACAAATGAGAAAGGGCCGGGCATGGTGCCCGGCCCTTTTCTCGCGGTAACGGTCAGCGCTTCTTCGCGGCCGCCTTTTTCGTGGCCGGCGCCGCCTTGGTGGCCTTGGCGGTGGCCGTCTTCGCGGCGGTGGCCTTGGCCGCGGTCGACTTGGTCGGGGTCGACTTCGTCGCCGCCTTGGTGGCGGTGGTGGCCTTGGCCGTGGTCGTCTTGCGCGCCGTGGTCGCCGTCGCAGCCTTGGTGGCCTTGGCCGTCTTGGTGGCCGGGGCCGCCTTGGTGGCCTTGGCGGTGGCCGTCTTCGCGGCGGTCGCCTTGGCCGCGGTCTTCGTGGCCGGGGCCGCCTTGGTGGCCTTCGCGGTGGCCGTCTTCGCGGCGGTCGCCTTGGCCGCGGTCTTCGTGGCCGGCGCTGCCTTGGTGGCGGCGGTCGCCTTGGCCGCGGTCTTCGTGGCCGGCGCTGCCTTGGTGGCGGCGGTCGCCTTGGCCGCGGTCTTCTTCGCAGCGGCGGCCTTCGGCAGCTTGCCGCTGGCGACCAGTTCCTTGAATCCGGCGCCGGGCCGGAACGCCGGCACCGACGTCTTCTTGACCTTCACGGCCTCTCCGGTGCGTGGGTTGCGCGCCGTTCTGGCCGCGCGGACCTTCTTTTCAAACACACCGAACCCCGTGATGGCGACCTTGTCGCCCTTGGTCACGGCGTGCTGGATCTCCGTCAACACGGCGTCCAGCGCCTGCGATGCGGCCCGCTTGTCACCCAACCGAGCAGACAGCGCATCGATGAGCTCCGCTTTGTTCACCATTTCCCCCTGTACCTGGAGTGCGCGTCTGTTTCGGCCGCGCAACATAGGACTCCTCTGCCAGGATACAAACAGTTTGGGAAAAAGAAATCATTGCGGTGCAACGGATGTGGCCGGTGACCCAAATGGACCACCGGCCAAACCCCTGTCAGCGCCCTAGATGACGGCCGGCATCCACTCCGGACGACGCTGTTCGTAAGCCGTCACAGCGGCTTCATGGCGAAGCGTGAGACCGATGTCGTCGAGCCCTTCGAGTAGCCGCCAACGACTGAAATCGTCGAGCGGGAAAGCCCAGACATTGCCACCCGCACGGACTTCCCGGGCCTCGAGGTCGACGGTCACCGGCAGCGCCGGGTCGGTGTCCACGGCATCCCAGAGTGCCGCCACGGCGTCGACCGGAAGCTCCACGGGCAGCAGGCCGTCCTTGAGCGCGTTACCCCGGAAGATATCGCCGAATCGCGGCGCTATGACGGCACGGAATCCCCAGTCCCGCAATGCCCACACGGCGTGTTCACGCGATGACCCGGTGCCGAACTCCGGGCCCGCGACGAGGATCGTGGCGCCGGCATGGGCCGGATTGTTGAGCACGAAACCGGGATCCGCGCGCCACGCGTTGAACAGACCGTCGGCGAAGCCGGTCTTGGTGACCCGCTTCAGGTACTCCGCCGGGATGATTTGGTCGGTGTCCACATTGGAACGGCGCAGCGGCACCGCGGTACCGCTGTGAACGGTGAACTTCTCCATGTTCTTTTCCTCAGCTCAGATCGGCGGGTGCGGTCAGCCGTCCGGTCACCGCGGTCGCGGCCGCGACGGGCGGGGACACCAGGTGGGTACGCCCACCGCGGCCCTGCCGGCCCTCGAAGTTACGGTTGGAGGTGGAGGCCGAACGCTGCCCCGGCTTGAGCGTGTCCGGGTTCATCCCCAGGCACATCGAGCACCCGGCGAAGCGCCACTCCGCACCGGCGGCGGTGAAGACCTCGTGCAGGCCCTCGGATTCGGCCGCCGCGCGCACCGCGGCCGACCCCGGGACGACCATCATCCGTACGCCGTCGGCGACCTTGCGCCCGCGCAGCACCTCGGCCGCCGCGCGCAGGTCCTCGATCCGGCCGTTGGTGCACGAACCGAGGAACACCACGTCCACGGCGACGTCGCGCAGCGCCGTTCCGGGCCGGAGGTCCATGTACTCCAGGGCCCGCTCCGCGGCGGTCCGCTCGACCTCGTCGGTGAGGCTCGCCGGGTCGGGTACGACCGCGTCGAGCGGCGCGCCCTGGCCGGGGTTGGTACCCCACGTGACGAACGGGGTGACCGCGCTCGCGTCGATGGTCACCTCGGTGTCGAAGGTGGCGCCCTCGTCGGTACGCAAGGACCGCCAGTACTCCACCGCGCGGTCCCAGTCCTCGCCCTTGGGCGCGTGCGGGCGGTCCTTGAGGTAGGCGAACGTGACCTCGTCCGGCGCGATCAGGCCAGCCTTGGCGCCCCACTCGATGGACATGTTCGAGATGGTCATCCGGCCCTCCATCGAGAGTTTCTCGATGGCCGGCCCGCGGTACTCGACGATGTGACCGCGCCCGCCGCCGGTGCCCACCTTCGCGATGAGCGCGAGGATCAGGTCCTTGGCGGTCACCCCGACCGGCAGCTCGCCGGTCACGTTGACCGCCATGGTCTTCGGCTTGTGCTGCGGCAGCGTCTGGGTCGCCAGGACGTGCTCGACCTCACTGGTACCGATACCGAACGCGAGCGCGCCGAACGCGCCATGGGTGGCGGTGTGCGAATCGCCACAGACGATGGTCATACCGGGCTGGGTCACCCCCAGCTGTGGCCCGATGACGTGCACGATGCCCTGCTGGGCGTCGCCGAGCGGGTGCAGCCGGACGCCGAACTCGGCACAGTTCTTGCGCAGGGTCTCGATCTGGGTACGGCTGACCGGGTCCGCGATCGTGATCAGGTTGTCGGTCGGCGTGTTGTGGTCCTCGGTGGCGAGCGTGAGATCGGGCCGGCGGACCTGACGACCGGCCACCCGCAGGCCGTCGAACGCCTGCGGACTCGTCACCTCGTGCAGCAGGTGGAGATCGATGTACAGAAGGTCGGGCTCGCCATCGGCCGAACGGACGACGTGCGCGTCCCACACCTTCTCGGACAGGGTGCGTGGTGCTTCTCCCAGCATCTGGACATCCTAAAGTTTGGGAGGTAAGTTTCGGTTCGTGGGACACAGTATGAGCGGTGTGGGCGTACTCGACAAGGCGGTGGTCATCCTGTCCGCCTGCGTGGACGGGGCCAGCCTGGCCGAACTCGTCGATCGCACCAAGCTTCCCCGGGCCACGGCACATCGGCTCGCGCAGGCGCTGGAAATTCACCGGATGCTCGTCCGCGACACCCAGGGGCGCTGGCGGCCCGGGCCGCGGCTCGGCGAACTCGCCAACGCCGCCCCCGACGTCCTGCTGACCGCCGCCGAGCCGATGCTGACCGCACTGCGGGACACCACCGGCGAGAGCGCCCAGCTCTACCTGCGCCGCGCAGACGAGCGGCTCTGCGTCGCGGCCGCCGAGCGCTCCAGCGGCCTGCGCGACACCGTGCCGGTCGGCTCTGTCCTGCCGATGACGGCGGGGTCGGCCGCCCAGGTGTTACTGGCCTGGGAGCCCCCCGAGGCCGTGATGCCACTGCTGCCCCGCTGCAAGTTCACCGGCCGCACCCTGGCCGAGGTACGCCGCCGCGGCTGGGCACAGAGCGTCGCCGAGCGCGAGCCGGGTGTGGCGAGCGTCTCAGCGCCGATCCGCGACCGGACCGGCCGGGTGATCGCCGCGATCAGCATCTCCGGGCCGATCGAGCGCCTGGGACGCCGGCCCGGCGACCGGCACGCGATGGCCGTGGTCCGTGCCGGCCAGCGCCTGTCGGGGCTGTAAGCCAGCTCACAGCGCCGGCCCGCCCACCACGCGCCCGCACCCGCGCCGTTGCCGCGCACCCTGCCGTCGTCACGCCCTCAAGATCCGTGCAATGTCGCGAACATTGCTGCTACCACCGTCGCCGAGACAGCAATGTTCGCGACATTGCGCGGATCTTGAGGTTGCGGAACGCGGGGCGTTCGGACACCCGGGCGGCCAGATAGCGACCGGAGGCACAGCAACCCACACCCGGGCACGGCACAGCAACCACAGCGGCCCCACGACTCCACCCGGGCACAGCAACCACAGCGGCCCGGCGACTCCACCCGGGCACAGCAACCACAGCGGCCCGGCGACTCCACCCGGGCACGGCACAGCAACCACAGCGGCCCCACGACTCCACCCGGGCACAGCAAAAGGCCCGCACCACCCCGGAGGGTGGCGCGGGCCTTGCTTGTAGCCCCGACCGGATTCGAACCGGCGCTACCGCCTTGAGAGGGCGGCGTCCTAGGCCGCTAGACGACGGGGCCAGGACGTCGATGCGAGCATCGACAGTGCTGGGGTACCAGGACTCGAACCTAGACTAACGGAGCCAGAATCCGTTGGGCTGCCAATTACCCCATACCCCATCGGTGCTTGCCGCACCGGGGATGAACATTACCCGACGCGATTCGCACCGCCAAATCGGATCCCCGAATCGGCGTGGCGGACCCGGCTACTCGACCGCCACAACCCGGTTCGTCAGCGTCCCCACCTGCGAAATTGTCACGTTGACGGTGTCGCCGTCCACGATCGGCCCCACACCGGACGGCGTGCCGGTGAGGATCACGTCGCCAGGCAGCAGCGTCATCACGTGTGACACATATGACACAAGTGTGACCGGGTCGAAGATCATCTGGCTGGTCCGACCGAGCTGGCGGACCTCCGCCTCGGCGCCGGGCGGTGAGCCGGCGGGCAGCACCTCGCAGCGCACCTCCAGGTCGGACGCGTCAACCCCGGTGACGATCCACGGGCCGAGCGGACAGAATGAGTCGAACCCCTTGGCCCGGGTGAACTGGACGTCCTTGCGCTGGAGATCACGCGCGGTCACGTCGTTGGCGCAGGTGTACCCGAAGATGGCCCGTTCGGCGGCCGCCCGGTCGGCGCGGCGGGCCCCCGAGGCACCGATCACCACGGCGAGCTCGGCCTCGTGCTCGACCTGCTTGGACTGCTCCGGCAGCCGTACCACGTCACCGGTGCCGATCACGGAGGTCGTGGGCTTGAGGAAAATCAGCGGCTCGGCCGGTACCTCGTTGCCGAATTCGGCGGCGTGCTCGGCGTAGTTGCGGCCGATCGCGACCACCTTGCTCGGCAGGATGGGCGACAATAGACGTACGTCGGCGAGCGCCCAGCGCTCCCCGGTGAACCGGATCTCCCCGAACGGGTGGCCCTCGACCTGGGCCACGGTCAACGCCTCCGTGCCGGCCGCGGGTTCACCTTCGACGACTCCGAACGACATCCCACCGGCGTGGGCGAAACGAGCGATACGCATCTGGCCAATTTATCCGCTGCGTGATCTCGGGACACCGCCCGCCGGCCCTTCGCCCTTCCGTGGGACCAAGCCGGCACGTCCCGCCGCACCCCTCCCGGATCAGCCGTGTCCGCCGTGCCCGACGAGCCGGTCGTGTTCACCGGCTCCCGTGCCCGACGAGCCGGTCGTGTTCACCGGCTCCCGTGTCCGGGCGATCGCCGCGACGGTCCCGGTGCTACTGCCCGCCTACGCGACGGCGCCTCTGGCCTGGTGGCTGATCTCCGGCGAACCGCCGACCGCCGGCATCGGGAGCGGGTTGTACGGGGTACTGACCATGGCTCTGGCAGTCCGTGGCACGTTCGGCACACCGTGGCGGGTGTAGGTATCCCCCACCGCTTTGGCGGTGGGGACCGCGCAGCACGGCGAGGTCCGGGTGCCGTGGAGCGTGATCGGGGCGGTCCGGTTCCGCGGCTGGGGACCGTACGCGCGGATCATCGTGGTCCCGACCGACCCGGTCGCCGGCCCGACCGACGGGCGCCGGCCCGACCGACGGGCGCCGCGCGCCGAGGGGTCGGCCCTACGAGCGGGCGTACTCCGACGCCCGGCGTACCTGGTCGACGGTGGGCCGGACGCCCGTGTAGAGCGCGAACTGCTCCAGCGCCTGGAGGCTGATCACCTCGCCGCCGGTGATGACCTTCTTGCCTCGGGCCTGCCCCCGGCGTACGAGCGGGGTCAGCACCGGCATCGCGACCACGTCGAAGACGGTCTCCGCGGCGTCCACGACGTCGGCGTCGACCGGCAGATCCTCGGCCACGGGACCGCCCGCCATGCCGACCGGGGTGGCGTTGACGATCAGCCGGGGCCGGGCCGGGCCCAGGGCCGGCCGCCAGGTGTACCCGTACCGGTCGGCCAGCGTCTTGCCGGTCTGCTCGTTGCGCGCCACGACGGTGCCCGTGCCGAACCCGCCGTCACGCAGCGCGGCGACGACTGCCTTGGCCATGCCGCCGCTGCCGAGGACCGCGAAGTCGCTGTCCGTCGCCACCCCGTGCTCGGCCAGCAGGGTGGCGATCGCGATGTAGTCGGTGTTGTAGGCGCGCAGGTAACCGTCGGTGTTGACGATCGTGTTCACCGACCGGATGGCCTCGGCGGAGGGCTCCATCGCGTCGACGTACCGGATGCACTCCTCCTTGTACGGCATGGAGACGCCGCAGCCGCGGATGCCCAGGGCCCGGATGCCGCCGATCGCGGCGGCCAGGTCGGTGGTGGTGAACGCCTTGTAGACGTAGTTCAGGCCGAGTTCGTCGTACAGGAAGTTGTGGAACCGCGTCCCGTGGTTGCTCGGCCTGGCGGCCAGCGACATGCACAGCACGGTGTCCTTGTTGATCTCTCGGCCCACGTGGATCCACACCCTTTCGTCCGGCGGCCGGTTACCAGCCCGCCAGAGGGTAGCCAATCACCCAGGTGACGGCCCTGAGCAACAGGGTGGGACCGGCACCGCTGCGACCTGCCACACTTGGCGGGTGACGATTCTGGCCCAGGCGGAGTGGCGCGCCCTCGTGGCGGCGCACGAGTCGCGGGTCGACGGGTGGATCACCCCGCACCTGGCCCGCCGCCGGGCCGGCATCAAGCATCCGGTCGAGGACTTCCTCTTCACGTACTACTCGTACCGGCCGGCGCAGCTGCGCCGCTGGCATCCGGGGCCCGGGGTGGTGGCCGAGGGCGCGGACCCGGCCGTGTGGGGGCCGTTCTACGCCGCGGCCGGCGTGGATCTCGACGCGGTCCGCGCGCAGCGCGGCGAGTCGGTGCGGTGGATCCGGAACCTGCTCACCGCCACCGCGGGCCGCACGGCCCACTTCGGCTGCTTCGGTGTCCACGAGTGGGCCATGGTCTACCGGCAGACCCAGGTCGAGGTCCGGCACAACGCGTGGCCGCTGCGCCTGCCGCCGGACGGGATCGCCCGGGTCGTCGAGGAGCGCGGCATCCGGTGCAGCCACTTCGACGCGTACCGGTTCTTCACCGCGCCGGCCCGGCCGCTGAACCTGCTGCGCCCGACCCGCGAAACGCAGGCCGAGCACGAGCAGCCGGGCTGCCTGCACGCCAACATGGACCTGTACAAATGGTCCTACAAGCTGTACCCGCTCACCGGCGCGGAGCTGATCGCGGACTGCTTCGCGCTGGCCCGCGACATCCGCGTGCTGGACATGCGGGCGAGCCCGTACGACCTGGCCGCCCTCGGTTACCCGCCGGTGCGGATCGAGACGGCCGAGGGGCGCGCCGAGTACGCCGCCGCACAGCGCGGGTTCGCCGAGCGCGCGGCGCCGCTGCGGGCCGCCCTGGTACAGGCCGCGTCACTGCTGGACGTCACCGCAGGATGTTGACCGCCCGCGCCACCACGAGCGCGACGATCAGCAGCGAGACCGCCGACTGGACCATCATGGTCAGCTTCGCCGAGCGCGACAGCGGCATCGTGTCCGTCGGACTGAACGCCGTGGCGTTGGTGAACGACAGGTACAGGTAGTCGAGGAAGTGCGGCTCCCAGTCGCGGTGCGCCAGCTCCGGCGTGGCCATCTGGGGGAACAGGAAGTCCGGGTAGTCCGCACGGGCGTTGGCCCGGGCAGCCGGTCCGCCCCGGTCGACCTCCCAGTACCAGAGCGCGAACACGATCACGTTGGTCATCCAGACCGCGCCGCCGTTGAACAACAGCGGGCCGGCGTCCGAGAACGCGCCGTGCACGAGCCGACGGATCAGGAGCACGGCCGACCAGGCATTGGCCACCGACGCGACGGCGACCAGGGTGATGCTGACGATCCGCAGCAGCGTCGTCTCGCGGTCGATCCGGAACGGGTTCATGAATACCAGCAGGCCCAGCAAGAGGAATTCGAGCAGCGGCAGCAGCCACCTCGGCGTCGACGCGAGGTTCTCCGGAAGGGCGACCTGCAGCCCGATCGCCCCCAGCATGGCGACGGCGGCCGGCCAGCGCCGCTCTCCGCCGGTCGGGCGCAGCCAGCCCGGCAGGTTGGCCGGGTCGAGCCTGCCGACGAGCCTCTCCAACCGGGCGGCGCGGGCCGCCACCGTCTCGTCGCCGGAGCGCGGGTGCGGTCGGATCACGTCGCCATTGTGGCCGGATCCGAGCCGCACGTCCGACCCGGCGACGGGCGCGTGCTGATGCAAGTGCAGGTGCACGCTATGGGCAAAGTTGCGCTGAGTGATAATCCGTTGCGCCTGAGTTACGAAATCAGCAGGTAGGAGCCCTGACCTGCGATGCGCGACGGCTATCGATAACTCGTTGCGGTCGCGCCGCCACGGTATCGGAATAGGCTCAAGTGCATGCCATCCGGGCCACTGCCGGCCATGGTCGTCGGACGGGACTCCGAAGTGGAGTTCGTCCGGTCGGCCCTGATCGGCGTCGCCTCCGGCCATGGCGGTCTGGTCCTGGTCGAGGGCGAGCCCGGCATCGGCAAGTCGGCCCTGCTGGGCGCCGGTCTGGCCGACGCCGTGGGGCGCGGCTGTGAGGTCGGATGGGCCGCCGCTGACGAGCTCAGCTCGGGTATCCCGCTGCGGCTGCTGCTGGACTGCCTGGAGATTGAGCGCCGGCCGGACGACCCCGGCCGGGCCGGGATCGCCGCGATCCTGCGGAGCGACCCGGCGGGCGACTTCGTGTCCACCGGCGATCCGCTGGCCGCGGTGGTCGACGGGGTGCTGACCCTGGTGGAAAAGCTCTGCGCGGACCGCCCCCTGGTCATCGTCACCGACGACCTCCAGTGGGCCGACGAGCTGAGCCTGCTCGCCTGGCAGCGCCTGGCCCGCACGGTGGAGCAGCTCCCGCTGCTGCTGGTCGGGGCGTACCGACCGGTACCCCACCGGGACGGGCTGGACCCGTTGCGCACGGCGGCCGTCAGCCGGGGAACGCTGGTCCGGCTCGCCCCGCTGCCGGAACCGGCGGTGGCCGAACTGGTCGGCGGGCTCGCCGGCGCGCCCGCCGGGCCGCGGCTGCGCGCGCTGGCGGCGCAGGCCGCCGGCAACCCGCTGTACCTGCGGGAGCTGGTGGACGCGCTGCGCCGCGAGGCCGCCCTGACCATGGACGGCACCGGGCACGCGGAACTGGTCGGCGAGGCGGCACACCGGGTACCGGCGACGCTCGCGGCCGCCATCGCCGGGCGGCTGGGCTTCCTGTCGGGCGAGGCCACCACCGCGCTGCGGGTCGCCACCCTGCTGGGTACCGAGTTCCCGGTCGACGACGTGGCGACCGTCCTGCAACAGTCGCCGGACGGCCTGCATGAGGTGTTCGCCGAGGCCGCGGCCGCCGGTGTGGTGACGCCCGGCACCCGGCTGTCGTTCCGGCACCCGCTGATCCGCCGGGCGCTGTACGAGGAGATGCCCGGTGTCGTACGGTCGGCCCTGCACCGGCACGCGGCGCAGGCGCTGGCCGCCCGGGGCGCGGCGGCGGAGCGGGTCGCCGCCCAGCTGCTGCGGGCCGGCGCCACGGTGGACGGCTGGGTCGTCGACTGGCTCGTGCGCACCGCGCCGGAGCTGATCGACCGGGCACCCGCGGTCGCGGCGGAGCTGCTCGACCGGGCGGTCGGCCAGCTTCCCCCGGCGGCGGAGCACTGGGACGAACTGGCCGGGGCGCACGCGCGGACACTGTTTCGGCTCGGCCGGGACGCCGAGACCCGGGCCCGGCAGGTCCTCGCACACACCCGCGACCCGGCGCTGGCCGCCGAGATGCACTGGATCCTCGGTGAGCGGCTGCTGCGGGCCGGCCGCTCCGGCGACGCGCTGCGGGTGATCGGGCAGGGGCTGCGCGGTGCGCTCGTACCGGTGATCTGGCGGGACCGGCTGGAGGCGATGTCCGCACGGATCCGCGCCACCTCGGTCGACGACCTCGACAAGACGGAGGCCGCCGCACGCGCGGCCCTGGTCTCGGCAACCGCCTCGGGCGACCGGCTCGCGCTCGGCTACAGCCTGCTCAGCCTGTCGACGACCGCCCTGATGCGCCGCGACCAGCCGACCCGGCTGGACCACCTGGACCGGGCCCTGGACGTCCTCGCCGACGGCACGGAGCACCTGGAGCTGCGGCTGCTGCTGCTGGGCAACCGGGCGCTGGCGCTGTCGATCCTCGACCGCTTCGACGAGGCGGAGCGCACCCTCGCCGCCGCCAGTGACCTCGCCGACCGGAGCACCGGGTACGCCGGGCTGGCGCGCTTCCACGCCCCCGCCTCGGTCGTGCACTTCTGGACCGGCCGCTGGGACGAGGCCCTGGTCGAGCTGGACACGGCCGAGGACCTGCCCGACAACCCGCGGGTCGCCCTCATCGCGGCCGGCATCGCCGCGCTCATCGCCTGCCACCGCGACGACCGGGCCGCGGCTGCCGCACGGCTGGACGCCTTCCCCGACCCGCCGAGCGAGAGTGCGTTCGACGTGGCCAACCGCGGATTCCTGATCGCCGCCCGCGCGATGCTCGCCGAACGCGACGGCCGCCCCGAGGACGCGGTACGGGCGTGGCGGGAACTGCTCGACCCGCGCTACGCGCGGATGGAGCGCCACACCCCGATGCCGGACGTCGTCCGGGCGGCGCTGGCCGTCGGCGACCTGGCCACCGCATGGGAGGCGACCGACCGGTGCGTCCGTGACCCGGGCCAGATGATCCCCGGTCGACTGGCCGCGCTGGAGCGCTGCCACGGGCTGTTGCACGGCGACCCCGACCTGCTCACGAAGGTCGGCCGCTACCTGCGCCAGCGCGGCCGGGTGGTCGAGTACGCCCGCACCTGCGAGGACGTCGCCGTCCTGCTGGCCCGACGGGGTGACCGCCGAGCCGCGAAATCGGCGCTGGCGCCGGCCATGGAGGTGTACGCGCGGCTGGGCGCCCGCTGGGACACCCGCCGGGCCACCGCCAGCCTCCGCCCGTTCGGCATCCGGTGGGGCGCGCGGGGTCCGCGCCGGCGGCCCGCGCACGGCTGGGCCGCGCTCTCCCCGACCGAGGTGACGATCGCGCGGCTGGTGGCGCAGGGTATGTCCAATCCGGACATCGCTGGCGAGCTGCTGCTGTCACGGCGCACCGTCCAATCGCACGTGTCCAGCATCCTCGGCAAACTCAAGGCGCACTCGCGGGTGGACATCGCCCGGGAGGTCCTCGACCACGGGTAGGTACCGGATGCGCACAACCCTCGTGGGGCGCGAGAAGGAGACCGCGCACCTGCGGAGACTGGTCCGCCGCACGGCCACCGGCCGGGGCGCGATCCTGCTCGTCGACGGCGAGCCCGGGATCGGCCGGAGTGCCCTGCTCGCCGTCGCCGCCGCCGAGGCGCGCCGGGCCGGCGCCCGGATCCTGCGCGGCCAAGGCATCCCGGCCGACCCGGCGCCGCCGTTCGCGACGGTCCGGTCCTGGTTGGACGGGGAACCGGCGGGCGGGGACTTCGCCGTCACCGAGGCGGTGCTGAACCGCGTCGACGGCTGGTGCGCGGCGTCGCCGGTGGTCGTGCTCGTCGACGACCTCCAGTGGGCCGACCCGTCGAGCCTGGTGCTGCTCGGGCGGCTCGGCCGTAACGCCGGCGACCGCCGGTTGCTGCTCGTCGCCGCGTACCGGTCGGCGCCGCGCGACAAGCGGGTCGAGGCGCTGCTGCGCGGCCTGCAGCGCCGGGGCGCGGAGCGGATGACGCTGGCCGCACTGTCCGAAAAGGATGTCGGTACGCTCGCCGGCGGACTGCTGGGCGCGCCGCCCGGGCCGGACCTGCGCAACGTACTCGCGGGAGCCGGCGGGAACCCGCGCTACGCCATGGAACTGCTGGGCGCGTTGGCCCGCTCCGGGCGCATCGAGGTCACCGGCGGGGTGGCCGGGCTGCGCGGCGGTACCGTCCGCCCGGCCCTCCCCGGTACCGTGCTCGACCTGGTACGGCAGCGGATCGAGGAGCTGTCGCCGGGCACCCGCGACATGGTGCGGGCCGCGGCCGTCCTGGGCCCCGGCTTCGACCTGACCGAACTGGCGGCCGTCCTCGGCCAGCCGGTGATCTCGCTGTGGCAGCCGGTCAGCGAGGCGGTGGCGGCGGGCCTGCTCGTCGACGCCGGTGGCCAACTGGTCTTCCGCCACGACGTGGTGCGGCGGGTCCTGACCGGCGACGTCTCCGCGGACGCCGCGGAGGCGCTGCGGTTGCGCGCCGGCCGGGCGCTCGCGACCGCGGGTGCCCGGGTGGAACGAGTCGCCCGGTACCTGACCACCGCCACCGATCTGGCCCCGGACCTGGTGGACTGGCTCGCCCGGACGGCGGAGGCCCTGGTCGCACGCGCCCCGGAACTGGCCACACCGCTGCTGGAGCGGACGCTGGCGCAGCGCACCGCGGACGCCCCGGAGATCCTGCGGGTGCAGTACGCCCGGGCCCTGCTGTGGGCCGGGCGCCCGGTCGAGGCGCAGCGCGCCGCCCAGGCGGCCCTGCCGGCCGGCGACACCGTACCGCCGGCGGAGCGCACCGGCACCGCACCGCCGGCCGGCGACACCGTACCGCCGGCGGACCCCCGGGAGGTGGCGCTGCGGTGGCTGCTGGCACAGGCCCACCTGCAGAGCGGCCGGGTCGACAGCGCCCACGCGGTCGCCGAGGAGGTCCTCGCGACCATCCGCCTACCCGCCGGCGAGGCGGCCCGCTTCCACGGCCTGGCCGCGCTGTGCCTGCTGCTGTCCGGGCGTGTGACGGCCGCCGAGGCCGCCGTCGACCGGGCCGGTCCCACATCCGACGGCTACGGCACCGCGCACGCCCTGACGGTGCGCGCCGGCGCCCGGCTGGCCCGCCAGCGGCCCGGGGAGGCGCTCGACCTCGCCGATCGGGCCGTCGCGGCGCTCGGCGGTGACCAGGTCCAGCCCGACCACCCGTTCGCCCCGCACCTGATCCGGGCGCTCTGCCTGACCGAACTGGACCGGTTCACCGAGGCCGACGCCGCCTGCGGCGACGGGCGGGCGGGCGGCGGGCACGGCGGCCGGACCTTCCTCACCTGGCACCACCTGGCCGGCGCGCGAGCCAACTACCTGCACGGCCGGTGGGACGATGCGCTGGCCGAGATCCGGGCCGGACTCGGCGCGGCCGACTGCCTGGGCGTGGCGGAGGGGCTGCACAGCCAGGCCGCCCTGATCGCGATCCACCGCGGCGAACCGGACACGTACGCGGAGGCGCTGGTCCGACCCGACGCGAACCCGCACTGGGGCTGGCTGCGCCGGGCGGCGCGGGCCCTGGCGTGGGAACGCGAGGGCGACCCGGAGCGGGCGTTGCAGGCCCTGTTCGACGCGTGGACCCGGGAACCGGCACGCACCTGCCTGGCCGCCGACGTGGCGCGGCTGGCCGCCGGTACCGGGGAGCGCGTACGGGCGCGGACCGTCGCCGAGACCGTCGAGCGGATCACCGCGCACCACGGCGCCGCGCACGTACGGGCGACCGTCGCGCTGTGCCGCGGGGTCGCCGGGGTGGACCCGACCCTGCTGCTCGCCGCGGCGGAGGCGTTCGCCGAGGGCGGCCGGCCGCTGTACGAGGGGTACGCCTACGAGGAGGCCGCCGTCGCGTTGGCCGCCGGCAACCCGGTGCGGGCCCGGTCCGCCCTGGACTCGGCGGTCGGGTGTTACGAACGGCTCGGCGCCACCTGGGACGCCGACCGGGCGCAGGCACGGCTGCGCAGCGCCGGCATCCGGCGCCGGTATGCGCGGCGGCGGCCGAAGACGGGCTGGGACGCGCTGACCAACACCGAACGCCGGATCGTCACCCTCGTCGTCGCCGGTCGGTCCAATCCGGACATCGCCGCCGAGCTGTACCTGTCGCGGCGCACCGTGCGCAACCACGTCTCGCACATCCTCGCCAAGCTGGGACTCAGTTCCCGGGTCGAGTTGGCGGTCAGCGCGTACGAGAACGGCGCCCGGTAGCGCCCGCCGCACCCGATGGCGGCACCCCGCCGGGCGCGTGGCACCCCGCCGGTGGCGTTCGCGGCGGCTCAACCCGGCTGGCTGCCCGGTGCACGGTGCGGTAAACCGGGGTACCGGCCCATTGTGCGCGTCACCGTCCGCGCTCCTGGCGAGCGCCAATCGTGCCGACTCGGGTCACATGGCGGTTGTTTCAAGACCATCGGAAGCGCGAACGTACGGGGACGGGGGTTCGCTGTTCGATGTCAGCACGGGCCGATCCAGGAGTACACCAATGACCACCGCACCAAACTCCCCCCACGAGGTCGGCATCCGGGTCACCAGCGCCAAGATGACCCTCGCGCGCCACCGCATCCAGCGGGAGACCGGCCGCTGCGCGGCGTGCGGGTGCGACTGTCCCTGCGACGCCGCGAACAACGCCGCCAACACGCTCGCGGCGTACGGACTGCCGGTGACCGAAGCCCCGCCCCAGATGCCCAACCAGCGCCGGTTCCTGAGCGGCCGCGCCCGCCTGAACCGGCTGCCACTGCGGCACTGACCGGCCGGCGGGCCCGCCACCCCGCCGGCCGGGACGCCCGACTGTCCCGCGTGTACGCGCCGCTACCCGGCCGGAACCCGCGCCAGCCGGTGCCGCGAGAGCCGGTCGGCCAGCCGGGTAGTCTCCGGCAACCGGTACCGCGGGCACAGCCGGAGCACCAGGTCGCAGGCCGAACCGAGGGTGACCCGGTGGCCGGTGGAGACGAAGACGGGCCTGACACCGTCGCGGGTCCGCAGCACCCGGCCCAGCTCCTCCCCGTCGCCGACCAGCGGGGACCAGTCGCCGCGCCGCTGTCCCGGCGGCTCGTACGCCCAGGTGAACGGGGTCTTCGCCACCCCGATCGCCGGCAGGTCGGTGAGCACACCGAGATGGCAGGCCAGCCCGAACCGGCGCGGATGCGCCACCCCGTACCCGTCGCAGACCAGTACGTCCGGCGTGACCGCCAGCCGGTCCAGCGCGGTGAGCAGGGACGGGATCTCACGGAAGGCCAGCAGCCCGGGTACGTAGTCGAACGCGGCGGTGCCGTCGACCACCGACGCCTCGACCACCTCCAGCGTGTCGGCGTCGAGGACCACCACGGCGGCGGCCAGCCGGTCGGAGCCGGTCGCGTAGGACACGTCCAGCCCGGCGACGGTACGCGGCCGCAGCGGCTCACCGCCCGGGCGTACCCGCGGGCGCAGCCGGTCCTGGACGGCCTCCGCCTCGGCGGCGGTCATCGGCCACCGGTCCATCACCGCACCCTACGCGGTGCAGAGATGGTGATGATCGGGTGGAGATGGGCAGGTGCCTTGGCCATGACCGCTAGATTGACCGGAATGACGACGCTCGCCCCGGCCGCCACCGCACGCGACTCCGCCAGCCCCGTCCACACCGGCCTGCACGTCGCCCTGTGGTTCGCGGTGGCCGGCTGCGCCGCGTGGGCGGCGGTCCGGGTGTTCGGCCTCGACCACCTGGGCGGCCCGCTGTACCCGCTGATCGCGTTCACCCCGTACGTCGCCGGCGGCACGGTCGTGGTGACCGGCCTGGCGTGCGCGCTGCGGTCATGGTGGGCGGCCGGGGTGGCGGCCGGAGTGGCCATCACGCTGCTGGTGTGCGTACTGCCCCGGGGCTTCGCCACCGGCGGCGGTGCGGCGGACGGGCCCCGACTGCGGGTGCTGAGTTCCAACATGATGATCGGGGCCGCTGACGCCGCGACGATCGTACGGCTGGTACGCGACCAGGGCGTGCAGGTACTCGCGGTACAGGAGTTCACACCGGAGGCGGAGCAGGCCCTCGACGCGGCCGGGTTGGCGGAGCTGCTGCCCCACCGGGTCTCCTACCCGCAGCCCGGAGCCGGCGGCTCGGGGCTGTTCAGCCGGTTCCCACTGCGCGACGACGGCCTGCGTACCCTCCCGTCCGGCTTCACCCAGGCGGCCGCGACGATCCAGGTGCCGGGCGCCCGGGAGGTCGCCCTGGAGTCGGCGCACCCCTGTGCGCCGCTACCGCCGGACTGTTCCCGCATCGACCTGACGGCCGAGCCGCGGGCCAGCCGCGACGGGACGGTCCGGGTGCTGATCGGCGACTTCAACGCCACCCTCGACCACGTACGGCTGCGCCGGCTGATCGCGTCCGGTTACCGGGACGCCGCCGCCGCGACCGGCGACGGGTTCACCGCGAGCTGGCCGTACGACGAGCGGCGGTGGATCCCCGGCGTGACGATCGACCACGTCCTGGTCGATCGCCGGGTCGGCGTGACGCGGTACGCCGCCCACACCGTACCCGCCACCGACCACCGCGCGATCTTCACCGAACTCGTCCTACCGCGTTCATGATCGTCACACCGACTGGTGCTGCTGGGACAGGCCGTAGCTGAGCGCGTCGACGAGGGCGTGCCAGCTCGCCTCGACGACGTTCTCGTGCACCCCGACCGTGGTCCAGTCACCGGTGCCACCGGCCGTCTCCAGCAGTACCCGGGTCACCGCGCCCGTGCCGTGGCTGCCTTCGAGGATGCGCACCTTGAAGTCGGCCAGCTCGAAGCTCTTCAGCTCCGGGTAGTGCTTGGCCAGGGCGGCCCGCAGCGCCTCGTCGAGGGCGTTGACCGGGCCGTTGCCCTCCGCGGTGGCGATGACCCGCTCCCCGCGTACCCGGACCTTGACCGTGGCCTCGCTGACCACGGCGCCGTCCTCGCGGTGCTCGACCTGGACCCGGTAGCTCTCCAGGGCGAACGGGCGGGTCACCGCACCGTTCAGCTCGGCGCGGACCAGCAGCTCGAACGACGCGTCGGCGGCCTCGAACGACCAGCCGCCGGCCTCCAGCTCCTTGATCCTCGCCGTCACCCGGGTGAGCGCCTCGGGGTGGTCGCCGAGGTCGATGCCCAGCTCCCGGGCCTTCAGCTCGACACTCGCCCGGCCGGCCATCTCGGTGACCAGGATGCGCATGTCGTTGCCGACGACCTCCGGCTCGACGTGGTTGTACAGCAGGGGGTCGACCTTGATCGCACTCGCGTGCAGCCCCGCCTTGTGGGCGAAGGACGACGACCCGACATAGGCCTGGTGGGTGTCGGGTGCGATGTTGGCGATCTCCGCGATGGCGTGCGAGACACGCACCATCTGGTCCAGGCAGCCCTCCGGCAGGACCGGCAGTCCGAGCTTGAGCTGCAGGTTCCCGACGACCGCGAAGAGGTCGGCGTTGCCGGCGCGCTCGCCGTACCCGTTGGCGGTGCACTGGAAGTGCGGCACGCCCGCCTCGACCGCGACGACCGTGTTCGCGACCGCGCAGCCGGTGTCGTTCTGGCAGTGGATGCCGAGCCTGGCGACCGCCTCGTCGGCGCTGACGCCCAGCCGGGACGCGAGCCGTCCGGTCACCTCGCCCACCACGCGGGTGACCCGCGACGGCAGCATGCCGCCGTTGGTGTCGCACATGACCGCGGCCTCGGCGCCCGCCGCGATGGCGGTCGCGGCGACCTCGGTGGCGTAGTCCGGGTCGACGAGGTACCCGTCGAAGAAGTGCTCGCAGTCGAGGAACACCCGTCGCCCCTCGGCGACGAGGTGGGCGACGGTGTCGTGGACCATCGCCAGGTTCTCCCGCAGGCTGGTGCGCAGCGCGCGCTCCACGTGGCGCACGTCCGACTTGGCCACCAGGGTCACGACCGGCGTCTCGGCGTCGAGCAGCGCCCGGACCTGGGGGTCGGAGCCGACCGCCGTGTCGGCCTTGCGGGTCGCGCCGAACGCGACGAACTGCGCGTGTCTGAGGTTGAGCTCGGTACGGGCTCGTCGGAAGAACTCGGTGTCCTTGGGGAGGGCTCCCGGCCAGCCGCCTTCGATGAACCCGACACCGAAGTCGTCGAGTAGCCGCGCCACCGCGAGCTTGTCGACCACCGAGTAGCTGATGCCTTCCCGCTGGGCCCCGTCGCGCAGCGTGGTGTCGTATACCTGCATTGATTCTCCAGCCTCTCCACAACGAAAAAGACCCCCCGCGGATGCGAGAGGTCTGCGCGCTCGGCGTCGGTGTGCCGGGCGCGCTAGGGGCCAATAATCAGGACGGCGGGGACTGCGGTCACGCTTCGTACACTGCCACGTACGCCTACATCGTGGAAGTACTTTCCGAATATCGGGAGCGCAGAGTGCCCGACTTCATAGTGTAGCCGCACGAGAACGGTGCGCGAAGCGACCATGGCGCACGGTGATCCGCCGACGGGTACCACCGGCATGGCGAGGTACCCGTCGGCGACAGGCGTGGTTCACCTGAGCTACCGGATGTGACGACAGGCGGTCAGCGGGCCGCACCCACCGACGGCGGAGACGGCCCGCTGGCGGGCGGTCAGCGCTCGTCCCGGTCCGGCTTGGCCGACGGCTTCGGCGGCTCGGCGGGCACCGGCACCCGGAGCGTGAGCACCAGGGTCCGCAGCGGCAGGTCGGTGTAGCGGGCAGAGGTCGACATGCGTCCTTGGACGGGCCGGCCGCCGCCACCGTTCCCGCCCTTTCGGCGGTCGTCCCGGCCTCCGCCACGGTTTCCCGGTCCCTCGGACCGTCGCGCCGGCCTCCGCCTGCCACGACGGTCCGGGGCCCGCGGGTCAGATCAGCCGGTGCACCCAGCCGTGGGCGTCCGGAGCGTGGCCGCGCTGGATGTCGACGAGGGTCTGGCGCAGCCGCGCCGTCACCTCGCCGGTACCTCCGTCGCCGATGACGAACTCGCCGTCGGTGGAACGGACCATGCCGATCGGGGTGAGCACCGCGGCGGTACCGCAGGCGAACACCTCGCGCAGCCGGCCGCTCGCGGCGTCGGCGCGCCACTGGTCGATCGAGTACGGCTCCTCGCGGACCGTGAGCCCCTGCTCGCGGGCGAGCGTGATCACGGCGTCCCGGGTGATCCCGGGCAGGATCGTGCCGAGCGGCGGCGTGATCAGGGTGCCGTCGTCGAACACGAAGAAGATGTTCATGCCGCCGAGCTCGTCGACGTAGCGGCGCTCCACGGCGTCGAGGAACACCACCTGCTCGCAGCCGTGCTCGATCCCCTCGGCCTGCGCCGCCAGGCTGGTGGCGTAGTTGCCGCCGCACTTGGCCGCGCCGGTGCCGCCGGGCGCCGCCCGCGTGTACTCGCTCGACACCCAGACCGTGACCGGCGCCACGGAGCCGCCCTTGAAGTAGGGGCCGACCGGCGAGGCGATCACGACGTAGAGGTACTCGGCGGACGGCTTGACGCCGAGGAACACCTCGCTGGCGAACATGAAGGGGCGCAGGTACAGGCTGCCCTCGGGGTCGTCGGGCACCCAGCCCCGGTCGATGCGCACCAGCTCGGTGAGCGAGTCGAGGAACACCTGCTCGGGAAGCTCCGCCATCGCCATCCGCCGAGCGGACGCCCGGAACCGGCGCGCGTTGGCGTCGGGCCGGAACATGGTCAGGCCGCCGTCGTCGGTCCGGTACGCCTTGAGCCCCTCGAAGATCTCCTGCGCATAGTGCAGGACGGCCGTCGCCGGGTCCATCGGGATCGGCGCGCGAGCCTCGACCCGGGCGTCGTACCAGCCCTTGCCCTCCGCGTACCGGATGGTGACCATGTGATCGGTGAAGATCCGCCCGAACCCGGGATTGGCCAGCATCGCGGCCCGCTCGGCGGCGGATACCGCTGCCGGATTCGGATGAATCTCGAACGCGAGGCTCTCACCGCCGCTCATGTGCCCTCCGTAAGTGTGATCTCTCGATGAGAATCGTAGTGTTGATCGGCGTGACAGGTCGACCACCGAATCCGCCGTGCCTGCAACTTACCCCGAACGCTCGTTAAAGCCGTTCCTGCAACCTACCCCGAACGCTCGTTAAAGAGGTCGGCCGTAAGGGTCAAAGGCTTCGATCGGCGGAAAATGACACCCCACAACGGGTGGGCGAGATGCCGTTGTCCCCGGTCGGCGGGCGCGCGTGACCGCCGGGCAGCCACCTCTGACACGCGGCGCGGATCACGCCGGCGAGCCGGGAACCGGTCAGACGGATACCGGTCAGGCGGATACCGCGGCAGCGAGCCGGTCGCCCACCTCGTCGGTGCGCAGCGGGGCGCCGGGCGTACGGGCGGCGAGTTCGGCGCCGACCGCGTCGGTGACCCGTCCGGCCGCCTCGGGGTGGCCGAGGTGGTCGAGCAGCAGCGCCACGGAGAGTACCGCGGCGGCCGGATCGGCGATGCCCCGGCCGGCGATGTCCGGCGCGGAGCCGTGTACCGGCTCGAACATCGACGGGTAGCGTCGATCGGGGTTGATGTTGGCACTCGCCGCGAGGCCGATGCCGCCGGTCACCGCCGCGGCCACGTCGGTCAGGATGTCGCCGAACAGGTTGTCGGTGACGATCACGTCGTACCGCTGCGGCTGGGTGACCAGGAACATCGCGGCCGCGTCGACGTGCTGGTACTCGGTGGTGACGTCGGGGTACTCGGCCGCCACCTCGGCGAAGGTGCGCGCCCACAGACCACCGGCGTGGGTGAGCACGTTGTTCTTGTGGACCAGGGTGAGCGTGCGGCGCGGGCGCCGCATGGCGCGCGCGAACCCGTCACGGACGACCCGCTCCACGCCGAACCGGGTGTTGAGGCTCTCCTCCGTGGCGACCTCGGCCGCGGTGCCCTGGTGCAGGTTCCCGCCGGCCCCGGCGTACAGGCTCTCGGTGCCCTCCCGGACCACCACGAGGTCGATGTCGCCCGGCTTGGCGCCCGCCAGCGGGCTCGTGGTGCCCGGCCACAGCCGCGACGGGCGCAGGTTGACGTACTGGTCGAACGCGAACCGCAGTTTCAGCAGCAGGCCGCGCTCGAGGACGCCGGACGGCACCGACGGATCACCGACGGCGCCGAGCAGGATCGCGTCGTGCTGGGCCAGCTCGGCCAGGACGCTGTCGGGCAGCACCTCGCCGGTGCGGTGGTATCGCGCCGCACCCAGGTCGTACTCGGTCGCCTCGGTACCGGGCAGGACCACGTCGAGCACCTTGCGGGCCTGTGCGATCACCTCTGGCCCGATGCCGTCGCCGGCCACCACCGCGATCCGTGCCACCGTCTTCAGTCCGTTCTCTCGCCACGTGCGTTCGAAGAAACGTTAAGCCATCGTCCTAGCTATCGGTACACCGGGTCCACCTGGTGGACGCTCTGATCATGAAAAGAACAGGTCCACGATGCTGGCCGCCGTCGCGCCGACCGCCTCGGCCGCCGAGCCCAGCAGGTCGGGGTCGGGGGCGCTGTCCACGGTCAGCGTCATCAGCGCCTCGCCACCGGCCTCGCGCCGGGCGACCTGCATCGCCGCGATGTTGACGCCGGCCGCGCCGAGGATCGAACCCACCGTGCCGACCACGCCGGGCCGGTCGGCATAGCGCAGGAACAGCAGCACGCCGTCGGCGGCCAGGTCCAGCTCGTACCCGTCGAGCCCGGTCAGCTTGAGCGCCTCGCGTGGCCCGCCGACGTGCGTACCGGAGACCGAGACCACGCGGCCGTCCGGCAGCGCGCCACGGACCGTCACCAGGTTGGGGTGGTCGGTGGACTCCGGTGAGACCGCGAGCTCCACCTCGACACCGCGGTCGGCGGCGAGCAGCGGAGCGTTGACGTATGTCACCTGGTCGCTGACCACGCCGGCGAACAGTCCCTTGGTGGCGGCCAGCTTCAGCACCGAGACGTCGTTGTTCGCCACGTCGCCGTGCACCTCGACGGTGACCGCGGCGGCGATGCCGCCGGCGACCGCGGTGAAGACCCGGCCCAACCGTTCGGCCAGCGGCAGCAGCGGCCGTACCTCCTCGGCGACCACCCCGCCCGCCTGCACGTTGACCGCGTCCGGGACGAACTCGCCGCACAGCGCCAGCTTCACGCTGCGGGCCACGGCGAGACCGGCCTTGTCCTGAGCCTCCACCGTGGACGCTCCGAGGTGCGGCGTGGCGACCACGTTGCCGAAGGCGAACAGCGGTGACGCGGTGCAGGGCTCCTTGGCGTACACGTCGATGCCCACACCGGCGACCCGCCCCTCGGCGACCGCGTCGGCGAGAGCCTGCTCGTCGACCAGGCCGCCGCGGGCGGCGTTGACGATGCGGACGCCCGGCTTGACCATCGCCAGTTCCCTGGCGCCGATGAGCCCCACCGTCTCCGGCGTCTTCGGCAGGTGGATGGAGATGAAGTCGCTGTCGGCCAGCAGGTCGTCCAGGCCGACCAGGCGGACGCCGAGCGCCGCCGCGCGGGCCGGCTGCACGTACGGGTCGTAGGCGATCAGGCGTACCCCGAACGCGGCCATCCGCTGGGCGAAGAGCACTCCGATACGGCCCAGGCCCACCACGCCGACGGTCTTGCCGGACACCTCCACCCCGGTGTACCGGGACCGATTCCACTCCCCCGCCTTCAGCGCGGCGCTGGCGCTCGCGGTGTGCCGGGCGACCGCCAGCAGCAGCGCGACGGCCTGCTCCGCGGCGGAGACGATATTGGAGGTCGGCGCGTTGACCACCATCACGCCCCGGGCGGTGGCGGCCGGTACCTCGACGTTGTCGAGCCCGACGCCGGCGCGGGCGATCACCTTCAGGCGGGGGGCGGCGGCCATCGCCTCCGCGTCGATCACGGTGGCGCTGCGGACAACGACGGCGTGCGCGCCGGCGAGAGCGTGGAGCAGGGCGGCCCGGTCGGTGCCGTCGACGTGCCGGACGTCGAAGTCGTCCGCGAGCACGTCGATCGCGGCGGGAGCCAGCTCCTCCGCGACGAGCACCACCGGGCGGTCAGTGACGGAGGATGTCAAGGCTCCTCGATTCTCGATCGGGATCGGGAGGGACAGAGCTGTCACCGGCGGCCGGCGCCGCCGACGGGCCGAGCAACGCCCGGTCGTCGCCGCTCGCGGAGCGGAGCAACAGCGGCCACCGCCGCCACGGGAGCGAGAGCGACGGCGGTGGCTGCCGTCCCGGCGATCGTAGGGCGGCCCGGGGCGTCGCGTGGGCCGATCCGACAGACCGTACGCATCGATTTTCGTCTTAGGAACCGTTAACCGAACCGGTTCAGCAGTGCACCACCTGCCAGCACGCTCCACCGGCGTCGATCCGCCGGGCGGCCATGCCGGAGATGCCGCTATTGACAGTGGACCGGTTAAGTTGTTGGCTCGACAGAAGTTTATCGATGTCTATCGGTGAGGAGCGGCCATGAACCGTCCGGGCGCGGCCCGTACCGCACTGGTCACGGCGATCGCCGGACTGCTCGCCCTGGCCGGCGCGCTGGCGCTGCCAACCGCGCCGGCCAGCGGTACCGGCGCGGCGAGATGGGTCACCGGCTGGGCCGCGAGCCCCGTCGCCGGCACCGAGATCCCGTGGTCGACCTGCCCGGCCGGCAGCGGACTGCGCGACCAGACCGTGCGCAACGTGGTCTTCCTGAGCACCGGAGGCGACGCGGTACGGATCCGGCTGACCAACACCTTCGGCACCCGGGCGGTCCACATCGGACGCACCACGGTCGCGGTGCGGTCGTCGGGCGCGGACGCGGTACCCGGCACGATGCGCACGTTGACCTTCGGCGGCCGGCCGGACGTCACGATCCCCGCCGGCGCGCAGGTATTCAGCGACCCCACCGCCCTGGCCGTGACCGGACTGGGCACACTGCTGGTCAGCGTGTACGTACCGGAGGCGACCGGACCGGTGACGAACCATCCGTTCACCGCACAGGGCAACTACCTCGGCGGCGGCGACCTGACCGGCGCGGTGACCGGCGGCGGGTACGGCTCCACGCCGTGCTGGATGTTCGTCGACGGCGTCGACGTCCGCGCCCCGCACCGGGTCGTGGGTACCGTCGTGGCCCTCGGAGACTCGATCACCGACACCAGCGCCACCACCGGCGACGCCAACCAGCGCTGGCCCGACCACCTGGCCCGCCGACTGGTCGCCCGGCGCGGCCCCACCCTGTCGGTGGCCAACGCGGGACTGGGCGGCAACCGCCTGCTCGCCCCGCGCGACGGTGAGGCCTACTACGGCGTGCCCGCCCTGGCCCGGCTGGACCGGGACGTCTTCGCCCAGACCGGTGCCCGTGACGTGATCGTCCACATCGGCGTCAACGACATCGGGTTCGACGCGACGGCCGACGAGATCATCGCGGGCTACCGGCAGGTCGTCGTGCAGACCCACGCCCAGGGACTACGGGTACACGGCTCCACCATCGCCCCGTTCGGCGGGTCCTTCCTGGATGCCCCGGCGCGGGTCGCCGTGCGCGACGCGGTCAACGCATGGGTACGCACCAGCGGCGTCTTCGACAGCGTCGTCGACGTCGACCGGGCACTGGCCGACCCGGCCCGGCCGGGGGCGCTGCGCCCGGCCTACGACAGCGGCGACCACCTGCACCCGAATGACGCCGGCTGCCGGGCCATCGCGGACGCGGTCGACCTGACGGCGCTGCTGCGCGACTGAACCGGACCTCCCGGCGCCGGGGCGATGGTGGCCACCCCGGCGCCGGGTCACGGACGGTCAGGCCGTCTCGGTGATCGGGCGGTCCACCCAGCTCATCATGTCGCGCAGCTTCTTGCCGGTGACCTCGATCGGGTGCGCGGTACCCTGCTCGCGGTACTTGGTCAGCAGCGGCCGGCCCGCGTCGTCGTCGGAGATGAGCTCCCGGGTGAACTCACCCGACTGGATCTCCGAGAGAATCTTGCGCATCTCCTCCTTGGTCTGCGCGTTGACCACGCGCGGACCGCGGGTGTAGTCACCGAACTCGGCGGTGTCGGAGATGCTGTAGCGCATCCGCTGGATGCCGCCCTCGTACATGAGGTCGACGATCAGCTTCAGCTCGTGCAGGCACTCGAAGTACGCGATCTCCGGGGCGTACCCGGCCTCGGTGAGCACCTCGAAGCCGGTCTGCACCAGCGCCGCCGCGCCACCGCAGAGCACCGCCTGCTCACCGAACAGGTCGGTCTCCGTCTCCTCCTTGAACGTGGTCTTGATCGCGCCGGCCCGGGTGCCGCCGATCGCCTTGGCGTACGCCAGCGCGAGCGCGAAGGCGTTGCCGGTGGCGTCCTGCTCCACGGCGACCAGGCAGGGCACGCCCTTGCCGTCGACGAACTGGCGGCGCACCAGGTGGCCGGGGCCCTTGGGGGCGACCATGGCGACGTCGACGTCGGCCGGGGGCTCGATCAGCCCGTACCGGATGTTGAGGCCGTGGCCGAAGAACAGCGCCTTGCCCGCGGTCAGCGACGGGGCGATGGACTCGGAGTAGATCTTGCGCTGGGCGGTGTCCGGAGC
This sequence comes from Planosporangium spinosum, assembly GCF_049999945.1. Lineage (NCBI taxonomy): Bacteria > Bacillati > Actinomycetota > Actinomycetes > Micromonosporales > Micromonosporaceae > Planosporangium > Planosporangium spinosum. The sequence goes on along the minus strand of NZ_JBLYUB010000004.1, from coordinate 40,016 downwards.
CAGGATCATGATCACGTCGGCCTCGGCGGCCGCCTCGGCCGGGGTCACGACCCGCAGCCCCTGTTCCTCGGCCTTGGCCCGGCTCTTCGAGCCCTCGGGCAGGCCGACCCGGACGTCGACGCCGGAGTCGCGCAGCGACAGCGCGTGCGCGTGACCCTGACTGCCGTACCCGATGACCGCCACCTTGCGGCCCTGGATCACCGACAGGTCGGCGTCGTCGTCGTAGTACACCTCGGCGGTCATGTCTTTCCTTTCAGCTAGCGGCCCGGAGGGCTGGTCCCGTGGTGATCGACCGCGAACCGCGACCGATCGCGACCATGCCGGACTGCACCATTTCCTTGATCCCGTACGGCTCCAGATCGCGGATCAACGCGTCCAGCTTCTCGGCCGTGCCGGTGGCTTCAATCGTCAGCGCGTCGGGGGCGACGTCGACCACGCGCGCGCGGAACAGTTGTACGGTCTCGAGCACCTGCGACCGGACCGGCCGGTCGGCACGCACCTTGATCAGCACCAGCTCCCGCTGTACCGATGCATTGTGCTCCAGCTCAACGATCTTCAGCACGTTGACCAGCTTGTTGAGCTGTTTGGTCACCTGCTCCAGCGGGGACGCCTCGGCGTTCAGCACGATGGTGATCCGGGAGACCTCGGGGTTCTCGGTCTCCCCCACCGCGAGCGAGTCGATGTTGAAGGCGCGCCGGGAGAACAGCCCCGCGACCCGCGCCAGGACGCCCGGCTTGTTCTCGACGAGAACCGACAGGGTGTGCGTGGTCATGCCGCTGCCTCGCTTCGCTCGTCACCGGCATGAGCCACCGATGGACCGTGCTCCATGATTCGCTCACTACGCTCGCTCATGCCGCTGCCTCGCTTCGCTCGTCACCGGCATGAGCCACCGATGGACCGTGCTCCATGATTCGCTCACTACGCTCGCTCATGTCAGACATCGTCCTCGTCGAAGCGCGGCCGCACGCCGCGGGCGAACATGATCTCGTCGTTGCTGGTGCCGGCCGCGACCATCGGCCACACCATCGCGTCCTTGCCGACCACGAAGTCGATGACCACCGGCTGGTCGGTCACGGCCATCGCGGCGGCGATCGTGTTGTCCAGGTCGGAGACGGTCTCGCAGCGCAGCCCCACGCAGCCGAGCGCCTCGGCCAGCTTCACGAAGTCGGGAATGCGGTGCTTGTGGGTCCCCAGGTCGGTGTTGGAGTAACGCTCGTCATAGAAGAGCGTCTGCCACTGCCGCACCATGCCCAGGTTGCCGTTGTTGATCACGGCTACCTTGATCGGGATGCCCTCCAGGGCGCAGGTGGCCAGCTCCTGGTTGGTCATCTGGAAGCAGCCGTCGCCGTCGATGGCCCACACGGTCTTGTCCGGCGCGCCGGCCTTGGCGCCCATCGCGGCCGGCACGGCGTACCCCATCGTGCCGAGACCGCCGGAGTTGAGCCACGTCCCCGGGTTCTCGTACGAGATGAACTGGGCGGCCCACATCTGGTGCTGCCCCACGCCCGCGACGTAGATCGCGTCCGGCCCGGCCAGCTCGCCCAGGCGCTTGATCACCTGCTGCGGGGCGAGGGTGCCGTCCGACGGCTCCTCCCAGCCCAGCGGGTACCGATCGCGCAGGTCGTCGAGCTGGCTCCACCACTCGGACAGGTCGGCCTTGCGCCCGGCGGCGTACTCCGTGCCGACCGCGGTGATCAGCTCGTCGATGACGTACCGGGCGTCACCGACGATCGGCACGTCGGCCGCGCGGTTCTTGCCGATCTCGGCCGGGTCGATGTCGGCGTGGACGATCGTCGCGCCGGGCGCGAACGAGTCGAGCTTGCCGGTGACCCGGTCGTCGAAGCGGGCGCCCAGCGCCACGATCAGGTCGGCACGCTGCAGCCCGTACACCGCCGAGACGGTCCCGTGCATGCCGGGCATGCCCAGGTGCTGCCGGTGCGAGTCGGGGAACGCGCCGCGGGCCATCAGCGTGGTCACCACCGGCACGCCGGTCAGCTCGGCCAGCTTGCGCAGGCTGGCCGAGGCGCCCGCCTTCAGCACGCCGCCACCGACGTAGAGCACCGGCCGCTTGGCCGCGGCGATCAGGCGCGCCGCCTCGCGGATCTGCTTGCCGTGCGGATGCAGCGTCGGGTGGTACCCGGGCAGTTCCAGCGTGGGCGGCCAACTGAACATGGTCTGGCCCTGCAGCACGTCCTTGGGGATGTCGACCAGGACCGGGCCCGGGCGGCCGGTACTGGCGAGATGGAACGCCTCGGCCAGGATGCGCGGCAGCTCCTCGCCGGTCTGGACCAGGTAGTTGTGCTTGGTGACCGGCAGCGTGATGCCCTGGATGTCGGCTTCCTGGAACGCGTCGGTACCGATCGCGCTCTTGGCCACCTGGCCGGTGATCGCGACCATGGGCACCGAGTCCATGTACGCGTCGGCGATCGGGGTCACCAGGTTGGTCGCGCCCGGTCCGGACGTGGCCATGCAGACCCCGACCCGGCCGGTGGCCTGCGCGTACCCGGTCGCCGCGTGGCCCGCGCCCTGCTCGTGGCGGACCAGGATGTGGCGCACCTTCTGCGAGTCGAACAGCGGGTCGTACGCCGGCAGGATCGCGCCGCCCGGGATGCCGAAGACTACGTCCACGCCGAGTTCCTCGAGCGAACGGACGAGTGCACTGGCACCGCTCATCGGCCCCTCGGTGATCTGCGCCACCTGGTGGGACGGTGCGGATGCGGCGGGGGCAGCAGTTCGGTGGGCGAGGACTTCTGGCGTTGGTCTGCTCATCGGATCGCCTTCGGGTTGGACGGGTTGGGCTCGCGAGTACGCGGGGGCAGGGGGGCGAGGGCATTAAAAAAGCCCGCGTGCGGGGTGCACGGGGGCTAGCGCGTCGACAAACGAGGTCGGCGCGCTAGGTGACAAGTACTCGGCGAGACCAGGTCGACATGGCGCTAACTCTGCCTCATCTCACGCCCTGAGTCAACCGATCCCACGTTTTGGACCTTGGTCGCGTCGTCCGAGTCGACGTCACGCCCGCCTGGCGACCCTACTGCGGCGCGAAACAACACCTCCACCCGCTCCGCCGGCATGGGGCGACCGAACAGGTCACCCTGGGCGTACCGACAGCCGGCATCCTCCAGTACCTTCCGCTGCCCGGCCTCGGTGATCCCCTCCGCCACCACGTCGAGGCCGAGCCGGTTGCCGAGCTGGACCACCACATCCGCCAGCGGCGGGGCGAACCGCACCGACCCGGTACCGGTGGGGGCGATGAGCGTCCGGTCGATCTTGAGGATGTCGACCGGCAGCGTACGTAGCTGCCCCAGCGACGAGTACCCGGAGCCGAAGTCGTCGAGCGCCACCCGTACCCCGGCGGCGCGCAGCGCGGTGAGCCGGTCGACCACCTGCTGCACGTCCTGCGCCACGGCGTGCTCGGTGATCTCGACGACCAGGCGCTCCGGCGGCACCCGGTGGCCACGCAGCAGCTGCCCGAGCCGGGTGGCGTACTCCGGGTCGTGCAGCTCCCGGGGTGAGACGTTGACCGTCAGGTAGACGTCGTGGCCGTCGGCGATCCAGCGGGAGAGCTGGTGACATGCCTCGTGCAGCACGAACTCGCCCAGCCGGTCGATCAGACCGGACTCCTCGGCCAGCGGGATGAACTCGTCCGGCCCGACCGTACCCAGCCGGGGATGGTGCCAGCGCAGCAGCGTCTCCACCCCGGTCACCCGGCCGTCCGGCAGGTGCACCACCGGCTGGTACACCAGCATCAGCTCACCGCGGTCGGCGGCGCCGCGCAGCTCGTGCTCAAGTTCGGTACGCCGGCGCAGCCACTGGTCGTACGCCAGGTCGTACTGCTCGACGCGCTGCTTTCCGCGCTGCTTGGCGAAGCGCAGGGCGACGTCCGCGTTGCGCATCAGCCCCTCGATCGAGTCGGCGGTCGCGCAGCCGGCCAGGCCGATGCTCGCCGACAGGAACACCGAGCCGGCCTCCACCTCGTACGGCCGGCACAGCACCGCCAGCAGGCGCTCGGCGACCGCCGTCGCCTCGGTCGCCCGGGCCCACATCAGCACCTCGAACTCGTCGCCGCCCACCCGTACGGCGAGATCGCCCGGCCGTACGTTGCCCCGCAGCCGCGCAGCGACCTCGACCAGCACCGCGTCGCCGACGTCGTGCCCCCGGCTGTCGTTGATGTTCTTAAACCCGTCCAGGTCGATCGCCAGCAGTACGCACGGCGGCCCGCCCACCGCCTCCTCCTGGAGGGTGTTGAGCAGCCGACGCCGGTTGGCCAGCCCGGTCAGCGGGTCGGTGTAGGCCATCTCGCGGAAGTGCCGCTCGCTCTGCGCCAGCCGCTCGGTGGTACGGCGCAGATCGGTACGGGCGAGCGCCTGCTGCGCGGCGAGCGCTCCGCCGATGATCATCGCGGTGGCGATGCTGACCTGGTCGATCGAGCCGCTGAGGAACAACAGGTGGATCACGCAGGCCGCGGCCGCCAGCCCGACCAGCCCGAGGGAGACCGCGAGCCCGTCGTGGGTCGCCTCGGCCGCCCGCCCGCCCGGCTGCCGCCGGGGCGGTGCCGCCCGGACCGTCTTCGCCAGGACCACCCCGCCGACCGCGTACCCCGCCGCTGCGACCAGCGTGAACGCACCATGCTGGAAGTAGACCGCGACCGGCAGCCCGGCCCCGAACAGGCACGGCACCGCGGTGACCAGGCACAGCCGCTGGACCGGGCGTGACTTGAGTGCCACCGCCGCGAGGATCCCTAGCGCGACGAGGCCGACCAGGACCGGGCCGGCGGCGACCGCGCAGGATGCCTGGAGGCGCAGCGGGACGGCGGTGCCCAGGTGGTACCGGTGCAGCGGCTCGATCAGCAGCACCCACCCGGCGTAGAACACGCTGGTGGCGATCACCAGGCCGTCCAGGACGTGCCGCAGCAGGCCACGGCGACCGCCCGTCACTCCGAGCACGCCGAGCACGCCGACCAGGACAAGCAGCGTCGACAACGCGGTCCCGACCGCCGCCTCGCCGGCCATCCGGGTCGGCGACCCTCCACCGGTCACGGCCGCGTCGACCGCGACGGCCACCAGACCGAGCGCACCCGCCCCGAACGCGGCGGCGAGGAGCGGGCGGGTGCCGCGGTCACCCGTGGACCGCCCGGGCCTGAGCAGAACGATCACGCAGCACCCGGCCGCGACGACGGATGCCGTCGCAGCGAGGGCGAGATCGTAGATGACAGGCACGAACTCCACTGTGCCCCACTGGCCGGGATTCTGTCCCACCTCCATCGCTCATTCGTGGCTCACTGGTCATTTACGTGACATCCGGCCGCCGGTGCGGCGGATGTGGTACGCCGGCGGCGGATCACGGACGCCGGCAGGAGGACCGGTACGCCGGCGGGAGGACCGGGAATGTCCCGCGTCGTGGACTTCACGTGCCCTTGGCCTCCCCGGTCGGCGGAAGCGGTGCCAGACTGGTGCGCATGCCCGAACTGAGGTCGAAGACATCCACCCACGGTCGAAACATGGCCGGCGCGCGCGCCCTGTGGCGTGCCACCGGGATGACCGACGACGACTTCGGCAAGCCGATCGTCGCCGTCGCCAACAGCTTCACCCAGTTCGTACCCGGGCACGTACACCTCAAAGACCTCGGCCAGCTCGTCGCCGGGGCGGTCGCCGAGGCCGGCGGCGTGGCCAAGGAGTTCAACACGATCGCCGTCGACGACGGCATCGCCATGGGACACGGCGGCATGCTCTACTCGCTGCCCAGCCGCGAGTTGATCGCCGACTCGGTCGAGTACATGGTCAACGCGCACTGCGCGGACGCTCTGGTCTGCATCTCCAACTGCGACAAGATCACGCCCGGCATGCTGATGGCGGCGCTGCGGCTCAACATCCCCACCGTGTTCGTCTCCGGCGGCCCGATGGAGGCCGGCAAGACGGTCGCGATCGAGGGCATCGTCCACTCCAAGATCGACCTGATCGACGCGATGATCGCCTCGGCCAACGACGCGGTGAGCGACGACCAGCTCGGCCAGATCGAACGCTCCGCCTGCCCCACCTGCGGGTCGTGCTCCGGCATGTTCACGGCCAACTCCATGAACTGCCTCACCGAGGCGATCGGCCTGTCACTGCCCGGCAACGGCTCGACCCTCGCGACCCACGCGGCGCGGCGGGACCTGTTCGTCACCGCCGGGCGGACCGTGGTCGACCTGGCCCGCCGCTACTACCGCGACGACGACGCCTCGGTCCTGCCCCACGCCATCGCCTCCCGCGAGGCGTTCGAGAACGCGATGGCCCTCGACGTCGCCATGGGCGGCTCGACCAACACGGTGCTGCACCTGCTCGCCGCTGCCCGGGAAGCCGGGATGGACTTCTCGGTCGCCGACATCGACGCCGTCTCCCGCCGGGTGCCCTGCCTGGCCAAGGTCGCGCCCAACAGCCCCAAATACCACATGGAGGACGTGCACCGGGCCGGCGGCATCCCGGCCATCCTCGGTGAGCTCAACCGGGCCGGGCTGCTGCACAAGCACGTCCACTCGGTGCACGCCGACTCGCTCGACTCCTGGCTGGCGGACTGGGACGTGCGCGGTGGCGCCGCGAAGCCGGAGGCGATCGAACTGTTCCACGCCGCACCCGGTGGGGTCCGCACCACCGAACCGTTCTCCACGGAGAACCGCTGGTCGAGCCTTGACACCGACGCCGCCGAGGGCTGCATCCGGGACCTCGAGCACGCGTACTCGGCCGACGGTGGCCTGGCGGTCCTGTTCGGCAACCTGGCGCCCGACGGCTGCGTCGTGAAGACCGCCGGCGTTCCGGAGGACTGCCTCACCTTCCGCGGCCCGGCCCGGGTCTTCGAGTCCCAGGAGGACGCGGTCTCCGGCATCCTCAACGGCTCCGTCACGGCCGGGAACGTCGTGGTCATCCGGTACGAGGGCCCGCGCGGTGGCCCCGGCATGCAGGAGATGCTCTACCCGACGTCGTTCCTCAAGGGCCGAGGGCTGGGCCGGGCCTGCGCACTGATCACCGACGGGCGGTTCTCCGGCGGCACCTCAGGGCTGTCCATCGGGCACATCTCCCCCGAGGCGGCCAGCGGCGGCGTGATCGCGCTGGTCGAGGAGGGCGACGAGATCGCCATCGACATCCCCGCCCGGTCGCTGGTACTGAACGTGCCCGACGACGTCCTCGAGACGCGCCGGACGGCCCAGGAGAAGCGGGACCGCCCGTACACGCCGGTGGACCGGCAGCGCCCCGTCTCGGCGGCGCTGCGGGCGTACGCCTCGATGGCGACCAGCGCCAGCGACGGCGCGTACCGGCAGGTTCCCGACTGACGTATCCGCGCCACGGGCCGGCGAACCGGTTCGCCGGCCCGTGGCGGTCACCGGGCAGCCGTGCCAGCGGGCCGCGTCGGGCAGCACCAGACGAAGACACCACGGATCATTGCCCCGCCTGAGTGTCCCCGGCGTGGCCCAGGGTCTGCAGGGGCGCCGGTTCGAAGATCGGCAGGTGCTCACCGAGCCGTTCGGCGAGCCCCACGTCCAGCCGGTACGGCTCGGCGCCCAGGAAGTCCTCCGCCACCGCCGGGAACTGGTCGGCGGTGACCACCCGTACGCCGCCGGCCGGCGGGATGTCGACCGCCACCGCGTCGCCGGGACGGTCGCTGGCAGGGTGGACCACGAGGAAGCCGGTCACCTCCGCCGCGGATCCGACCCGCTCGGCCCAGGTGTGGACGTCGGCCAGCACGCCGGTGAGATCCTGACGGCCAGGGGCGAACGGGCGGCCGTCGCGGTGGACCTCCCCCGCCTCCGTGACGGTGTACATGCCGCGCGGCCACACCGTGGCGCGCACCAGCGCCGCCCGCCGGCCGGCGGTGACGAGATGCGGGCAGGAACCGTCGGTGAGTTGGAAGAACCGCGCCGCCGGCACGGACTCCAGCGCGTCGATCCGGGGCTCCGCGTCGGGTACGTCGGCGCTTCCCCACCATCGCCGGCCCTCCAGTGCGGCCCGCACCCGCATCCGTGCCGCCCGGCCCGACTCCACGCCGGTGGCGAGGCCGTACGCGACGAGCAGCGGAACGGCGTAGAGCGCGTTCCACCCGACCAGCCGTAGGCCGCCCAGTACGTCGGACAGCTCCGCCGGGGCCTGGCCGCCGGTGGCCAGGCCCCACGCCACCGCTCCGACCAGGACCGGTACCAGCCCGATCACCGGACGGCCGCGCAGCCCCAGCGCCAACACCCCGACGCCTGCCGCCAGGGCGGCGAGGCCCCACAGCGGATCGAACCGGACCACGCCGTACGCCACGACCGCCAGCCAGCCGACCGCGACGGCGGCCGTCAGCGCGACCCGACCCGCGATGCCCGGCTGTACCCGCGCACGCCGGCCCGGACGGGACAGCGTGCGGCGCCCCGACCCGGCCGGCCTGGTGTGCTCCGACACCGGCATGGAGTGGTCCGGTGGCGTGGTGGACTCGTGCGGTGCGGCGGGCTCACCAGGCGCGGCTGGCTCCGTCCAGGCGGAGGACCCCGATGGTGCGGCAGGCGCCACGATGCCGGAGGGCTCCGGCCACGCGGCAGGCGTCGGCGCGACGACGGGTTCAGGCGATGTGCCGTGCCGGAACGGCTCATCCCGCGCGAACCGCGCGTCAGGCCCGGGCGGCCCGTCCCGGTCCAGCCGTGCTCCGGGCCTGAACGACCAGCCTGGCTCCCACCGTGTGTCGGGACCGGCCGACTCGTCCGGCTCCAGCCGCACGTCAGCACCCGACGATGCGGTCCGCGCCGGCGGCGCCTCCGGTTCCATCGGCGCGGACCGGCCCGGCGGTGGCGCGGCGGGCTCCGGGTGCAGCGGCCAGGCCGGCGGCGCCTCCGGCTGGTCCGTCGTCGGCTCTGCCGGCGTGTCGACCGGTGAGTGGTCGCGAGTGCCGCGCAGATAGGACCAGTACTCCTCCTCGCCGAGTTCCTCGGTCGGTGGCGGCGGTTCCTCCCGGAGCGCCGACCGGCTCAGGTCACGCCAGCGGAAACGGGCGCGGCGTGGTCTCGCCCCGCCCGCCGCACCGTCCTCGGGGACAGCAGGGTCAGCATCGCCGTTCCAGCTCTCTCCGCTACTCACCCCCGCTACCTTGTCAGCCGCCCGCAACCGAGGGCAACACCAGGACCTCCGCACCGGGTGCCACCGGGGTGGCCAGGCCCGACATCGTCCGACATTCTTCTCCGTCGATGTATACGTTGACGTAGCGGCGCAGTTGGCCGCGTTCGTCGCAGATCCGCCGGGCGAGCCGGGGCCAGCGCGCGGCGAGTTCCTCGACGACGGCGTTCAGCGTGCCGTCGGACTGCACCGACAGGCGGGCGGCGCCGCCGGCTTCGGCCCGCAGCACTCCGGGAAGCAGAACGGTGACCACTACACCACCGCCGCCCGTACGCACAGGACGTCGGGCAGGTGCGCGGCGACCCGCTGCCAGGTGTCGCCTTCGTCGGCGCTGGCGTACACCTCACCGGAGCGGGTCCCGAAGTAGATTCCGGCCGGGTCGGCGTCGTCGGCACCCATCGCGTCGCGCAGCACGGCCGGGTAGAACGGCTCAGTGGGCAGCCCCTCCGTCAACGCCGTCCAGGTCGCACCGGCGTCCTCGCTGCGGTAGACCCGGCAGCGGAAGTCCGGCGGGTACCGGTGCGCGTCGGCGACCAGCGGGAAGGTGTAGACCACGCCCGGCCGGTGCGGGTGGACCAGGATCGTGAAGCCGAAGTCGCTGGGCAGCCCGTCGGCGATCGACTGCCAGCTCACGCCGGCGTCGTCGGACCGGTAGACGCCGTGGTGGTTCTGCAGGAACAACTGGTCCGGGCGGTCAGGGTGGCGGGCCACCTTGTGCACGCACTGCCCGAACTCCGGGAACGGATCCGGCAGGAAGTACGCCTTGACACCGGTGTTGCTCGGCGCCCACGTGGCACCCGCGTCGGTGGTCCGGTAGACCCCACCGGTCGACATGGCCACCAGCACGGTGGCGGTGTCGTGCGGGTGCGGCAGGATCGTGTGGATGGCCTGGCCGCCGAAGCCGCCCTCCCACTCCGGCCGGTGCGGGTGCTCCCACAAGCCGCGGACCAGGTCGAACGTGACTCCCCCGTCGTCCGACACGAACAGCGCCGACGGCTGGGTACCGGCATAGACGCGTCCGGGCTGGCTCGCCGGCCCCGGAGTGAGCTGCCAGACCCGCTCCAGCGCCACGCCGGTGTCGGCGGGGAAGGCGACCGGCGCCGTCTCCGGCTCCCGCCACGATTCGCCCAGATCGTCGCTGACGGCGACGGTGGGGCCGAAGTGCGAGCTGCTGACCCCCGCCAGCAACCGTGGTGAACCACCGCGGGTGTCGACCGCCACCGCATACACCGCGGTCATGGGGAAGTGCGGGCCGGACACGTCCCAGCTCTTGCGGTCATCCTCGCTGCGGGCCAGGAACAACCCCTTGCCGGTGCCGATCGCGATCAACGCCGTCATCGTCTGGACCCTTCCACGCTGCCTGTGATCTGGACCACGACAGTATGGTCCGGGCCACCGACAATTCCGGCCCTGGTGTGAGAGACCCGCCCGGTCGGATGGGACGATGGCCGGGTGCGCCCTCACAAGTTCCGGTACAACGCGGCGATCACCGTCGCGGCCGTCGTCGCCTTCTTCGGCGCCGTGCCGCTGGCCACCTCGCGCCTGTACCTGCTGCCGATCGCGCTGGTACCGATCCTCGTCGGGGTGTGGGGCTGGCGGGCCGGCACCGACGTCACCTCGGCGGGGCTGCGCATCCGCGCCCTGTTCGGCTCACGGTTCATCCCGTGGTCGCACGTCACCGCGCTGGTGCCGGCGGGTCGCCGGGGGGCCTACGCGGTCCTGACCACCGGCCGGCAGGTCCGGCTGCCCGCCGTCGGCGCCGACGACCTGGCGACCTTCGCCGACGAGGCGGACAGTCTCCCGTCCGACAGCGCGCGCCGGTAGCCGTCAGTAGCCGTCGGTCACCACGTTCTCCAGCGGCCGCCCGGCGGCCAGCCGCCGCAACTGGTCGCCGACGAGCCGGTACGCGCGCGGCAGCAGGCCGCGTACCGATCCACCGACGTGCGGCGTGAGCAGGAAGTTCGGCATCTCCCACAGCGGGTGGTCAGCCGGTAGCGGCTCGGGGTCGGTGACGTCCACGGCAGCGCCGATCCGGCCGGTCGCCAGCTCGGCCGTCAGCGCGCCGGTGTCCACGACCGGACCGCGGGCGGCGTTGACCAGCAGCGCGCCGTCGGGCATCGCGGCGAGGAACGCGGCGTCGACCAGGCCGGTGGTCTCCCGCGTGAGCGGCACGACGAGCACCACCACCTCGGCGTGCGGCAGCAGCCGGGGCAGCTCGTCGACGCCGTGCACGCCCTTGCGGGCGGTACGGGCGACCAGCGTCAGCGACACCTCGAACGGCTCCAGCCGGCGGGCGATCGCCGTACCGATCGAGCCGGCACCCACGATGAGCACGCGCTTGCCGGCCAGTTCGTCGGTCGGCCCGTACGCCCACTCCCGCCGCTGCTGGGCGCGCACGAAGGCCGGCAGGTTGCGCAGGTACGCGAGCAGGGTCGTGACGACCCACTCCGACGTCGACGAGTCGTGGACGCCGCGCGCGTCGCAGAGCGTCACCCCGTCCGGTACCCGGTCGGCCCAGGCGTCCGCGCCGGCCGACAGCAGTTGCACGGTGCGCAGCCCGGGCATCTTCTGGAGCAGGCCGGATGTATCACCGGTCGACAGGAACGGCGGGGTCCAGAACTCGACGGTCGCGGGGTCGGACGGCGGCGCGTCGTCGGTACCGGTGAACACCTCGAGCGTCGTACCCTCGGGCAGCTCGCCGATCAGGGACCGGCCGATCTCATGGGGGATCCACATCTTCACGGATACGACCGTATCGGCCACGGACGCGACCGTGTCGGACCGCCCGACGGCCCCACGGGTGGAGAGCAGCGCGGCCCGTTCCGCCGGATCACCGGAAGCAATCCCCGCGGGTCGAATCACCGGAAGCAATCCCGGCGGGCCCCATTAGGCTGGACGGCGTGATCGCCTCCGCCCCGCGGCGTCCCGTCGACCGCGGTTGCCCGTCCCGAGTCGCGGCCGCTGTCCGCGCGGTGGCTGGTGCGCTGGTCGCGGGCCTGGTAGCCACGGGCTGCTCGTTCGGACCGCCGCCACCCGACGAGGCCGGCTCGCCGCCGAAGCTGCCCACCCCCTCGACCTCGGCCAGCGCCACCACCGGCGATCTGGGCGTGGTCACGACGATCCTGGCCAAGCGCCTGGAGGTGCCGTGGGCGATCGGGTTCCTGCCCGACGGCACGGCGCTGGTCACCGAGCGCAACAGCCGGAGGCTACTCAAGGTCGGGCCCGAGGGCGGCGCCGACGGTCTCACGGTCTCCCCGGTCCAGACCGTCGAGGAGGCGACGCCCAGGGGTGAGGGCGGCCTGCTCGGCGTCGCCGTCTCCCCCGGGTACGCCACGGACAAGACCATCTTCGTGTACTACACGACGGCGACCGACAACCGCATCGCCAGGCTGACCCTCGGTGGCACGCCGGAGCCGATCGTGACCGGCATCCCGGCGGCGGCCAACCACGACGGCGGGGGGCTCGCGTTCGGCCCGGACGGGTTCCTCTACGCCGGCACCGGCGACGCCGGCCAGCGCACCAGCGCCCAGGACCCGAACAGCCTCGGCGGGAAGATCCTCCGGATGACCCCCGACGGCAAGCCCGCCCCCGGAAACCCGTTCAACAACCTGGTCTATTCGTACGGCCACCGCAACGTCCAGGGGCTGGCCTGGGACTCGGCGAAGCGCCTGTACGCCACCGAGTACGGCCAGGACACCTGGGACGAGATCAACGTCATCGAGGCGGGCAAGAACTACGGCTGGCCTTTGGCGGAGGGTGCGGCGCGCGACCCCCGCTTCGTCGACCCGATCGTGCAGTGGAAGCCGTCCGATGCGTCCTGTTCGGGCGCGGCCATGGTCGCGGACCGGATCCTGGTGGCGGCGTGCCTGAAGGGCCAGCGACTGTGGCTGACCCAGTTCACCGCGAACGGTGCGCTGTTCGGTGCGCCGACGCCGCTGCTGGTCGGGGCGTACGGCCGGCTGCGCGCCGCGACCCTGGCGCCGGACGGCTCACTGTGGATCTCCACGTCCAACCGCGACGGCCGCGGCAACCCCAAACCGGATGATGATCGGATCATCAGAATTGTCATCTCCGGTGCAGGTGGAGCCGATCGTAGCTGAGTGTCGGGCACTATAGACGGCGTGTCGTCGTACGATCATCCCTCGCGCACGGGCCTGCTCGGTGCCACCCGCGGCCGGCTGGACCCTGGCCTGCGGCGCGCCGGCCGCCGGCTCGGCCCGGTCGTACGGCTGGCGCGCCACCACCGGGTCCGGCAGGCCGGCCGGCTGCTCGGTGTGCTCGCCGTGGCCGCCGCCGGCATGGTCCTGGGCGTACTCGTGGCCGGACGGATCAACGCCGACGTGGGGCCGTTCCACGCGCAGTTCGCCGTCACCCCCGCGGTGAGCGGCGGTACGGACATCTCGATCCCGCCGCTCGGCTCGCTGCACCTGGCCAGCCACTCCGGCCCGGCCCACCTGTCGGTCCAGCTCACCGCGCTCGACCAGCGGCGCACCACGGCACTGGTCACCAACCCGGACGCGCTCGCGCAGGCCAGCGGCGGCGCCGTGGATGACGTACGCAGGGGCATCGAACGACTGATCCTCCAGGTAGCCGCCGTGTCCGTCCTCGGCGCGATGGCCCTCGCCGCGGTGCTGTACCGCTCGATGCGGCGGGTGGCCCTGGCGGGCGGGCTGTCCCTGGCCCTGCTCGCCGCCACCGCGCTCATCTCGCTGGGCACCTTCCGCCCCTCCTCCATCGCGGAGCCGCGCTACGAGGGCCTGCTGGCCAACGCGCCGGCCGTGGTCGGTGACGCCCGGCGGATCGCCGGCCGGTACGAGCTGTACCGCGCCCAACTGCAACAGCTGGTCGGCAACGTCGGCAAGCTCTACGACACGATGTCCACGCTGCCGGTGTACGAGCCGGACAACTCGACGATCCGGGTGCTGCACATCTCCGACATGCACCTCAATCCGGCCGCCTGGTCGGTGGTGCGGACGGTCGTGCAGCAGTTCAACATCAACGTGATCATCGACACCGGCGACATCACCGACTGGGGCAGCGAGCCCGAGGACTCGTACGTCTCGTCGATCGCCGCGCTGAAGGTGCCGTACGTGTTCATCCGCGGCAACCACGACTCGGCCAGTACCCAGGCCGCCGTGGCCAGGCAGCCGAACGCGACGGTGCTCGACGGCGGCACGGTCACCATCGACGGCCTCACGATCACGGGTATCGGCGACCCGGAGTTCACCCCGGACAAGTCCTCGCCCGCCAACGCGCCCGGCGCCTCGGACATGGGCATCCAGGCCCAGCTCAACGCCGGGCGGCTGCTGGGGAACGCGATCCTGGAGATGCAGAAGACCCCGGACATCGCGCTGGTGCACGATCCGGTCTCGGCGTCCGAGTTGGCCGGCCGGGCCCCGCTGGTCCTGGCCGGCCACACGCACAAGCGCGAGGTACGCCGGCTGGACAACCCCGACGGTACGAGCCCGGACGTCGCCCACACGCTGCTGATGGTGGAGGGCTCGACCGGTGGGGCGGGGCTGCGCGGGCTGGAAGGCAAGGAGCCGACGCCGCTGGCGCTGTCGGTGCTGTACTTCGACCAGAAGACGCACACGTTGCAGGCGTACGACGACATCACCGTCGGCGGTACCGGGCAGACCGAGGTGGCCCTGCAGCGGCACCTCGTCAAGGACGCCAAGCCCGCCGTCACGCCATCGGGCAGCCCGAGCCCGGCACCGACCCCGAGTTCCTGACGCGATCGTGGACACCTAGACCGGCTATAACCGGCCTAGGTGTCCACGATCGACGGGAATCAGGCGGCGCCGAGCCGGGACAGGATCAGTTCGCGTACCGTCTTGGCGTCGGCCTGGCCCTTGGTGGCCTTCATGACCGCGCCGACCAGCGCACCGGCCGCGGCGACCTTGCCGTCACGGACCTTCTGCGCCACGTCCGGGTTGGCGGCGATCGCGGAGTCCACGGCGGCGGTGAGCGCACCGGTGTCGGACACGACCTCCAGGCCACGCGCCGCGACGATCTCGGCCGGGTTGCCCTCGCCGGCCACGACGCCCTCCAGGACGGTCCGGGCCAGCTTGTCGGTCAGCTTGCCAGCGTCGACCAACTGCTGGAGCTCGGCGACCTGGGCCGGCGAGGCGCCCACCTCGGCCAGCTCCACGCCGGCCTCGTTGGCCCGCCGGGCCAGCTCGCCGAGCCACCACTTGCGGGCCGCCTCGGGCGACGCACCGGCGTCGACGGTCGCCTCGATCAGCTCCACCGCACCGGCGTTGACGATCGACTGCATGTCGTGCTCGGAGACGCCCCACTGCTCGCGCAGCCGTTCGCGACGTACCCGCGGCGGCTCGGGCAGGGCGGCCTTCAGCTCCTCGACCCAGGTCGGGTCCGGGGCGAGCGGCACCAGGTCGGGGTCCGGGAAGTACCGGTAGTCGGTCGCCTCCTCCTTGCTGCGACCCGAGGTGGTCTCGCCGGTGTCCTCGTGGAAGTGCCGGGTCTCCTGGATGATCTTTCCGCCCGCGTCCAGTACCGACGCCTGGCGCAGCATCTCCGACCGGACCGCCCGCTCGACCGAGCGCAGCGAGTTGACGTTCTTGGTCTCGGTACGGGTGCCCCACTCCTCGCCGGACCGGTTGAGCGAGGTGTTGACGTCGCAGCGCAGCGAGCCCTGCTCCATGCGCACGTCGGAGACGCCGAGCGAGCGGATGATGTCGCGCAGTTCGGTCACGTACGCCCGAGCCACCTCGGGTGCCAGGGCACCGGTGCCGGTGACCGGCTTGGTGACGATCTCCACCAGCGGGATGCCGGCCCGGTTGTAGTCGACCAACGACTCGGTCGCGCCGTGGATCCGCCCGGTCGCGCCGCCGATGTGCAGCGTCTTACCGGTGTCCTCCTCCAGGTGCACCCGCTCGATGCCGACCCGTACGGTCTGGCCGTTGACCTCGACGTCCAGGTAGCCGTCGACGCACAGCGGCTCGTCGTACTGGCTGATCTGGTAGTCCTTGGGCATGTCCGGGTAGAAGTAGTTCTTGCGGGCGAACCGGCACCAGGACGCGATCGAGCAGTTGAGCGCGAGGCCGATCCGGATGGTCGCCTCGATGGCGGCCTTGTTCGCGACCGGCAGGCTGCCGGGCAGGCCCAGGCAGACCGGACAGACCTGGGTGTTGGGTTCGGCGCCGAACTCGGTCGGGCAGCCGCAGAACATCTTGGTGTTGGTGCCCAGTTCGACGTGGGTCTCCAGGCCGATCACCGGCTCGTAGCGGGCGACGACCTGTTCGAATTCCGGCGGGGCGACGATGGTCATGAGTTGCTCCCAGACAGGGCGGGCGGCGTCAGTGCGGGGATCGCGGTCTCCAAGGCTGCGGCGACCCGGTACATCCGGTCGTCGGCCATGGTGGGGGCCATGATCTGCAGGCCGACCGGCAGCCCGTCGGACAGGCCGGCCGGCACCGAGATCGCCGGGCCGCCGTACAGGTTGGTCGGGATCGTGTACAGGTCGGCGAGGTACATCTGGTACGGGTCGGAGGTACGCGAGCCGAACGGGAACGCCACGAACGGCGTCGTCGGCGCGATCAGCACGTCAACCTGCTCGAACGCCGCCTGGAAGTCGTTCGTGATGAGCGTGCGGACCTTCTGCGCCTGACCGTAGTAGGCGTCGTAGTAGCCGGCCGACAGCGCGTACGTGCCGAGGATGATCCGCCGCTTGACCTCGGGGCCGAAGCCGGCCTCCCGGGTCAGCGACATGACCTCCTCCAGCGAGCGCCGGCCGTCGTCGCCGACGCGCAGCCCGTACCGCACGCTGTCGAACCGGGCGAGGTTGGACGAGGCCTCGCTCGGCGCGATCAGGTAGTAGGCCGGCAGCGCGTACTCGAAGTGCGGGCAGGACACCTCGACGACCTCGGCGCCGAGCTTGACCAGCGCCTCGATCGAGTCGCGGACCGCCGCGGCGACACCGGGCTCGGCACCCTCGCCGGTGAACTCGCGCACCACGCCCAGGCGCACGCCGGACAGGTCACCGGTCGCGCCGAGGCGGGCGGCCTCGACGACCGGCGGCACCGGCGCCGGGATCGACGTCGAGTCGCGCGGGTCGTGGCCACCGATGACCCGGTGCAGCAGCGCCGCGTCGAGGACGTTGCGCGACACCGGGCCGGGCGTGTCCAGCGACGAGGAGAAGGCCACGAGACCGTATCGGGACGTACCACCGTAGGTCGGCTTGGAGCCGACGGTGCCGGTGACCGCGCCGGGCTGGCGGATCGAGCCGCCGGTGTCGGTGCCGATCGCCAGCGGCGCCTCGTACGCCGCGACGGCCGCGGCCGAGCCGCCGCCGGAGCCGCCCGGGATCCGGTCGAGGTCCCACGGGTTGCGGGTCGGGCCGTACGCCGAGTACTCCGTCGACGAGCCCATCGCGAACTCGTCCATGTTGGTCTTGCCCAGCATCACCATGCCGGCGGCGCGGATGCGCTCCATGATGGTGGCGTCGTAGGGCGGCCGCCACCCTTCGAGGATCTTGGAGGCGCAGGTCGTCGGCACACCCTTGGTGGCGATCACGTCCTTGATCGCGATCGGCACGCCGGCCAGTGGGCCCAGCTCCTCGCCGCGCGCGCG
The DNA here is from genome assembly GCF_049999945.1 of Planosporangium spinosum. Classification (NCBI taxonomy): domain Bacteria; kingdom Bacillati; phylum Actinomycetota; class Actinomycetes; order Micromonosporales; family Micromonosporaceae; genus Planosporangium; species Planosporangium spinosum. The sequence continues at coordinate 22,311 of NZ_JBLYUB010000004.1, read as the reverse complement.
GGCGGCGTCGACCTCGCGGGCCGCCGCGATCGCGCCCTCGGCGTCGACGTGCAGGAAGGCGTTGACCCGGTCGTCGACGGCGGCGATCCGGTCGAGGTGGGCGCGGGTGACCTCCTCGGCGGAGACCTCGCCCGAGCCGATCATGCGACCCAGCTCGGCGGCGGTCGCCCTGGTCACGTCACTCATGGCGGTCACGCCTCCTCGTCCAGAATCCGGGGTACCCGGAACCGCCCATCCGCGGCGTCCGGCGCGCCCGACAGCGCCGCCTGCTGGGTCAGCCCCGGCGTCACGACGTCATCCCGCAGCACGTTCGTCAGCGGTACCGAATGCGAGGTCGGCGGGATGTCCCCGGCAGCCACCTCGCCCACCCGGGCGACGGACTGAAGAATCACGTCGAGCTGCCCGGCGAACGTATCCAGCTCCGCATCGTTCACGGCGAGCCGCGCGAGACGCGCCAGGTGCGCGACCTCCTCGCGGGAAATGGCAGCCATCGGGTGCCCCTTTACGGTCTGAGATGTCCTTCGACCTTGCGAGTCTATTTGCCGACCCACCCAAGCCGCGCAGGGTATGCCGTGTCGGCCGGTGCACCCACTCACAGTTCCCGATCGCTACCGCCACCGGCCCTGATCGGTCGTACCCGGCCCGCAGTTGAACCCGCCGGGGTATGGCAGGGCCGGCTCTCCAAGCAGCGGGCGCACGCCCAGGCGGGCCGGATCGGCATCCGTGTTGCTGTACAGCAACGCAGACTCTTCGTAATCATGGGGGCGAGCGCTCACGGGATGGGCGTGTCCCAGCCGTGCAGGGAGAACGCCGCCCCGCGCTGGACCTGCGCCACCGCCGCCGCCGGGTACGCGATCACGTCCGCCGGCAACGCGTCCGGGTCGACCCAGACCAGCTCGGAGCACTTGTCCGGCTCCCGGTTGGCGGGCTCCCCCGCCCACCGGTCCGCCTCGAAGAAGAACCCGACCCGGTCGTGACCGGCCGGGTCGTGCCGGTGCATGACGTGCCGACACCGCAGCGCCTCCGGCTCGACGGTCACGCCGATCTCCTCGTGCGCCTCGCGGATGACGCCTTCGACGACCGACTCGCCGCGCTCCAGGTGGCCGCTCGGCAGGTGGAGCAGGCCGTCGCCGTAACCGGTGTTGGCCCGCCGGCCCATCAGGATCATCCCGTCGCGACGAAGGATCAGGTGGACGTCGACGATGCTGCGGTGCCGCTCTGTCATGTCGCCTCCCCGATGCCTCCGCCGTTACGCACGCTCCCGACCGGTGCTCACGCCTCCGGCGCTCACACCACGGCCGGCGCTCACGCCTCCTCCGGCGTGGCGGCCACCGCCCGTGCCGCCTCCGGCCCCTCCTCCAGCAGGACCCGCAGGCCGTCCTCGTCGAGGATCGGCACCTTGAGGGCGACCGCCTTGTCGTACTTGGAGCCCGGCGCCTCCCCCACCACCACGAAGTGGGTCTTCTTCGACACCGACCCGGTGACCTTGCCGCCGCGACCGGCGACCGCCTCGGTCGCCTCGTCCCGGGAGTACGTCGGCAGCGAGCCGGTGATCACCACCGTGACGCCTTCCAACGGCCGGGGTCCGGTCTCGACGTGCGCCTCGGCCATCCGCACCCCGGCGGCGCGCCACTTCTGCACCACCTCGCGGTGCCAGTCGACGGTGAACCACTCCTTGATCGACTCCGCGATCGTCGGGCCGACCCCCTCCACCGCGGCCAGTTCCTCGACGCTCGCCGCCTCGATCGCGTCGATCGAACCGAACGCGCCGGCCAGGGCCTGCGCGGCGGTCGGGCCGACGTGCCGGATCGACAGCGAGACCAGCATCCGCCACAGCGGCCGGCTCTTGGCCTCCTCCAGGTTGGCCAACAGCCGGGTGGCGTTGCTACCCAGGGATCCGTTCTTGTTGACGAAGAACGGCGACCGGGCGAGGCGCTCGGCGTCGAGGCTGAACAGGTCGCCCTCGTCGAGGATCACGTGCGAGTCGAGCAGCGCGACCGCCGCCTTGTAGCCGAGCACCTCGATGTCGAACCCGCCGCGCCCGGCGAGGTGGAACACCCGCTCGCGCAACTGTGCCGGGCAGGTGCGGCTGTTGGGGCAGCGGATGTCGACGTCGCCGGACTTGGCCGGGGCCAGCGGCGAGCCGCACTCCGGACAGTGGGTGGGCATGACGAACGCGTGCTCGGATCCGTCGCGCTTGTCGACGACCGGGCCGAGCACCTCGGGGATCACCTCACCGGCGCGCCGGATCATCACGGTGTCGCCGATCAGCACGCCCTTGCGGACGACCTCCTGCGCGTTGTGCAACGTCGCCTGCGTGACGGTGACGCCGCCGACGAAGACCGGTTCGAGGACCGCGTACGGGGTGACGCGACCGGTACGGCCCACGTTGACCCGGATGTCGACCAGCCGGGTCATCGCCTCCTCGGGCGGGTACTTGTACGCGATCGCCCAGCGCGGCGCCTTGCTGGTGGCGCCCAGCCGGCGCTGCACCGAGACCTGGTCGACCTTGACCACCACACCGTCGATCTCGTGTTCGACCTCGTGCCGGTGGTCGGCGTAGAAGTCGATGTAGCCGCGCACCCCGGCCAGATCGGGGACGGCCCGCCAGCGGATGCTGGTCGGCAGTCCCCATGCCTGCAACTGCTCGTACGACCCCGACTGGGTCTTCGGATCGAACCCGCGCCGGGCGCCGATGCCGTGCACCACCATCCGCAGCGGCCGGCCGGCCGTGATCCGCGGGTCCTTCTGACGCAGCGAGCCCGACGCGGCGTTGCGCGGGTTGGCGAACGGCTTGTCACCGGCGGCCACCAGCGCCGCGTTGAGGTCGGCGAACGCCTCGACCGGGAAGTAGACCTCGCCCCGGACCTCCAGCAGTTCGGGCACGTCGTCGCCGGACAGCCGCTCGGGCACGTCGTCGATCGTGCGCACGTTGAGCGTGACGTCCTCGCCGACCCGGCCGTCGCCCCGCGTCGCGGCACGTACCAGCCGCCCCTGCTCGTAGACCAGGTCGATGGCCAGGCCGTCGACCTTCGGCTCGCACAGGTAGCTGACCGGGCCGCCGGCGTCGCGCTCGACCCGCTCCGCCCAGGCCGACAGCTCGTCGACGTCGAACGCGTTGTCGAGGCTGAGCATCCGCTCCGGGTGGGTGACGGCGGTGAACAGCGTCGAGTAGGTGCCGCCGACGCGCTGGCTCGGCGAGGAGGGCGTGCGCAGCGACGGGTACCGCTCCTCGATCGCCTCCAGCTCGCGCATCATGCGGTCGTAGGTGGCGTCGTCGACGGTGACGGAGCTGAGCACGTAGTACCGGTACTGGTGCTCGCCCAGCTCCTCGGCCAGCGCGGCGTGCCGCTCCCGCACATCCGCGGGCGGTTCCCCACCGGCGGCCGCCTCCTGCGCCGGGGTGACGGCGCCGACCACCTCGCCGATCTCGTCTGAGCTCATGTCATCCCCCTGACCGTCGCGCTCCCTGCGCACCGTAGCCCGCCGGTCCGACATTCTCCCGCGGCGACCTGCCGAAGTAGGGCAATTCACGCGCAAGATCCACGGTACCCGCGGCGGGTGCGCCGGGAACGCGACGCCGGCCGGGGCTCGGCGGCGGGCGGTTCAGGAGTGCAGCGGGCGGTTCAGGAGTGCAGCGCCCGCTCGGATCCGACCGCGGCATCGGCCACACCGGCCTCGGCACCGGCGACCGCACCGACCTCGGCACCGTCACCGGCAACCACACCGACCTCGGCGGCGACCGCACCGACCTCGGCACCGGCGCCCGCGACACAGGCCTGTGGGCCGGCCTCGCCCTCACGGATGCCGAACCTGCGCCACACCGCCTCCAGCGGGCCGGGCAGCCACCAGTTGGCGCGGCCCATCAGCCGCATGGTCGCCGGTACCAGCAGCGCACGGACGATGGTGGCGTCGATGACGATGGCGGCGACCATGCCGACGCCGACCATCTTGATGATCGAGATGCCGCCGGTCGCGAACGCACCGATCACCACGATGAGCAGCGCCGCCGCACTGGTGATGATCCGGCCGGTCCGCTGCAGCCCGGTCGCGACGGCGAGGGTGTTGTCGCCGGTGGCGTCCCACTGCTCACGGATACGGCTGAGCAGGAACACCTCGTAGTCCATGGACAGGCCGAACGCGATCGCCAGGATCAGGATCGGCTGGGTGGCCTCCACGGTCCCGGTCGAGGTGAAGCCGAGCAGCCCGGACAGGTGGCCGTCCTGGAAGATCCAGACCAGCGCGCCGAACGACGCGGTCAGCGACAGCAGGTTCATCACGATCGCCTTCAGCGGCAGCAGCAGCGACCCGAAGGCGAGGAACAGCAGCACGAACGAGGCCGCGAACACCCACAGCCCCATCCACGGCAGCTTCGCGCCGAGGGTGTGCAGCAGGTCCATCAGGCTCGCCGTCGTGCCGCCCACCTCGACCCGGGCACCCGGCGGCGCCGGCGTGTCCCGGACCTCGGTGACCAGGTTCCGGGCCGCCGACGAGTTCGCGTCGAGGTCGTGGGCGACGTCGACGACCGTACGGCCGCCGGCCGCGCCGGTGACCGCGGCGCCCGTCGCGTTGGGCAAGCTCCCCAGCTCGCCGACGTACCGGTCGAGCCCGGCCGGGCTGGCGCCGTCCACCACGACCCGGATCTTGTCGCCGCTGCCCGGGAAGTCGGTGAGGATCCGCTCGGCCGCCTGCCGGCTCTCCGCCCCGGCGGGCAGTGCCCGGTAGTCGACGCCCCCGAACTGCACCCGCAGGAACGGCGAGCCGGCCAGCAGCAGGAGCGGAACGATCACGGCCACGTACACCAGGGGCCGGCGCATCACACTGCGTGCGACCCGGAACCAGAAGCCGCGGTCCTCGCCCGCGCCGGCGCGCGGCCGCGGACCCGGCAGGCGGAGCGCGTCGACCCGGCGCCCGAGCACCGCCAGCAGGGCGGGCAGCGCGGTCAGCGCGGCGAGTACGGCCACCCCGACGGCGGCGATGCCGCCGAGCGCCATGGACCGGAAGAAGCCCTGCGGGAACAGCAGCAGCGACGACAGCGACACCGCCACGGTGACCGCGGAGACGGCGATGGTCCGCCCGGCGGTGGACATCGTGGTCACCAGCGCCCGCTCGACGTCCCGGCCCGCGCGCAGCTCCTCCCGGAAACGGCCGACCACGAACAGGGCGTAGTCGATGGCCAGCCCGAGCCCGAGCATGGTCACGATGTTGATCGCGAACACCGAGATGTCGGTGAACCCGGTCATGACCCGCAGCACGGAGAAGGCGCCGACGATCGCCACCCCGCCTACGGCGAGCGGCAGGCTGGCCGCGACCAGGCCGCCGAACACCACCACGAGCAGGGCCAGTACGACCGGCAGCGACAGCAGCTCAGCCCGCTTGATGTCCTTGCTGACCTGGGCGTTGAGGTCGTGGTTGAGCGGCACGTCGCCGCCGCGCTGCACCGTGAAGCCGGCCGGGGCGTGGATCCGGTCGGCGACCCGCTCGTACACGTCCGCCGCGTGGCCACCGCTGCCGGCGAGCCGGATCGCGGCGTAGGTGGTGTGCCGGTCCCGGGACACCATGGTGGGCGAGCCGGTGCTCCAGTACGTGGCGACGGTGTCGACGTCGGCCTTCGGTAGCGAGTCGACGACGTCGGTCACCGCCTGCTGGAACTCCGCGTCCGCCACGGTCAGCCGGGGATGGTCGACGACGAGCACCACGTCGGGATCGCGTCCGAGGACGGACTGGGCCGCCACGGCGGCCCGGTGGGACTCACTGCGCCGGTCGTCGAACCCGTTGCCGCCAAGGTTGGCGAACACCCCGGTACCCCAGACCGCCGAAACGATCGTCAACAGCGCCGTCACCGCCAGGAACCACCAACGGAACCGGAAGCTGGCCCTGCCCAACGCTGCGAACACGTGACTCCCTACGGCAGACGCACTGGTGCAGACGCACTGGTAGCGAAAAACCGTATGGCGTGACGGATTGTTCCTAATTCACGACCTAGCGTGACGAGATGCTCGCCACATCGGGGGATGACGGGCTCATCCGACCTATGCTCTCGGCAGGTGTTCGGGAGGTCGACAGAGTGCGTACCGAGGTGGCGTGGCTGGTCCTGCTCGCGGTGGTCGCCGCGCTGGCCTGGTGGGTGTGGCGACGGCTGCGGCGGCCGACCCGGCCACGGCTGCGCGAACGACCGCCGGGACCGGCCCGGCCACCGCTACGCGAACGACCACCGGGACCGGCCCGGCTGCGCGAGCAGCCACCGGACGCGTCCTGGCGCAGTCGACCGCAGCCGGGTGAGATCTGGTGGGCCGACGTGCCGTTCGACGACGGCACCGGACACAAGGTCCGCCCCTGCCTGGTCCTGCGGACGCACCGTCGGCAGGTCGAGGTCCTCAAGATCACAAGTCAGGACCAGCGCGACCGCCGCGACCACCTGGAGATTCCCACGAGGGCGTGGGACCGCAAGGCGACCCACAACAGCTTCCTGGACCTGTCCGACCCGTACCGGCTGCGCGACGCCGCGTTCTCCCGCAAGGCGGGCACGGTGGACGCCGAGACCTGGCGCGCGGTGAAGCGACTGCACGCCACCGGCTGGGTGGCATAGCCGGCGACTGCACGCCACCGGCCGGGTGCGGCAGGAAACCTCAGTCCTCGGCCAGCCGCCGCCCGGCATCCCGGCACGCGGCGGTGACCGCCCGGGCGTACCCGGTCGTCGCACCGGCGAGCCCGCACGCCGGGGAGACCACGACCTGCTCGGCCAGCCGGGTGGCGGGGAAGCCGAGCTTGGCCCAGACCTCCCGGACGCGGGCGGCGACCTGGGCCGACGTCGGCGGCCGGCCGCCCGCCGACGGGCGGGTGTCCGCGGCTCCGGCGACCAGCCCCAGCCCGGCGTCGAGCGCCTCACCCAGCGGGTCGAGGTCGTCCAGCAGGCTCAGATCGAGCGCGACGGCCGCGGCGCCGGCGGTACGCACCAGGTCGACGGGTACGGCCGGGGCACAGCAGTGCACGATCACCGGCACGCCGACGGCGTCGACGATGCGGGCCAGCGCCGACCGGGCGGTCGGCTCCTCCACCCGGCGCAGGGTGCCGAAGCCGCTCTCGGTCGGTACCCGGCCGGCCAGCGCCGCCGGCAGGGACGGCTCGTCGAGCTGGAGCACCAGTCGCGCGTGGGGCAGGCGGGTGGCCAGGTCTGCCAGGTGCCCGCGCAGCCCCTCGGCCAGCGACTCCACCAGGTCACGGACGGCGCCGTGGTCGTGCAGCACCGGGCCACCGGTCGGCAGCTCGATCCCGGCCGCGAGGGTGTACGGCCCGGCCGCCTGTACCTTGAACGCCCCGGTGTAGTCGGCGGCCAGCTCGGTCACCGCGTCCAGGTCCCGTTCCAACAGGTCGCGGGTGACCCGCAGGTCGTGACCGGGCCGCGAGGCGACCCGCCAGCGGTTGGCGTACACCTCGACCGGCAGCTCCACCAGCAGCCCGGCGCCGCGCCCGATCAGGTCTGCGCCCGGTCCCCGGTCGGGCAGTTCGGGCAGGTACGGCAGGTCGGGCAGCTCGCCGAGCACGACGCGGACTGCCTCGACGATGTCGGTGCCGGGCAGCGAGCCGATGCCGGTCGCCGCGCCCGGCGGCCAGGGCCAGGAAGTGGTCACGTCAGGTGAGGTTACCGTCGGGCCGGTCGGCTCGGCCCACCGCAGGCTCGGGTGCCCACCGCCGGCTCACGCCGCCGCGGCGGCCCGGTCGGTCGCGGTGATGGTCGCCGAGCCGAGCACGACGTCGCCGCCCGGGTCGGGGCGGTACGCGACGACGGCCTGGCCTGCGGCGATCCCGCGGACCGGCCGGTGCAGGGACGCGACCATGCGGTCGGCGTCGACGCGCACGGTCGCCGACACCGGCTCGCCGTGCGCCCGCAGCTGTACCTGGCACTCCACCTCGGTCCCCGGCATGGGCCCGGCGGACCACACCGGGCGCTCGCCGGACACCCGGGACACCTCGAGGGCCTCGGCCGGCCCGACGGTCACCGTGTTCGTGACCGGGGTGATCGACAACACGTACCGGGGGCGGCCGTCCGGGGCGGGACGGCGCAGGTCCAGGCCGCGCCGCTGGCCGATGGTGTACGCGTACGCCCCGTCGTGGCTGCCCAGGACCTCGCCGGTCTCGGAGTCGACGATGTCGCCCGGCGCCGCGCCGAGCCGCTGGTGCAGGAAGCCCCGGGTGTCGCCGTCGGCGATGAAGCAGATGTCGTGACTGTCGGGCTTGTCGGCGACGGCGAGGTCGCGCCGGGCGGCCTCGGCCCGCACCTCCGCCTTGGTGGAGTCGCCGAGCGGGAAGATCGAGTGGTCGAGCTGCTCGCGGGTGAGGACGGCCAGCACGTACGACTGGTCCTTGCCGGCATCCACCGACCGACGCAGCAGGCCGTCGGCGCCCTTGCGGGCGTGGTGGCCGGTCACCACCGCGTCGAAGCCGAGGGCGAGGGCGCGGTCCAGCACCGCCGCGAACTTGATCTTCTCGTTGCAGCGCAGGCACGGATTGGGCGTGCGGCCGGCCGCGTACTCGGCGACGAAGTCGTCGACCACGTCGTCGTGGAAGCGATCGGCCATGTCCCAGACGTAGAACGGGATGCCGATCACGTCCGCCGCCCGGCGGGCGTCGCGGGCGTCCTCGAGCGTGCAGCAGCCGCGCGCACCGGACCGGTACGTCTGCGGGTTGCGCGAGAGCGCCAGGTGCACGCCCGTCACGTCGTACCCGGCTTCGGCCGCCCTGGCGGCCGCGACCGCCGAATCGACGCCGCCCGACATCGCCGCGAGAACCTTCACAGCTACCGAGGTTAACCGGTGTCGGACGGGCCAGGGCCAGCCGGTGCCCGTCGGATCAGAGCCAGGTGGTGTCAGCCGCGGGCCAACCGGTGCCCGTCGGACCAGAGCCAGGTGGTGTCAGCCGCGGGCAGCCCGCACGGCCCCGGCCCGCCGGGCCCGCTCGACGGCGGCGGGCAGCGCGGCGACCAGCGCGGCGACCTCATCGAGGGTCGAGGTGTGCCCGAGGGTGAACCGCAGCGACGACCGGGCGCGGTCGTCGTCGGCACCCATCGCGAGCAGGACGTGGGAGGGCTGGGCCACCCCGGCCGAGCACGCCGAACCGGTCGAGCAGGCGATGCCCTGCGCGTCGAGCAGCAGCAGGAGCGCGTCGCCCTCGCAGCCGGGGAACGAGAAGTGCGCGTTGCCGGGCAGCCGGTCGACCGGGTCGCCGTTCAGGACCGCGTCCGGCACGGCGGCGCATACCCCGGCGACCAGCGCGTCCCGGATCGCGCCGACCCGTGCGGCGTACTCGGCCCGGCCCTTGACCGAGCTCTCCACGGCGGTGGCGAACGCCACGATGCCGGGCACGTCGAGGGTGCCGGAGCGGACATCCCGCTCCTGCCCGCCGCCGTGCAGCAGGGGCGTGCACTCGACGTCCCGGCCGAGCACGAGGGCGCCGACCCCGATCGGGCCGCCCAGCTTGTGGCCGGTCACGGTGAGGGCAGCGACCCCGCTGCCGGCGAAGTCGACCGGTACCTGGCTTACCGCCTGTACCGCGTCGGTGTGCAGCGGCACGCCGTACCCGGCGCAGATCTCCGCCAGTTCGCCGACCGGCTGGACGGTGCCGACCTCGTTGTTGGCCCACATCGAGGTGACGAACGCCACCTCGTCGCCGTACTCGGCGAGCACCTCGCGCAGCGCATCCACCTCGACCCGGCCGGCGCCGTCGACGGGCAACCAGGTGACCGTCGCGCCCTCGTGCCGGGCCAGCCACTCCACCGAGTCCAGGACCGCGTGGTGCTCCACCGAGGAAGCGACCACCCTGGTCCGGGCCGGGTCACCGGTGCGCCGCGCCCAGAAGATGCCTTTGACGGCGAGATTGTCGCTTTCGGTGCCACCGCTGGTGAAGATCACCTCGGACGGTCGGGCGCCCAGCGCCGCGGCGATCCGCTCCCGCGACTCCTCCACCCGGCGGCGGGCGTGGCGGCCCGGCGCGTGCAGCGACGAGGCATTGCCCAACTCGCGGGCGGTCGCCACGTAAGCGTCCAGCGCCTCGGGCAGCATCGGCGTGGTAGCGGCATGATCCAGGTAGGCCATCGCGTCCAGCCTATCGGCCCGCCCGTACCGCCCGCCGGTGGCGCCCTGGGTGCCGGGAACGCGAACGACGGCGGGGTGGGCGCGAACGCACCCACCCCGCCGTCGCCGTACGGTGTCTCAGCCCTTGCGCTTGCGGATCTCCTCGACCGCCTGCGGTACGACCTTGAACAGGTCGCCGACCACGCCGAAGTCGGTCAGCTCGAAGATCGGAGCCTCTTCGTCCTTGTTGACCGCGACGATCGTCTTCGACGTCTGCATGCCGGCCCGGTGCTGGATGGCACCGGAGATGCCCAGCGCCACGTACAGCTGCGGCGAGACCGTCTTACCGGTCTGGCCGACCTGGAACTGGTGCGGGTAGAAGCCCGAGTCGACGGCCGCGCGGGACGCGCCGACGGCCGCGCCCAGCAGGTCGGCCAGCTCCTCGACCAGCTTGAAGTTGTCGCCGCTGCCGACGCCGCGGCCGCCGGAGACGACGATCGAGGCCTCGGTGAGCTCCGGACGGGAGCCCTTCTGCTCCGCGACGCGGTTGACCACCTTCGCCAACTTGTCGTTGGCGCCCACCTCGACGGCCACGTTCTCCACCGCCGGAGAGGCCGGCGCGGGGGTCGGGGTCACCGAGTTCGGCCGGACGGTCACCAGCGGGATGCCCTTGGTGACCTTCGACTTCACGATGGTGCTACCGGCGAAGACGACCTGGGTGGCGACGCCGGAGGCGTCCAGGCCGACGGCGTCGGTCAGGATGCCGTTCTCCAGCTTGACCGCCAGGCGACCGGCGATCTCCTTGCCCTCCTGGCTGGAGGCGAGCAGGACGGCGGCCGGCGACACCGACTTGACCAGGTTGGCCAGCACGGCCGCCTTGGGGGCGACCAGGTAACCGTCGATCTCTTCGCTCTCGGCGGCGTAGATCTTCTGCGCGCCGTACTCGGCGAGCTTCTCCGAAAGCTGGGCGGCCGCACCGGACCCGCCGAGCACGACCGCGGACGGCTCGCCCAGCTCACGGGCGATCGTCAGCAGCTCGAGGGTGACCTTCTTGACGCCGAACGCCTGCGTGGCCTCGACGACGACGAGTACTTCTGCCATCTTCTCCGTGCCTCTCAGACGAACTTCTCGGACGCGAGGTACTCGACGAGCTTCACGCCGCCGTCACCCGAGTCGTTGATCTTGTTGCCGGCCTGCCGCGGCGGACGCTTGCTGTGCTCGACGACCGCGCTGGTGGCACCCTCGAAGCCCACCTCGGAGGCGGCCACACCCAGGTCGGCGAGCGACTTGGTCTCCAGCGGCTTCTTCTTGGCCGCCATGATGCCCTTGAACGACGGGTACCGCGGCTCGTTGATGGTGTCCCAGACGCTGACCACGGCGGGCGTGGAGGCGGTGACGACCTCGTAGCCCTCCTCGGTCTGGCGCTCGATGGTGAGCGTGGAGCCGTCGACGGTGAGCTTGCGGGCGCCGGTGAGCGCCGCTACCCCGAGCCGCTCGGCGATCATGTGCGGCATGACCTGCACCCGACCGTCGGTCGACTCGGCACCGCAGATGATCAGGTCGGCGTTGAGCTGACCGATCGCCGCGGCGAGCACCTTCGAGGTGGTGACGGCGCACGAGCCGTGCAGGGCGTCGTCGACGACATGGACGGCGGAGTCCGGGCCCATCGACAGCGCCTTGCGGATCGACTCGGTCGCCCGGTCGGGGCCCACGGTCAGCACGACGACCTCGCCGCCGTGTTTCTCCTGGACCTGCAACGCCTCCTCGATGGCGTACTCGTCCATCTCGTTGATCACGTTATTGGCCGACCCACGGTCGACGGTGTTGTCGTCACTGCGCAGGTTGCGCTCCGCGCCGGAGTCCGGCACCTGCTTGACGAGTACGACGATCTTCATCGTTCTCCGACGTCCTCCTGCTCGACAGTGTCCTGATGGACACGGCGCCTTCGCCCCGCCACACGTTACGGGACAGACCGGTGTGACCTGGCTCGCCCCGGACACCTCGATGTTACCGTCGAGTAAGTTTCGGCCCGCGTTGAACCGGCGTGACTCGGCTCACCGTCCTTGGAATATGGGGCACCAGAGACCGGGGTCTGATATGTCGACTTCGTCCACCGACTCCGACAACGATCCGGCGCCCTCGGACGCGGCGGAGGCCGGCCCGTCCGCCGACGCGCGGAGTGATCCGGCGGCCCCGCCGGAGACCGAGCCGGCCGTACCCCATCGCCCACACCTGGACGGCACGCGCTGCACCTGTGGGGTACTGCGGGAGAAGTGCCTGCGCCGGAAGGTGCGCGCCATCTGGGGTCCATAATCCCGGAGTGTTCAGCTCCATCCGCGCCTGGTTCGACCCCAGCGGGAACCACCGGGTCGGTGAGCGGCCCGACTACCGCTTCTCGCTGGCCAACGAACGCACCTTCCTGGCCTGGCTGCGCACCGGGCTCGCACTGATCGGCGGCGGCCTCGCCGTGGCCCAGTTCCTGTCCGGCGGCATCGCCCGTGACCTGCTCGCCCTCGTACTGCTCGCGCTCGGCGGGCTCGTCGCCGTCCGGGCACTCGACCACTGGACCCGCTGCGAGCGGGCGATCCGCCGGGGCACCGAACTACCCCCGTCGCGCTTCCCCGCCGTACTCGCCCTGCTCGTCGCGTTCGGTGCCGGCATCCTCGTGACGATGGTGCTGGCGGGAGCGGTCGGCAGGTGAGCGGCGGCTCCCCCGACGAACCCGGCCGCCCGGATCCCGGTCGGCAGCCGGAGCGCACACGCCTGTCGTGGCGGCGGACCGTCCTCGCGGCGACGGCGGTGTCCATACTGGCCGTCCGGCTGGCCGCCGGTACCCGGCTGACCGCACGCGGGGCGCTCGGCGTCGCCGCCGTCGCCGCGCTCTGGCTGCTGGTCGTCACGGTGGCCCACCGGCGCATCGGCGCCCTGACCGCCGACCGGCCACGCACCGCCGGCCGGTCGGCGCCCGTACTCACGGCCGCCGTCGTCGGCTACGCCGTCGTCGGCGCCGTCCTGTTGCTTCTGCGGAGCGGCTGAGGCCACGGAGGACGCGTTGCTTCTGCGGAACGGCTGAGGCCACGGAGGACGCGTTGCTTCTGCGGAACGGCTGAGGCCACGGAGGACGCGCCGGAAGGCCCGGCACCGCGAGCGCCACAGGTCCGAGATCCGCTTCGAGATCCGCTCCAAGATCCGCGCAATGTCGCGAACATTGCTGTCCCGGCGGCCTGGATGGCAGCAATGAGTGCGACATTGCGCGGATCTTGGGCGGAGAAACTGAGACTGCGGAGAGGTTGAGGTCTGCGCGATGATAGGCGCCATGGGCCGCCTGTTCGTCTTACTCGCGCTCGTCTACCTGGCGCTCCTCGTCGTCGCGCTGATCGACTGTCTGTCCTGCGAAGACTTCGAGATCCGCGGGCTGCCGAAAGCAGCCTGGGTCCTCATCATTCTGCTGTTCTCCCCGCTCGGCGCGATCGTGTGGTTCGTCGCCGGCAGGCCACAGCGGGAGATGCCGGCGCCACCGGGAACGTGGCGGGCGGGTAACGGGTTCCCCGAGCGGTCGCGGCCACGCCAGCTCGCACCCGACGACGACCCCGAGTTCCTGCGCGACCTCGCCGCCCGCACCCGCCGCGACGACGAGGACCTGCTGCGGCGCTGGGAGGCGGACCTGCGCCGCCGCGAGGAGGAACTGCGCCGGCGTACCTCCAAGGACGAGACCGAGAGCTGAACCGCCGGAGTCCACGGACGACACCGGCGGCCGGACCGGCGTCAGGCCAGGCGCAGAGACGGCTGCCACTGCGGTACGCCCAGCAGGTCGGCCAGGTCGCCCACCGAGCCGATCACGTGCGTCGCGCCGGCGGCCAGCAGCGTCGGCCGGTCGCAGGCGCCGGTGAGGACGCCCGCGACGAGGCCGGCCCCCGCGCGGCGCCCGGCGATCATGTCGAGCGGGGTGTCGCCGACGACCGCGACCCGGCGGACGTCGTCCGCACCCAACCGCAGCGCGGCGACGAGCACCAGATCCGGATACGGGCGCCCACGCCCCGCGTCGGCCGGAGACAGCGCCAGGTCGACGAGGCCGCGCCAGCCGACGGCCTCGATGATCGCCTCCTGGGTGGCCCGCGCGAAGCTCGTCGTGAGCGCCACCTTCACGCCGGCGGACCGCAGCGCCTCGATCGCCTCGACCGCACCCGGGATGGGCGTCACGGCGCCGTCGTCGACGAGGAGGCCGTACGCCTCCTCGAACGTCTCGTTTGCCGCGCGGGCCCGCTGCTCGTCCCCGCCGAGCAGGAGGCGGAACACCTCGATCTTGCTCTGCCCGTGGGTCTTACGGACCACCGCCCGCATCCGGTCGTACTCGGCCGTTCCCGGCGCCACCCCCTGACCGGCGAGCGCCACCGTGACGGCCTGATCCACCAGGCCCTCGTCGTGGACCGTGGTCCCCGCCATGTCGATACAGGCCACCTGCCAGCGCGTCACGCCCACATCCTTCGCATCCATTCCGCAAGTCCGGGGGTCACCCGATACAACCATCCGGATACGGCGCAAATATGAACGCGGCGTGACTTTCAGTGCAGGTTAGGCCAGGTTCGACGAGCGGGGGTACGCGTCCTCCGGGTCGGTCAGCACGTTCACCAGGTACGGCACGCCGGCGTCGAACGCCCGCCGCAGCGCCGGTCCGAGATCGCCGGCCTTCGCCACGGTCTCGCCGGCACCGCCGAGCGCGCGGACCACGTCGTCGTAGCGCAGGCCCGGCTGGAGGTCCGCGGCGACGTCGTAGCCGTACAGCATCCGCATCGGGTGCTTCTCCAGGCCCCAGATGCCGTTGTTGCCGACCACGATCACCACCGGCAGGTTCTGCCGTACCAGCGACTCCACGTCCATCAGCGAGAAGCCGGCCGCTCCGTCACCCATCAGCACGCAGATCTGCCGTTCGGGGTAGGTCGCCCTGGCCCCCATCGCATACCCCATGCCGGTGCCGAGGCAGCCGTACGGGCCCGGATCGAGCCAGGTGCCCGGCTGGGCCGGCTCGAGGTACTTGCCCGCGTAGGACACGAAGTCGCCGCCGTCACCGATCGTGACCGCGTCCCGGTCGAGCACCTTGCGCAGCTCGCCGTACACCCGGCTGGGCTTGATCGGGTCGGTGTCGGCCTCGAGCGCGTCGGCCTCCTTGGCCTTGGCGGCGTCCTCGCCCGCGCGCAGGGTGTCCACCCAGTCGGAGTGGTCGGCCCGGGCGCCGGTGTGGTCGGCCAGCGCCGTCAGGATCAGGCGCAGGTCGCCGACGGGCGTGGCGGCCGGGGATACGTGCGACGCCTGCTGCGACGGCGCGTCGACGATGTGGACGACCTGGGCCTCGCCGAAGTCACCGAAGCCGAGCCGGAAGTCCAGCGGGGTACCGACGACGCAGACGACGTCGGCTCCGGACAGGGCCACCCGCCGGGCCTTGGCGAACGCGAGCGGGTGCTCCGGGGGCAGCGCGCCGCGCCCCATCCCGTTGGTGAACACCGGTACGGTCAGCGCCTCGGCCGCCTCACGCAGGGCGGCGACCGCGCCGCCGGTGTACACGTCCGAACCTGCGATGATGACCGGCCGCTGGGCGCCGGCGAGCAGGGCGGCCGCCTTCGCGACCTCGTCGGGGTCGGGCTCGATCACCGGTACGTCGGCCGGTCCGGGCAGCGCCACCTCGGCCTGACCGAAGATGACCTCGAGTGGGAAGTCGAGGAAGACGGGGCCGCGGTGCGCGGTCAGCGCCGCCGTGACCGCCTCGTGCACCTTCGCCGGGATGTCCTCGGTGGCGAAGACGGTCTCGGCGTACTTGGTCACCGGCCGCACCAGCGGCAGGTGGTCCATCTCCTGCAGGCTGCCCGAGCCCCAGCGGAACTGCGGGGCCCTTCCCCCCATCACGACGACCGGGGACGCGTTGAAGTACGCGCTGGTCAGGCCGGAGATGCCGTTGGTGACGCCGGGGCCGGCGGTGAGAACGGCGAGGGAGGCCCGGCGCTGGAGCTTGGCCACCGCCTCGGCGGCGAAGACCGCCGACTGCTCGTGCCGCACGTCCAGCAGTCGCACCCCGGCCCGCTGGGCGGCGTCGTACAGCGGGAACACGTGCGCTCCCGAGAGCGTGAACATCTCGGTGACGCCGAAGGCCTTCAACGCCGCGAGGGCAAGGTCCCCGCCGTGGCCTTCGTACTGCTCCGTCATCGCCGGCCCTCCTGTCGCATACCGTCGGTGCAGGTTACCGCCCGGTAGGAAAAACGTGAAGCGTTCTCGGGAAACCGGCGCCGGGCGACCGATCGCGCCGGCCACCGGCGCCGGGCGACCGTGCCGACCAGTACCGGGCGACCGATCGCGCCGGCCACCGGGCCGCCGGCCGTGCCGAGCGGCGCCGGCTGCCGCGTCAACGGCCCTTGAACTCGGGCTTGCGCTTCTCGACGAACGCTGCCATGCCCTCGGAACGGTCCTCGGTGGCGAACAACGCGGCGAACAGCTGGCTCTCCCACGCCAGGCCGGAGGCGAGGTCCATGTCCAGACCGCCGTCGATCGCGAGCTTCACCGCGCGCAGCGCGTGCGCGGGACCCTTCGTGTACTGCCGCATCATGGCCAGGGCGGCGTCGTACACCTCGCCGGCCGGCACCACCTTGTCGACCAGCCCGATGCGCAGCGCCTCGTCGGCGTCCACGAACCGGCCGGACATGCACAGGTCCTTGGCCTTCGCCGGGCCGACCAGGCGGGCCAGCCGCTGGGTACCGCCGGCACCCGGAATGATGCCCAGGTTGATCTCCGGCTGGCCGAGCTTCGCGTCGGCCGCCACGATCCGCCAGTCGCAGGCGAGCGCCAGCTCGCAGCCGCCGCCCAGGGCGTACCCGGTGATGGCCGCGACGACGGGCTTGGGGATGCGGGCGACCGCGTCCACGGCACGCGAGATCTCCGGTGCGCGGGGCGCCATGTCGGCGTACCCCATGCCGGCCATCTCCTTGATGTCCGCGCCGGCGGCGAAGACCTTCTCCCCGCCGTACACGATGACCGCGCGGACCGCGTCGTCGACCGTCGCCCGGCGCGCGGCCTCGCGCAGCTCCTCCTGTACCTGGATGTTGAGCGCGTTCATCGGCGGCCGGTCCAGCCGGATCGTGCCGATACCGTCCGCGACCTCCAGTCGCACGAGCTCACCCACTACGCCCGCCTCCTCACCTCGTCGTGACCTCGCCGGCAGCCTATCGAGTTGCGCCTGGCCCCGGCGTGGGTCCTCCGGGCCTTGGCGATCCAGCCCCAGCACCGGGCGGCACGGCGGGCCGCGGAGCGCCGGCGACGCCGATGCCGGTCAGTCCCGGCAGCGGCGGCGACGGTAGGCCCAGGTGATCACCAGCAGCAACGGCCCCCATGACAGCAGCGGCAGGTAGCACACCATCAGCAGGGGGCCGGCCCATCCGCTGCCGAACTCGAGGCTGTTACGGCCCGGGGTCAGGAAGTTGACCGTGGCGAAGGTCCAGATCAGGATGAGCGCGACCGAACCGGCGGTGGCGGCGGCGACCGCGGCCAGCGGCGGTACCCGCCGGCCACCCAGCACAGGCACCCCGCGCGGCACCCGCTCACCCCAGGGCCGCACCAGCCCGAGAGAGAGCAGGGCGACCGCCTCGGAGACCACGCTCAGCCCGATCACATAGGCGGTCTCGACCCAGCCGTGCATCCGCACCGGGGTGCCGTTCTCCACCAGGCCCATGGAGAGTCCGAGGGCGAGACAGAGCCGCCACACCCCGGACGGCAGCACCAGCAGCGGGATCAGGTGGGCGATCCGGACCGCCCAGCGCGGTGCGGGCCGCCCATCCCGGGGATGGACCGGCGCGGCGACGGTCACGTCGATGGCTGCGCTCACGGCTCTCCAGTCGGTGGGTTCGGATGGGTGTCGCGGTCCCGGCCCCGCGGAACCCGGCCAAGCGGCGCGCCTCAGCGCGCCCCCGCCGCCCGCAGGTCACCCACCCGCCGCTCGTCGACGTCGACGATCTCGTGGCCCAGCGGCATCAATGACACCGGTACGAGCTTGAGGTTGGCGATCGCCAGCGGGATGCCGATGATCGTGACCGCCTGCGCGATGGCGGTGAGGATGTGGCCGAGCGCGAGCCACCAGCCGGCGACGACGAACCAGATGACGTTGCCGACCGCGGAGGCGATGCCCGCCGTCGGCTTCGGTACGACCGTGCGCCCGAACGGCCACAGCGCGTAGTTGGCCATCCGGAACGAGGCCACCCCGAACGGGATCGTGACGATGAGGGCACAGCAGACCAGCCCGGCGATCGCATACCCGAGGGCGAGAAACAGACCGCCGAAGACCAGCCACAGGACGTTGAGAACGAGTCGCACGTCTTCGATGGTCCCCGGTGCGCGCAACCTGAACCTCAGGGACGCGACCCTGATTTCACCCCCATGATCGTCGATTTCACCCCCATGATCGTCACAACTTCCGGGAAGTTGTGGTCACAGAGGCCTATGGAGACCACAACTTCCGGTAAGTTGCGACGATCAAGGGCGACCGGGCGGCGCCGAACGGCGTCGGGCGGCGCCCGGCGAGCTGGTCAGGCGGCGCGGGCGGCGTACCGGCCGTCGGCGACGGTCAGCGCCAGTGGCACCCCGAACGTCTTGGACAGGTTCTCCGCGGTCAGGGTGTCGTGCAGCAGCCCGGCGGCCACCACCGCACCCTCGCGCAGCAGCAGCGCGTGGGTGAACCCGGGCGGGATCTCCTCCACGTGGTGGGTGACCAGCACCATGGCCGGAGCGTCCGGGTCCATGGCCAGTTCGGCCAACCGGCGCACCAGATCCTCCCGGCCGCCGAGGTCCAGGCCGGCCGCCGGCTCGTCGAGCAGCAGCAGCTCCGGGTCGGTCATCAGGGCCCGGGCGATCTGGGTGCGCTTGCGCTCGCCCTCACTCAGGGTGCCGTACTGCCGGTCGACCAGCGCGGCCATGCCCAACTGCTCCAGCAGCGCACCGGCGCGGGCGACGTCCATCGGGTCGTAGCTCTCGCGCCACCGGCCCAGTACCGACCACGACGCCGTCACCACGACGTCGCGCACGGTCTCGTCCGGCGGGATGCGCCCGGCCAGCGCGGCGCTGGCCAGGCCGATACGGGTCCGCAGCTCGTGCACGTCGACGCGGCCCAGCCGCTCCCCCAGGACGTGCACGGTGCCCCGGGTGGGGTGCAGCCGGGCGGACGCCAGGTTGAGCAGCGTGGTCTTGCCGGCGCCGTTCGGGCCGAGCACCACCCAGCGCTCGTCCAGCTCGACCCGCCAGGTGACGTCCCGGACGAGGTCGGTACTCCCGCGTCGTACGGTCACCGAGTCGAGGTCGATCACCACGTCGGGGTCGACGGTGGGTGGGTGCACGGCGGATTGAGCAGGTGCGGACACGCCGACCATCCAACCACGTCACCGCCGCGCCGTGGGTGTGAGGTACGTCGGCGGTGGGCGTCAGGTGCCGTCGACGGTGGAGCCGAAGACCTCCTCGCGTACGGCCTCCAGCCCGGTCAGCAGTGCGCCGTTGAGTACCGGCTCGGCGGCCACCCCGGTACTGACGACCCGGGGCGAGGCCAGCGAGATCGCGGCGACCTCGTGCTCCACCCGCTGGGCCAGCGCCGCGCCGCCGGCCTGGCCGATGTCCCCGGCGAGGACGACCAGCGCCGGGTCGAGCACGACACCGACCGCGGCGACGCCCAGCGCGAGCCGGCGGGCGATCTCGTCGAGGATCGGGCCGCCCTGGGTACCCGCGGCGACGGCCGCCCGGACGGCCTCGGCGCCGCTGGCGGCCTTGAAGCCGTGCTCGCGGGCCAGGGCGCGGACCGCGTCGGCGCCGATGAGCTGCTGGAACGAGCCCTTGGCCCGCCGGGAGACGTCACGCGGCACCGGCGCACCCGGTACCGGCAGGTAGCCGATCTCGCCGGCGGCACCGGTGGCGCCCCGGTGCAGGCGGCCGCCGAGGACCACGGCGAGGCCGACGCCCCGGCCGACCCAGACGAGGACGAAGTCGGAGACGTCGACGGCGGCGCCGGCGTGCGCCTCGGCGACGGCGGCGAGGTTGACGTCGTTCTCGAACACCACCGGGCGGTCGAGGTCGGCCCGCAGCGCGCCGAGCAGACCGCGGTGCCACTTGGGCAGGTCCCATGCGAACGAGATCTCGTTGGTCGTCGGGTCGACCAGGCCGGGGGTGCCGAGGACGACCCGGCGTACCCGTGACAGCGGCGCGCCGGCCGCCTCGGCCGCCTCGACGACGGCGGCGTGGACGACGCCGACGGGGTCGTCCGCGTCCCCGATGGACACGTCGACCCGGCCCGCGACGGTACCGGTGATGTCGGCGGCGGCGGCGACCACGTGCTGCGGCCCCACCTCCACGCCCACGACGTACGCGGTCGCGGGTACGACGGCGTACATCTGGGCATTGGGGCCACGGCCGCCGGCGAGCTCTCCGACCCGGGTCACCAGGCCCCGCTCCTCCAGGCGCTCCACCAGTTGGGATGCGGTGACCTTGGACAGGCCGGTCAGCTCCCCCAGTTGCGCACGCGTGAGGGGGCCCTTGGTCAGCAACAGTTCCAGCGCGGCGCGGTCGTTGAGGGCGCGCAGCAGACGCGGCGTGCCCGGCATGGGGGATGGACTCATGGGAGGGACGACCTTTTTCAGGTTAAGAAAGTTTACTAATGCGTGTGATCACCTTAAGAATAGGGTTAGCGTACGGGCTGGTAGGCCGCTTTCGACACCTCGGTGGGGCGGGCACCGGCGGCGAAGGGAGAGATCGTGACGGTTGACAGAGGTCTGCGCCGACTCGCGCTGCGCACGCTGCTCGCCGCCTTCCCCGGCGCCGAGGCACCGGCCTGGGCCACCGAACTGGTCGCCGACGGCCTCGCCGGGCAC
The DNA here is from genome assembly GCF_049999945.1 of Planosporangium spinosum. Lineage (NCBI taxonomy): Bacteria > Bacillati > Actinomycetota > Actinomycetes > Micromonosporales > Micromonosporaceae > Planosporangium > Planosporangium spinosum. The sequence continues at coordinate 1,358 of NZ_JBLYUB010000004.1, read as the reverse complement.
GTGCTGTTCGGGTACAACGTCGTGGACCGCCCGCAACTGGCCGCCCTGACCGCCCGGCTGCGGGCCGCGCGCGCCGACGTGCTGGTCGGCATCGACGAGGAGGGCGGCGACGTCACCCGGCTGGCCCACGCCGAGGGCAGCCCGTACCCCGGCAACGCCGCCCTCGGCATGGTCGACGACACCGACCTCACCCGCCGCGTGTACCGCGCCATCGGCACCGAACTCGCCGGCGTCGGCGTCAACCTGGACATCGCCCCGACCATCGACGTCAACACCGCCGACGACAACCCCGTCATCGGTACCCGCAGCTTCGGCGCCGACCCCGCCCGGGTCGCCGCGCACGCCGCCGCGGCGGTGACCGGCCTGCAGGAGGTCGGCGTGGCCGCCTGCGCCAAGCACTTCCCCGGCCACGGCGCCACGGTCGCCGACTCGCACCTGGAACTGCCCACCGTCGAGGCACCCCTGGACGTGCTCCGCGCCCGTGAACTACCGCCCTTCGCCGCCGCGTTCGCCGCCGGCACCCAGGCGATCATGACCGCGCACATCCGGGTACCCGCCCTCACCGGCGCGCTGCCCGCCACGTTCAGCCGCGCCGCCCTGGTCGACCTGCTCCGCCACGAGCTGGGCTTCACCGGTGCCGTGATCACCGACGCGCTGGAGATGCGCGGCTCGACCGACCACGCCGGTGGCATTCCGCAGGCGGCGGTCCTCGCCCTCGCGGCCGGCGCGGACCTGCTCTGCATCGGCGCCCGGGTGGACGCCCCGCTGGTCGAAGCGACCGCCGCGGAGATCGCCACCGCGATCGGCGACGGCCGGCTGTCGCTCGCGCGGGTCGAGGAGGCGGCCGGGCGCGCCGCGGCGCTGGCGTCGTGGACCGCCCGCGGACCGCGCGCCGTCGAGGCGGACCTGGGTCTCGGGTACCCGGCCGCGCTGGGCGCCGTACGGGTCGAGGGCTCCCTCGACGGCTTCGACACTCCCCTGGTCGTCCAGCTGGAGTCCGAGTCGTCCATCGCCGTCGGCCGGGTGCCGTGGGGCCTCGGCCCCCACCTCGACGGCACCGAGGAGGTCCGGCTGGTACCCGCCGGGACCGACCCGGCCGGCCTGGTCACGCGCGCCGCCGGCCGCCCGGTCGTGTTCGTCGGGCGCAACGTGCACCGCCTGCCCGGCGCGGCGGTGCTGGTCGAGGCGGTCGCCGCCGCGGTACCCGCCGTGGTGGTGGAGATGGGCTGGCCGTCGTCGTGGCGGCCGCGCCACGTCCGCGCCTTCGTGACCACGTACGGCGCCAGCCACGCCAATGGCCGGGCCGCCGCCCAGACGCTCGGCCTGGCCGCCTAGCCACCCCCGTCCCACCCCACTCC